>NZ_QKTK01000014.1:0-84488 GCF_003234475.1 Curtobacterium sp. MCBD17_008 | reverse complement strand
GACAGGGGCCGGGCCGGGCCGGCTGGATCGGCCGGCGGGCTGGACCGGCCGGTCAGGCCTGGCCGGCCCGGCAGGCTGGACCGGACCGGACCGGCAGGCCGGTCGCTTGCGGCGGTCGGGTCAGGCTCGACGCATCCGCAGGGCCTCGACCGCGAGTGACTCGCTCGGGTAGCGGCCGATCTCCTGCGCCCATGCCGGGTCGTCACCGCGCAGCGCGAGGAAGTCGTTGCGCTGTCGGCAGACGTACCCGAGGACGGCGGTGCCGGTCGCGACCTCGGCGAAGTCGGCACGGATGTGCCGGATGCTGACCTTCGCGTTGCGTCGGAGGGTGTCCAACAGGAGCTCGTCGCTCATGCTCGTCCCGGTGGCGGCGGCGAGCTCCACGAGGCGGCGCGCGTCACCGGTGGAGCTGGTCTGCGTGGCGTCGATGGGCTCGATCACGGTGTACCCCGTTCGGTGTGGTTCGTTCAGTGCTGACGTCCCGCGGTGAGCGGAACGAGAACGACCATATCCGGGTGAATCCAACAGACTGCTGAGCGGGGCACCGATGTGGACAGTGCGGCAACCAAGGATCACCTGGGGGCGAGTTGTACCCCGGGATCAGCTCGCCTGCGAGAGGTCCCACACGGGCGGGACGTAGGCGCGGGACCATCCCTCGCGGAGACGCGTCACGGCTCGGTCGAAGGACTCGAGCAGGTCCATCTCCGGACGGACCATCGACTGCAGCTGCAGGCCCTCGTACGTCGCGATCAGCTGCTCGGCACCGCGAGCCGGCTCCATCGTGTGCGGTTCGCGGCCGACGGTGATGTCCTGCACGAGGGACTCCTGCACGAAGCTCTGGAACCGGCGCCACCGGCTGTGCAGCATCGGCGCGAGCGGGTGGTTCGGTGCCGCGGCGATGTTCAGCATCGCGGTGAGGAACCGCATGAGCGACGGGTCTTCGATGTTCTTCATGACGATCGCGCGGAGGAACCGGACCGTGCCCAGCTCGGCGGCGATCGGCATCAGCCCCGTCGTGCGCTGGTCGTTCCACCGGTCGATGCTCGCGAGGAGCAGGCCGTCCCAGCTCGGGAACGAGCCGGTCATCGTCTCGACGCTCATCGAGGCCTCCGCGGCGACGCGAGCGGGGGTGACCTCGTGCAGGGGCAGTTCGTGGAGCACGCGGATCATCGCATCGACGATCTGGGTGCGGGTGAAGACGTCGTCGTGCTGTGCGGAGTCCATGGTGGCGCTGGGCATGACAGCACCACACCACACGCGCGCGGCGGCGTGGTACCCCCACAACGAGCATCATGTCCCGTTCGCGAGACGGGCGCGGACCCCAGAACGGGGCGGCACGGTCGGACGGGAGGCGACGAGGAGGTGGGCCCCGTGGGGCTCGAACCCACGACCCTCGGATGAAGAGGGCGGTGGGCGTCCCGACCAGAGGTGGGCCCCGTGGGGCTCGAACCCACGACCCTCGGATGAAGAGGGCGGTGGGCGTCCCGACCAGAGGTGGGCCCCGTGGGGCTCGAACCCACGACCCTCGGATTAAAAGTGCGTCGAGGGGTATCGGCGGGCCGTGGCGGCGTGTGGAGTCGACGGTCGTGTTCCCCAGTGCTGGTGCGGGAATCAGCCGGTCTGGCGGGGGCGGAATTGGATCACATTGGAGTCGTCCGGAGCGGTGTCCTGCCCCACGTCTGCCCCACGCGCTGGGCGGCTGAGGGCGCTGAGCACGGACGCGCTGGGCGTCTCGGCGAGGTGCGCGTACCGCCGGGTGGTGAGGGGTGAGACGTGCCCCAGGAGCCGACCGACCTCCTCGAGCGGGACGCCGTCCTGGATGAGCCACGACGCGTACGTGTGACGGGCGTCGTGCAGGTGAACGTCGTCGAGGCCGGCGCGCTTGACGGCGGGGATCCAGATGCGGCGTCGGTAGTTGTGGTGGTCGAGCGGCGTCTCGTCCGTGCTCAGGAAGATGAATCCGGTGCGACGTCGGCCGACGAGCGGCTTCAGGTAGTCGAGCGTCCAGTCGGGCACGGGGACCGAGCGACGTCGTCGGCCCTTCGGGTACGCCTTGGGCTGCTTCAGCTTGTCGTCCCACGTCTCGGCGACGCGGAACACGGCGCCGGACCGGTCGAGGCGCTGCACGGTGGCGCCGGCGGCCTCGCCCCAGCGGAGGCCGGTGCCGAGGAGCATGGCGGCCATGCCGCGTGCGACGCCCTCGGGGACCTCGTCGAGGAGCCGGAACGCTTCAGCCTTCGTGAGGTACCGCTCGCGGGTGTTGTCGGCGTTCGCGAGACGGAGGCGGGCGGCAGGGTTCGCGGTGAGGATCTCGGCGTCGACGGCGGCGACGAGCGACGCCGACAGTAGCGCGACGCAGCGGTCACGGGTCGCCGGCGCCATCCCGACGAGCAGCTCCGCGGCCCAGGCCTTCACGTCGTGCCGGGTGATGTCGACGAGCGGCACGTCTCCCCAGCGGTCGTCGAGATGCGTCTTCCGCCGGGACTCGTCACGCAGCAGGGTCGACGGCTCAACGCCGCGGGTGGGCCACCACTCGGTCACCCAGTCACCCCAGGTGCGTGCGCCGGCGCGGGGGTCGCGCCAGCCGAGGGCTGCTGCGTCGACCTCGGCGGCGGCCGCGGCGTTCATGGCGGCCTTCTTGTGGTCGAAGGTGCCGGCGGATCGCTTGGACCCGTCGGGGAGCCGGTAGCCGCCGCGCCACCGTCCGGAGGGCAGCTTCTCGGTCCAGGCCATCAGGCGACCGCGGGGAGGCGGATCATGCCGCTCATGACGCCGTGCTGGAACACGCGGACGAGGTGGAGGGTGACGCCGAGCTCCTGAGCGATCGCGAGGGGGCTGGTGTTGACGCGCTCGGCGCGGGCGTAGTCGTCGGGGTGGATCAGCATGAGGGCGGCCTCTCGTTGGGCGCGGTGTTCCAGCGTGGGGTGACACGAACGATCGCGGTACTTCGCGTGGACGTACTCGTGGCACAGCGTCTCCGCCTCGAGCGCCAGGGTGAGGTTCGAGCGGACGACGATCAGGCGCTCGTCGTCGTAGTAGGCGCCGAGGCGGCCGGGCGGGAGGTCGGTGCGGTACTCGAGGCGGACCCCCAGGTCCTCGATTAGCGCGAAGACGTCCATGTGCCCCCCATCACGGCTGCTCCTGCTCGCGCTCCTGCTCCGTCTCGAAGGTGGGTCGATCGGAAGCGGCGAGTGCGTAGTCGTCGGCGTCGGTCGCCGATGAGCCCTCAGGTTGAGTGGTGCCGCCGACATTCGCAGCGTCGCGCTCGATCGCCTTGAAGAACTCCTGCGGGGTGGTGCCGATGAGCTCGCAGAACGCGGCGATGTCGTCGAGGCCGAACTCGTAGACGTCGTTGAGGCGGTCGCGGGTGTACTTCTCCGACTTGCCGATCTCGCGGGCGAAGGCGCGGCCGGAGATGCGCCGGTCGCCGATCTCACGGCGGAACGCGCGGGACACCGCGCGCGCGAGATCGGACGGTCCTTCGTAGGCAGGGCGAGGCATGACCGCAACGGTACGGGTTGAGGCGCAAATCGTCAAGACTGGACGCGTCCCGTCAATTACCGACGTTTTGAGGGACATGGCTTGCAGATGCGTCTCACATGACGCAATCTGTCGTCATGCTTCCGAACCCGACACCAAATGCACCAACCACGACTCTCAGCGGACTGGTTGCGTCGAATATCCGCGCGTACATGGCAGCTCAGCGTAAGACCACCGCGGAGCTCGCCCTCATCATCGGCCGCGACGTCCGCGCAGCGCAGCGCCGACGCAGCGGCGAGCAGCAGTTCAGCCTCGATGAGCTCGAAGCGATCTCGCGCTGGCTGAACGTCCCGCCGAACGCGCTCATGGCTCGCCTCGCGGCGGTGGCGTGATGGCCGAGTGGCTGACGCCGAAGCAGGCCGGCGAGCGGGTGCAGCGTCACTGGCGCACCATCACCGACGCCTGCCGGTCCGGTGAACTGCACGGCGAGCAGCGGGCCGTGAACACCTCCTGGCGGATCGAGGCCGCATGCCTCGACGCCTGGATGCGGGGAACCCTCTGCATCCACCGTCACTCGAACGTGACGCCGATCCGGCGCTCCGCCTGATCCTCCCTCTCTGATCTTCTGCCGCCCGGCTACCGACAGCCCGGCGGGATCACTTCTCTCACCCCGAAGGGGCAACGACATGTCGTTCCGTGCTACCTCCATGCCTGCAGCCGGCCGGAAGCTCGCCGCGCTGATCCACACCGACGAGCTGATCTACGACCGTGACGGCCACCTGTGGCGCGTCCACTCGGTCGCTCACGAGCACGACGAGGCCGTGCTGACCATCCGCAACGAGCTCGGTGAGCGGTCCATCGTGCAGGTGCCGCTGGACGCGACCGTGCCGGTGCCGGTGGTGCCGACGACGCCGGAGCAGCGTGCATTGCTGCGGGCGGCCCCGTGGTGGGGCCTCGCGTTCGTGATCGGGTTCGGCTCCTGGGTGGTGGCGGCGCCGCTGAACGGTGGGCTGCTGTTCCTGGTCGTCGTGCTGTGGCTGTGCGGTGCGTTCGCGCTGGTGACGCCGCTGAAGGTTGACCGGTGACCGGGGTCGACGCGGTCGTGGCGCACGTCGCGGAGCTGCTCGAGAGCTTCGGTGTCGCGGCGGGGTCGCGGGCTGAGGTGGAGACGTACCTGCGCGGTGCGCTGGTGCCCGCGCAGCCGACCCCAAGCGCCGAGCCGATGGTGCCCCTGCGTGCCGTCGTCGCCGTGCTGGACCACTACGACAACGGCGACGGAGAGTGCGAGCCCGAGGACAGGTGGCGGCTGTTCCGCGACATGCGGTCCCTGCTCGCGTCGGATCAGGTGCCCCCGCCCCCCGCTACACCGGAGACGGGCCGGTGACCGCCGTGAGGGTGCCGGCGAACCTGCAGGCAGCGCTGACGGACTACCCGCGATGCGACAAGCGGACCCGGCGCACGCCTGAGCACGTCGAGCGGTGTGCGAAGACGTCCGAGTGGGGCATCCGCTGTAACCACTGCGGCGCGACCGCGCTGGTGTGCGAAGAGCACGGCGCTGAGGTCGCGAACCTGCAGAAGCCGCAGGGGTGCTCGGCGTGCAACACGGTCGGGCTGGTGCCGCTGCGGTGGACGTTCTACCGGCTCCGGTGCAGCTCGTGATCGTCGTCGGGCTGGACCTGTCGCTGACGAGCACGGGCATCGCGGTCATCCGCGAAGGGCAGGTGGCCCTTGAGCGGATCGACGCTCCGGCATCGGATGACGCGCTGCAGTCGTGGCAGCGCATCGAGTCGACTGCCCAGCGGACGCTGCGGCAGGTGCCCGCGGGAGCGCTTGTCGTCCTCGAGGGACCGTCGTGGGGTTCCCGGTTCGGGAAGCCGGACGAACGGCACGCGCAGCGGTGGATGGTCCGTGGCCCGCTCCTGGCGTGCGGTCACGAGGTCGTCGTCGTGTCGCCCCGGACCCGCGCGAAGTACGCCGCGGACGACGGCAACGCCAAGAAGCGGGTGGTGCTCGCAACCATGCGGGCCCGCCATCCCGGGCTGACGATCCGGGATCACAACGTGGCCGATGCGCTCGCCCTCGCGGCGATGGGAGCGCGGTCCCTTGGCTCTCCGATCGACGGGGAGCCGAGCAAGCAGCAGACCGAGGCCATGGGCGCAGTGTCCTGGCCGACCAACGAAGGGAGAACGGCATGAGCGTGCAGACGAAGTTGCCGGCCGAGCTCAGTGCGCGTGCCGGGGCGTCGGACAAGGACCGACCGCGCTGGCTGTACGAGCGGGCGCACGGCGCCACGGCGACGCAGGTCCGGGACCTGCACCAGAAGGCGCACGGCTACCACGGCGTCACGGTCGAGGAGCTGATCGCGGAGAAGCTGCCGTTCCTGCTCGCCGAGACGGACGAGCAGATCGAGGCGGCCGCGGCGGGCGGATTCCAGGGGAACGCGTACACGGCGTGGGGCAACGAGCGGGAGCCGGTGATCGCCGAGCAGCTGCGGGAGTCCCACGGGATGCAGCCGGAGTCGCGCGTGTTCCGGTCGGTGGCGAACTCGCGGCACCTGGCTTCGCCGGACGGCGTGGCCGTACTCGAGAACGGCGAAGTCGTCGTGGCCGAGATCAAGACGTCGGGCAAGCCGGTGCCGGTCGGGTCCCAGGCATACGTCGAGAAGGGCTACGGCATCCAGCAGCAGTGGGTGATGGGCATCCTCGGCGCGAAACGGTCGCTCTACGCGTGGGAGCTGCGTGAGGGGCGGCCGGGCGAGTTCGAGTCCGGGCACCCGTTCGGCGTGGACGTCGAGTGGGTCGAGTTCGACGCGGACCTGTTCGCGGAGCTCGTCGTCCTCGCGGACCACTTCCTCGAGCGGCTCGACGCGGCCCTGGCGGCTGCTCGTGCTGGTGAGGGGCCGGTGATCGACGAGGAGCTGGACACGCTCGCCGTGAACTACCTCCGCGGCCTGGACCTCGAGAAGGAGGCGAAGGCGCTGAAGGAGCCGGCGTACCGGGCGATGTTCGACCGTCTGGACGCGGGGGAGGCGGTGGTGCAGGAGTCGCCGCTCGCTCGGGTGTCGTTCACGCCGGCCGTCGTCGAGGAGCGGCCGGTGTTCGGCATCGACCGGGTGGCGGCGGGGGCGGCTCGTCCGGTGGGGCTGTACGAGCGGCTGCAGCTGGCGGAGGACGACTTCGACCAGGCGGAGGCGGCGCTGAAGCGTGAGCGGCTCGCGGTGGAGGCGTTCGAGGCGGAGCACATCCGTCAGACCGGCGTGGAGCAGGTCGTCGTAAAGAAGGCAGCGCTGCGGGTCACCGCGGCCAAGGGCACGAAGGAGAAGGCAGCGTGACGAACGCAGTGGCAGCACTCCCGTCGACGGGAGACGAGACGAAGTGGACGGCGTCCGAGGCGGCGCTCGTCGAGGCGGCCGGTCTGGTGACGGGCCCGCCAGCAAATCGGCGGCTCGCGCCGCGTCCGGTGGTCGAGGCGTTCCTGATGCACGCGCAGCGGACCGGGCTGGACCCGATCGCGCGGCAGATCTACTGCATCGAGCGTGGCGGCAAGTGGGGCACGCAGGTGTCGATCGACGGTGCCCGACTCGTGGCGGAGCGGACGGGGCAGTACCGGGGGCAGACGGCGACGCAGTGGACGTCGGACGGTGTGACGTGGGTCGACGTGTGGCTCGCGGCGGAGGCTCCGAAGGCGGCTCGGGTGGGCGTGCACCGTGAGGGGTTCGTGGAGCCGCTGTACGCGGTGGCGACGATGGACGCGTACAACGCGGGCGGGCCGATGTGGCGGAAGATGCCGGCGCTGATGCTCGGGAAGTGCGCTGAGATGCTGGCGCTGCGGAAGGCGTTCCCGCAGGACCTGTCGGGGCTGTACTCGACGGAGGAGATGGACCAGGCGGACAGCCGTCAGCGTCCGCAGCAGCAGGCTCCGGCCGCTCAGGAGCAGCCGGCGCTCGTCGCCGAGGTGGTGGAGCCGCCGACGGACTGGTTCGCGGAGGCCGCGGCGGTGTCGTCGAAGGACGAGGCGAACGCGCTGTGGCGGCGGGTGCCGAAGGGTGAGCGGTCGGGTGAGCTGCAGGCGGCGATCGCTGCTCGTCTGGCGTCGTTGGCGGAGCCGGTGAAGGCGGCGGAGCCGGAGTGGGCGGAGCAGGAGCAGCCGACGACGGACTGGGCGACAGCGGAGGTCCCGCAGTCGGACGACGAGGTGGAGACGGTCGACGGGGTGCTCGAGGGCACGGAGGTCGACGCTCCGGCGCCGAGCAGCAGCGGGTACGACCGGTGAGCGCGGTGGATGTCGCGACGGGTGAGGTCGTGGAACGGCCGCCGCTGGACCCGCGGATCGCGAACGTCCTGGCCTCGGTCGGCATCCACCGGCCGGACCCGGATGACCGGCTGCACGTGGCCCTCGTGAACGCGGTTGGGCGGACGCTGCTCGGCGCGTACGGGGATCAGCTCGCGGCCATGCGCTTCGAGGTCGTCGCTGCGCTGCAGGCCGCTGGTGAGGCGTATGCGACTGCCAGGACGGACTACGAGGCGTACGTCGACCGGGAGACGGTGCGGTTGGTGGTGGGCGCGGACAAGGTCGCTCGGACGTTGGCGGAGCAGATGGCTCGCGCGTCGGACAAGGGGTACGAGCTGAAGCTCGCGTTCCTCCTCGCTGAGAAGCGGGACCAGTTCCTCCGGAAGCTGCTTGACGCGTTCGCGGCTGCCGGTGAGAACCACAGGACGTCGCGTGCGGATCAGCGGGCTGCTGACCGGATGCACGCGCAGGGATACACGGGAGCGAGCTGATGGCTGAGAACACGATGCTGGTGCGTCGCGGTGACGTGGTGCACGTCCGCGGCTGCGAGCGCACGAGGGGCGCGAACGTCGTCCCGGTGATCCACCCGTCCGAGGACATGCGGTTCTGCTCGCACTGCGGTGCGACGCCGACACCGAAGGTCATGGCGGGCGCGCTGAACGCTGGCGTGTACGGGAAGACGGTGTCGGTCCCGGAGTCCGGTCTCGACGCACCGTTCGAGGGTCGCGTGATCGCGCTTCACCATGAGGGGTCGATCACGGGACGCACGGTGACGACGTTCACGTTCGAGCCGCTGCTCGGCGGGCGAGCGCACGTCATCACGGTGGACTCCACGGTGCGGGTCGAGGTGCAGCGATGAGCGGCCACGACCTCTACGCAGATGACTTCCCGCCGCACGGGACGACGTCGGGTTACGCGGCGGGCTGCCACTCGGGTGGTGCGTGCCCGGGGAAGCTCGATCGCGGCCAGACGTGCGTGCAGGCGAATCAGCGGTACGCGTCCGACTGGGGCTACCGGAAGGCGGTGGACCGCGGCGAAGAGCTGACGGTCCTGACGGCGGAGTCGGTACCCGTGGACCCCGTGAAGAAGCGGGACCCGAAGCCGGTCGCTCGCAGGAAGCCGCCGGCGCCGACCGCGCCGGTCGAGGTTGTCGAGGAGCCGATGGTCGAGGCCGTCGAGCCGGCGCCAGAGGAGCAGCAGGTCCCCGAGGTGGTGGCCGAGCTGCCGCGGCCGCGCGGGCACCGGGTGCTGCAGGAATCGCTGCTGACGCTCACCGAGTCGATCGAGATGCAGCGCGGGGTGCTCGTCGTCATGGAGCGAGCGCTCCGCGCCACACGTCAGGAAGTCATCCAGCTCCGCAAGGAGCTCGAGGAGCAGGAGCAGGCATGAGCAACGAGGGAACTGTCGTCCGGGTCGACCCGGCGACGCTGATCGTGGCGGCGAACGTCCGGTCGAACACGAAGCTGACGAAGGAGTTCGTCGCGTCGGTGAAGCAGCACGGTGTGCTGGTGCCGATCACGGCGCAGGAGGCCGAGGACGGGCTCCGGGTGGTGGACGGGCAGCGTCGCACGCTCGCGGCGGTGGAGGCCGGCGTGCAGGAGGTACCGGTGTTCGTGGTGGCGCCGCTCGAGGACGCGGCTCGGATCGTCGACCAGGTCGTGGTGAACGAGCACCGTGCGGAGCTGGACGACGTCGAGCAGGTGCTGGCGATGAAGGAGCTCGAGCAGCTCGGCGTGAGCGCGGCGGCGATCGCGAGGCGCACCGGTACGGCGAAGAAAGTCGTCGACGGTGCACTCGCGGTCGGCGGTTCGACGGCTGCGACCACGGCCATGCGCGAGCAGCAGCTGTCGTTCGATTCTGCGATCGCGGTCGCGGAGTTCGACGACGACCCGGATGCGCAGGCCCGGGTCCTGCTGGCGAACGGATCGTCGTACGTCGTGGAGCGCGAGCGCGCAGCTCGAGCCCGCGCGAAGCTGACCGCGGAGCTCGAGGCGCAGGGTCTCACCGTCATCGACCCGCCGGCCTACGACGCCGTCGATGCTGTCCGGGCGTCTGACCTCTACACCGGGCCGAAGCGCTCGACTACGGTAGCTTCTCTCCCGCACGACGAGCTCGTGAAGCGAGCGGGTGACGGTCTCCGCGCCTACATCGTCTCGGGTTACAGCTCGGGGGAGCGCGCCCCCGAGGTGCAGTACGCCATCGTCGGCTGGAGGGAACGCGGGCTCTTCGTAGCGGAGTGGCGAGAGCGGCAAGTGCAGACCTCGGACCTGTCGCCCGAGGAGCAGGCCGCCAAGAAGGAGCAGCGGCGTCAGGACCGCGAGCGGACGAAGGCGTGGGACGTCGCGACGGGCGTTCGTGTGGCGTGGCTGCAAGAGCTCCTGCAGAAGCGCGGAAAGCCGGCGCCGGGCTGGGAGCTGCTGTCCGCGCGGCAGTCACTCGACGAGTCGTACGGCAACTACCCGTGGCCGATGGTGCTCACGCTCCTGCAGGCGGCGAAGTCGGACGGCGGGCTCGGGAAGTACGACGTCGTGAAGTACCTCGACGAGCACCCGACTCGTGCTCCGCAGGTCGCGCTCGCGCTGGCCCTTGGCTCGATCGAGGGCGCGCGGGACTTCGACCGGAAGGGATGGCAGTCGTCGCGCGTGAAGCCGTACCTCGAGCTGCTGGCGTCGTGGGGCTACGAGCTCTCCGACGTTGAGCGGCAGGTCACCGAAGCGGACCAGGTGGCCGCCGCGTGAGCGAGTTGGTCCGTTCGCCGCGGTCAGGTGTTCTCGTCGACGATCTCAGTGCCGTGGCTGCCAAGCGCTTCCTGCGCCTGCGCAAGCCAGCTGATCAGATGCTGAATCGACTCGTGCGTCTTGTCCATCGCGGCTCGCGCGTGAACGTCGACAACGTCGTCAGTGAGCTTCTCGGCTTCCTGGAGCGCCTTCACGGCGTTGTCGAGGTGGCGGCGGTTGATGCGGGACATGCCGTCACCGTAGCGGGTGTTCGGCGTGGCTGACCAGACTCCGAAGCCGCTCCTTGCCGCTCTCGAAGCGCGTGACGGCCGCCGGAGCGCGTGGACGGGCAACGAGTCGGACACGCTCGTTCCGCAGCATCGGCAGGGCGGCATGGGCGGTCGGCGGGGGAAGCACCGCCTGTCGAACGTGGTGTGGCTCGAGAGCGACATCAACGGGGCGATCGAGTCGGACCCGGCGATGCAGGCGGAGGCGGTGGCGCGCGGGATCAAGATCGGCGGTCACGAGGACCCGGAGTTGGTCGAGGTGCGGCATGCGGTGCACGGCCTGGTGCTGCTGCGGGACGACGGCCAGGTGGTCCCGGTGTACCCGGCTGCCGCGGGGTGGTCATGAGCGGCCTCGAGCTGGTCCCGGTCAGCTTCGCGGATGCCCGGCGCTTCATTGCCGAGCACCACCGGCACCACGAGCCGCCGAAGGGGCACAAGTTCTCGATCGGGGTAGCGCTCGAGCGGGAGCTCGTTGGGGTGATCGTCGTCGGCCGGCCCATCGCACGCGTGATCGACGCGGAAGGCGACACGCTCGAGGTCACCCGCAGCGCGACCGATGGCACGCCGAATGCGAACTCGAAGCTCTACGCGGCCGCCTGGCGGGCGACGAGCGCGATGGGCTACCGGCGACTGATCACGTACACGCAAGAGGGCGAGACCGGGGCGTCGCTGCGTGCGGCGGGCTTCCGGGTGATCGCCGAACGACCGCCCCGAGGCGGGTGGGACATGCCGTCGCGTCGCCGCACGGCGCGCTCAGTGGCGAACATCACGCGCTTTCTGTGGGAGGTGCCGTGATCGCGCTGAGTAGGACCTCGGTGCTGGCGCACCTGGCCCGGTGGGAGGCCCACCGGAACCCGCTCGTCGCTGCGATGGCGGAGGGCATGAGGACCCGCATCGAGGCGGGCGAGATGGACGAACGAGAGGAGGACAGCTGATGGCCGGAGTGCCGAAGGACGAGATCACGGCGCACGACTTCGTGATGGTGCGAGCAGCGCTGGTGCAGCGCCTCGGTGGCGCGAACGAGGCGCTGGTGTGGACGCGGATTCACTTCCGCTGCGCGGACGGCGCGCACCGTCACGTGGACGCGGAGCAGCAGGCGTGGTGGCCGGCGTCGAGCGCGCAGATCAGCGCCGAGGTCGGACTGTCGGAGGACCAGGTCGACCGAGCACTGCGGGCGCTCCGGACGGGCGGGTTCGTGGAGTCAACGGAGCACCGTCTCGGCGGGAACTACGACCGCACGAAGTCGTGGCGGCCGGTGGTGCAGGAGTCGCGCGGAGTCGACTCCGCGGAATCGCGGAATGGAGCCCGCGGAATCGCGGACAGGACTCCGCGGAATCGCGGACAGGAGCCCGCGAATTCGCGGGATGTTCCTTCTAATCAGACCCAGAAGACAGAAGAAGACAAGAACACGCTCGAGGACCTGTTCGAGGAGGCCTGGAAGTGCTGGCCGAGGAAGGCCGGGAAGAAGGGCGCGAAGACGAAGTTCATGCGTCTCGTGCTGGCTCGGACGGTGTCTCGTGAGCAGCTCGTCGAGGCAATCAGGACGCATGGCGCCGGGTACGAGCAGTGGGTGCAGCCGCAGTACGTGCCGCACCTGACGACGTGGCTGAACGGCGAGCGGTGGGAGGACGAAGTCCCCGGCCCGCGCGGTGGCCGCGGTGAGAAACGACTGGCAGAGAGCGTCGCGCTCGTGCGGCGGTTGCGAGAGGAGGAGGACGGACATGCAGGTATCGGAAACGGCGCAGCTGCTGCTCTGGGCGCAGGGCGTTGACGGCCGCGTGCTGAACGAGGCCACGGCTCGGTCCTGGCACCAGCTGATCGGGCACCTGTCGTTCGACGACGCGCTCGAGGCGGTGCAGCAGCACTACCGCGAGGAGCACCGCTGGGTGATGCCGGCGGACGTGCTGAAGCTCGCGGCGCCGACGCCGCGGTACGGGGTCGACGCGACGGCGGAGCTGATGGCGGAGCAGAAGCAGGCGTGGTGCGAGGCGCACGGCGTGACCGTCGAGGAGTTCGACGAGCACGAGGGCGACACCGAGTGGGTCGAGGCGGTGAGTCGCCGTGGATGACGTGCAGCAGTTCGACCAGGTCGCCGAGCAGACCGTCGTCGGCGCGATGCTCCTCGACCGGGACGCGATCTGGAAGGCCCTCGACGTCCTGACGCCGGCGGACTTCTACCACCCGAAGCACGAGCACATCGCCCGCGCCGCGGCGGCCCTCGCCGAGCGCGACGAGCCGTCGGACACGATCGCGGTGATCAACGAGCTCGAGCAGCAGGGACTCATCAAGAACGTCGGCGGGGACGCGTACCTGTTCCAGCTGACGTCGATGGTCGCGACGACGGCGAACGTCGGCTACCACGCCGACATCGTCCGGCAGAAGGCGATCCGCCGGCGGCTGCAGCAGGCCGGTCTGCGGATCTCGCAGATGGGCGCCGCGACCGAGGGTGACCCGCTGAAGCTCGTCGACGAGGCGCAGCAGACCCTCGAGCTCGTCGCGAAGAACACCCGCGTCGAGGTGCACCCGGTGAGCGACACGATCGATGCGACGATCGCCCGTCTCTCGGAGAAGCCGGAGTTCATGTCCACCGGGTTCGAGTCGCTGGACAAGCTGATCGGCGGCCTCGCCGGCGGGAACCTCGTCGTCATCGGGGCACGGCCGGGTGAGGGCAAGACGATCTTCGGGATGAACCTCGCGACGATGCTCGCGCGTCGCGGGATGGTCGTCTACGTCTCGCTCGAGATGTCGGAGGACGAGCTGCAGCTGCGTCTCATCGCCCAGTTCGGCGAGGTCCACATGAAGTCGCTGCGGAACCACTCGCTGAACGACGAGCAGCGGAAGCGCGTCAGCATCGCCCGGCAGAAGATGCAGGGCGCACCGATCTTCATCGACGACTCGTCGACGACACTCGCGGAGATGCGGGCGTTCATCCGATCGGTGTCGCGGCGCGGGCAGCTGGCCGGTGTGGTCGTGGACTACCTGCAGCTGATGGAGGGCGCGACGGAGAAGCAGTCCCGGCAGGAGTTCGTCGCTGGGGTGTCGCGGTCGCTGAAGCAACTGGCGAAGCAGCTGCACGTCCCGGTGATCGCGTTGTCGCAGCTGAACCGGTCGCCGGAGGGCAGGAAGACGCGGACGCCGCTGATCTCGGACCTGCGGGAGTCGGGTGCGATCGAGCAGGACGCGGACGTCGTGCTGCTGCTGTCGTACGACCGGAAGACGCCGGCGGACCTGACGGTCGCGGTGGCGAAGAACCGGCACGGGGAGAACGGGGAGGTGTCGCTGATCTGGCAGGGCCAGTTCGCGCGCCTTCGGGACAGGGGTTGGTCGCCGCACGGTGCGGTGCCCCTCGACGGAGCGGAGGCCGCCTGATGGCGAAGACGAACACGCGGGTGCCCGGGCACGAGCTTCAGGGCGAGGGCGCACCGCACGCACCGGGCGCCCGTCGCGGCACTCACATCCGGCAGAGCCGTGGCGTCGCAGGTACTGGCTACGGCCTGTGCAGCTGCGGCGCGAGGTCTCCGCTCCTGGACAGCGGTGCGAAGCGCAAGGCGTGGCACCGGCAGCACAAGCAGCAGATGTGGGAGGCGACACAGCCGTGGGTGTGACGAGGACGAAGACCGAGACCATCGCCGACGTGTGGGCGGACGACTTCGGCGGCGTGGCCGTCGAGGTTCGCGGCACGCAGGCGCAGCTCGAGATCGCGGAGGCGGAGCAGCTCCGCGACGAGCTGGACGAAGCAATCAGCGCGGCACTGGCTTGCCGCATCGAGAAGGCCGCCCCGGCGGCAGAGACGAGGACACCATGAGCAAGAGCACGATGACCGTCGAGGGCTTCGTCGCCAGCGACCCGCGCGCGAACACGACGAAGGGCGGCAAGTCCGTCGTCACCCTCACCGTCCCGCACCAGCGCTCGAAGCGGCAGGACGACGGCAGCTGGAAGAACGAGGGCGAGACGACGTGGGTCGAAGCCACGTTCTGGGAGGAGCAGGCCGACCTCGTCGCGCAGCAGGTCGTGAAGGGCACCGCGGTCATCATCACCGGCGACCCGGAACTGCAGACCTACCCGAAGCGGGACGGGTCGACGGGCGCGAAGCTCGTCCTCCGGTTCCCGACCCTCGGCATCATCCCGCGCGCTTCGCGGTCTCAGGGCGGCTCTGGCGGCTCGTGGGGAGGCCAGACGGCCGAGAACCCGTCCTGGGCTCCGCAGGCCGCTCAGCAGCCGCAGGGCGACGCGTGGAGCACCGACGGTGGCACGTACGACGACGAGACGCCGTTCTGATGGCGGACGCAGGAGGCGTCTTCTCCGGAGGTCGGCTTATCAAGGTCAACCCGGGCCGGTCCGGATGCCGTCACGCCTGGCTCCGGCTCTCGACCCGCTACGACGAGTGCACTGTCCCCGGCTGCACCGCCATCCGTCCACACCCCGAAGGGAACACGCCATGACCGCTCTCACACTCCTCGGCTGGGCCGGAGCCATCTGCCTCGCCGTCGTGCTCGCCGCCATCACAGTGCTCGTCGTCGTGGCCGTCGTCCGGGAAGTCCGGAAGCCGAGCAAGACCGACAGCACGATCATCGGGAAGGACCGACCGTGACCGACACCATCGAGCTCGACGACGAGACCGCACTCGCCCTCGCCGCCACCCGAGCACGCCGCACCCTCGGTGACGCCCCCGGTCTCATCGCCTATGCACGCAGCCTCGCCATCCCCTCGCTCGGCACCATGAGCGACGGGATGCCCCGAGCAGCGTCGAAGGAGGCACCGCTCCCGTTCCGCGCCGACGCGATCGACGACACCGACGACGCCTACGCCCGCCTCATCCAGTGGGTCACGAACTGGTCCGACCGGCTGCAGGTGAACCCGCCCGCGACCGTCGTCGTCGTGTGGAAGCGCGACGGCGAGGAGCAGGGGTTCCGCGCCGAAGCCACTCCGGCCGGCGCTGGGCAGCTGGTGCAGATCCTCGTCACCTGGCTGCTCATCCGCTGGGAGCAGATCCTCACCGACAGCGCCGGCCCCGTGTTCGTCGACGACGTGAACGACATCTTCCGGACCCTGTTCGGCAAGTACCCGCGAGCGCCCCGACGACCACGAGACGTCAACGCCCGCCAGTGCCCCGTCTGCGGCGAGCACGCAGTCGGCGCGGTCTGGCTGTCCGAGGAAGTCCACGACGTCCGCGTGCAGTGCGAGGCGTGCTCGTACGAGATCCCCACGAAGACGTACCGCCAGGTCCTGGACTGGATCGGATGACGTCGGAGATCCTCACCCTCGACGCCGCCGCGAAGCGCATCCGCCGCAGCAAGCGGACCGTCGAGCAGTGGGCAGCGAACGGGATGCCGACCGTCCTCTACGGAGGCCGCCGCTACGTGCAGCTCACCGACCTCGTCACCCACGCAGCAGCACACGGACGACGCCGGGGAAGGGCACGCGACGCGCCGCGAACCTGAACTGCGGACCGAGTGTGTACACTGGCGCTAGCGAACCTCCACGCCGGGTCACCGGCAAGGAGCAACCGAAGGCCCTCACCATCACGGTGGGGGCCTTCGTCGTACCCCCAGTGAGGCGTCGTTGCCCCGGGTCACGGGCTGATCCGTCCCGGCCGTCGGTGGCGAACGGATCCCGGGCCGGCGCTTCTGGGAGGCTGCGCCGGTCCGACGACCGGGCCTCGTGCCCGCAAGACCGGCCGACACGCGTGCGGATCGAGCCGGCCCCTTCCAGCTGCGGGGTCTGCACTGGGGCGGCGAGCCGGAACCGTCGCCTATCGAGGGAGTCCGATACCCCGAGCGGACGAACCGGCAACGAGCACCCCGAGGGAAGCCAGCGCGCGGCAGTCCCCGGGGTGCTCACCCGTACTTCGGCGGGGACGTCAACGCGTGCCAGAAGTCGCGCGAAGGGCCGTCACAATCCGGGCTGACCTGTCGCCCCGGAGCGGTACCTGCGTCCCCGCCGACCCCCACCAGCCGGAGGGAGCAGCCGATGCCCCGAGGTGGAAGCCGCCGGCACACGGAGATGCGCGCCGAGGAGAAGACCCGGTGGCGTGCCGTCAACGCACCCTGCGCCCTCTGCGGTCAGGCGACCATCGACTGGGACGCACCAGCGAACACCCCCGACGCGCTCGAGGTGGACCACACCCTGCCGGTGAAAACGCACCCGCACCTCGAGTTCGAGCCATCGAACCGGAAGCCGACGCACCACCGCTGCAACCGCGCGAAAGGCGCAGGGCAGGCAGCACCCAGCATCGGACTCACCTCCGAGGCGTGGTGATGTGCGACACCGCCGTGGCGTGCACCTGCCACCGCACACGCACGAACCGCCGCCCCGAGGCGACGCACCCCACTGACCACCTGCACGGCGAGGACCTCACCGCTGCGGCGGCTCCGATCCGGGCGCCACTCGGACCGGCCGGGCTTGGCACCTCGGCCGCCGTGCAGGCCACCACCCACTGAGCAATGGAGTCCCGCCATGCAGACGATCCATCGGCACATGATCACGCCCTCCGGCTCAACGATTCAGATCCCCGCTGACGCGGAACCGATCGCAGTCGAAGCAGACGAACGCATCCCAGGTCTCCTGAACCTCTGGGTGCGTCTCAACCCCGACCACCCCACCGTCGATCGCACCTTCACCATCGTCGGTACCGGTCACGATGTGCACGAGTCATGGACGTTCATCGGCAGTGCAGTCAGGTTCCCCGGTACGTGGATCAAGCTGCACCTCTTCGAGACGACCAAGGGTGCCTGATGCCCCGTCCTGCAGCGTCCCTCGAAGACCGCATCCCCGGTCACGTGCAGTACACACCCTTCGGCTGCTGGCACTGGACCGGCTACCTGGACCGCGACGGCTACGGCGTCATGAAGTACCAGGGAGTCCCGCAGGCAGCACACCGCCTCGCCTACACACAGTGGGTCGGACCTGTCCCCGAGGGACACCAGCTCGACCACCTGTGCCGCAACCGCGCATGCGTGAACCCCGAGCACCTCGAGCCCGTCACCACTCAGGTGAACACCGCCCGAGGCATCAAGCCGAACCGAGGGACGTGCCGCAACGGCCACCCACGCACCGCAAGCAACGTCTACACGACACCACAGGGCCACAGAGCATGCCGACCCTGCCGCCAGGACGCCGACGCACGGTACAAAGCACGTCAAGCAGCCTGACCACCCAGGGGGCGGTCAGATCGCTGGGTGTCCCCGCACGGGCCCAACCGCCGGGAGTGATCTTCCCCACCCAGGGGTGAGCACGTGCGAACGGCCTGTTCGCGTTCGCAGAGGGAGGTGGCCGTGATGGCTCAGTCTCCGGAGGAGCGTCGGGCTGCTGCTCGTGAGCGGATGCGGGCGAAGCGGGCTGCGGAGCGTGCTGCGCGGGGTGTGGCGGCTCCTGCTGCGGCGAACGTGGCGAACGGGACGGCCCTGCGCACGATGCGGGACGCGGTGGAGACGGCGATCAAGGCGGCGCGGTGGCTGACGCCGTCGGATGAGGCGTCGAAGGCGCAGGCGCGGATGCTCGCGGAGGACGTGGACCTGTCGGCGGCGGCGGGGGACCGGGCGGCTGCTCGTGCTGCGCATCGTGCGCTGTCGCGTGTGCTGAACGACCTCGGCGCGACGCCGTCCGTGCGACTGCAGCGGGAACTGCGGTCCCGGCGACTGGTGGATGCGACGGGAGGCGGCGATGTCGGGAACGGTGGCGGAGCGTCCGGCAAGCCGGCCGGCAACGTCTCGGCGTTCAAGCGGCCAGAGAAGCGGGCGCGGTAAGCGCTTCGGGTCGTCGGTGCCTCGTCTGTGGACGAAGCCACTGCGGCCGTTGACGCCGGAGACGTCGCTCGGGTTCGAGGTGATCGAGTTCGCCGACTGGGCACGCGATCGCCTCGAGGAGCTCGACGCGAACCGGACGCCGGAAGACGACGTCGACTACCTCGCGTTGATGCCGCGGCTGCTCGACTGGCAGCGGTGGCTGCTGATCCACGCGCTCGAGCTGCTCGACGTCGCCGGGTCGGTGCCGCGGTTCCGGACGGTGCTGCTGCTCGTCGCCAGGCAGAATGGCAAGTCGACGCTGCTGACGGTGCTGATCCTGTGGCGGCTGTTCCAGGACGGCGCCCGCATGGTGCTCGAGACGCACGCGACGATCGACCATGCCCGCGAGGCGTGGGACGAGGCGGTCGCGGTCGCTGAGGCCATCCCGGAGCTCGCCGACGAGATCGACACGAAGCACGAGGGCAAGGGCTCCGTGCTGCTGATGCTCGACCGGGGTGAGAAGTTCAAGATCGCGTCCGCGAACCGCAACGGCGGCCGCGGGTTCCGCGGGGACTTCGTCATCTTCGACGAGCTCCGGCAACATCAGGACTTCCGCGCGTGGGCAGCGACGTCGAAGACGACGCTCGCCCGGCGCCGCGCGCAGGTGTGGGGTGTCTCGAACGCTGGCGACGCCGCGTCGGTGGTGCTCCGGCACCTGCGGACGGTGGCGCTCGCCGCGATCAACGGTGAGGCGCCGGAGGGTGTCCCCGAGGACATGCTCGACGACCTCGACTTGGGGTCGATCGGCCTGTTCGAGTGGTCGGCTGGCGACGTCGACGGCGTACCGCGCGGCCGGTGGGACCGTGACGGGTGGGCTGAGGCGAACCCGTCGATGGGGCACACCGAGCTCGACGAGCGCGCGATCGCCGCGGCTGCCCTGTCGGACCCCGAGGTGGAGTTCCGCACCGAGGTCCTGTGCCAGTTCGTGAACACCGCCGGTACGGGCCCGTTCCCGACCGGCGCGTGGCAGGCGACGACGATCGCCACGGTCGAACGTGACATCGCCCGTCCGGTCGCGTTCTGCATCGACGTGTCCCACGACCGCGTGTGGGCACACATCGCGATCGCGTTCTGGGACACCGAGGGCCGGCGCCGTGTGGAGATCGCGGCGTCCCGGCCGGGCACCGACTGGGTGATCCCGTGGCTGACGTCGAAGGACCGAGCCGTCCGGCCGGAGCACCTGACGCTGCAGTGGAACGGCGCACCCGTGTCGTCCCTCGTGACGGATCTCGAGAACGTCGTCGACGCGCCCTGGGGTGCTGTGACGCCGTGGCAGGGTCCGGACCTCGCTCGGGCGTCGGGCATCGTCTTCGACGCCGTCAGCGCCGCCGTGGTGCCCGCCGATGACGTGGGTCTGCGGGAGCCGGTCCTGACGCTGACGCACGGCGCGCAGCCGAACCTCGACCTCGCCGCGACGACGGCCGCCGTGCGGCCCGCCGCTGACGGCTGGCTGATCGACCGGCAGAAGTCACCGCAGGACGCGTCCCCGCTCGTCGCCGCTGTCGGCGCCGTGTGGCTGCTCAACACCAACCCGGAGCCGACTGGTTCCGCGTACGACGACGAGGGCGCAGGCGTCCTCGTGCTCTGACCGCTGGGAGGCGCCGTGGGACTGCTGGACTTCATCCGCGGCGTGACGAACGAACTCCGTCCGAACGTGCCCGTCGAGTACATCAACGCGCTCACCAGCTCTGTCCTGAACCGGACGCCGGAGGACATGTGGCGGACCCAGCCGGCGCTCCGGTCCGTGGTGTCGTTCCGGGCGCGGAACGTCGCGCAGCTGGGCCTGCACACGTTCCAGCGTGTGGGGGAGAGCCGGGAGCGGGTGCGCGACAACCCGGTGGCGCAGCTGATGCGCCGACCGAACGCGCACCAGACGACGTTCGAGCTGGTCTACGACCTCGTCGCGATGCTCGACCTGTACGACCGCGCGTACTGGGCCCTCGGCCCGGACGACGACGCCCCCTCGGGCTGGTCGATCCGGTCGGTGCCAGCGCCGTGGGTGGTCGGCAAGGAGGGCGGCGACTTCTTCGGCCCGGAGAAGTGGGTGATCCGCCCGCCGGGGGAGCAGGAGTTCAAGGTCCCCGCCTCGGCAATGATCACGTTCGTCGGCTGGTCGCCGCTGTCGCGGACGACGGGCACACCGCCGATCGAGGCGCTGAAGCAGACCCTCGCTGAGCAGATCAGCGCGCAGGAGTTCCGTCTGCAGATGTGGAAGCGCGGCGGCCGCGTCGGCACGTACCTGACGCGACCGGCGGCAGCCACGAAGTGGGATCCGGCAGCGCGGAACCGGTTCGTGGAGTCCTTCAAGGAGTTCACGGCGTCCGGGTCGAAGGCTGGCGGGACGCCGTTGCTCGAGGACGGCATCGAGATGAAGCGCGTGGGCTTCACCGCCCGCGAGGAGGAGTACATCGAGTCGGCGAAGCTCGCCATCTCGACGGTCGCCTCCGTCTACCACGTGAACCCGACGATGATCGGGCAGCTCGATAACGCGAACTTCTCGAATGTGCGCGAGTTCCGCCGGATGCTGTACACGGAGACGCTCGGCCCGCTGATCGCGCAGATCGAGGACCGGCTGAACGCGTTCCTCGTGCCGCAGCTGACGGACGACGACGGCGTGTACGTCGAGTTCAACATCGCCGAGAAGCTGCAGGGCTCGTTCGAGGAGCAGGCTGCCGTCCTGTCGACGTCGACCGGCGCCCCGTGGATGACCCGCAACGAGGCCCGCAGCAGGAACAACCTGCCGGAGATCGAGGGCGGCGACGAGCTCGTGACGCCGCTGAACGTGGTGATCGGCGGTCAGGCGTCCCCGCAGGACGGCGGCGACCCCATCGGGACGCTCGCAGCCCTGGCGTCGCTCATCAAGCGGGCCGAGGGCGCGCCTGCGGTGAAGTCGCGGGGCGTGCTCGTGAAGCAGCGCGCGACGCAGAAGCAGGTGAAGACCGTGCGCGATGTGTTCGCGGCGTTCTTCGACCGGCAGAAGCGGGTGGTGCTCTCCGCGCTCGGCGCGAAGGCGGCCGGCGACTGGTGGGACGAGGACCGGTGGGACGACGAGCTGTCGGACGACCTCCTCGCCGCCTCCACACCGCTGACCGTCGCTGCGGCGCGGAAGACGCTCGAGCAGGTGGGCGTGGACCCCGACACGTACGACGTCGATCGGACCACGAACTACCTCAAGGCCGTGGCGAAGAACACCGCGGTAGCAGTCAACCGGGCGACGAAGGCGCAGCTCGACACAGCCCTCGACGACGACGACCCGACGGACGCACTGACGAACGTCTTCGACGTCGCCGCGGACGCCCGCGCTGACCAGGCGGGCATGACGCTCGCGACCGGGCTCGCCTCGTTCGCCACCGTCGAGGCAGTCACACAGTCCGGAGCCGGTGAGACGGCGACGAAGACGTGGATCGTCACGTCCTCGAACCCGCGGCCGGCGCACGCGTCGATGAACGGCGAGACGGTCGCGCTCAGCGACTCGTTCTCGAACGGCGCGAACTGGCCGGGCGACGCGTCCGCGCTCGACGTCGACGACCTCGCGGGATGCACCTGCGACGTACAGATCACCATCCCGTGAGGAGACACGCATGCTGACGAAGCAGGCCCCGGTCGCCGTCAAGGCAGCCGGCACCGAGGACGGACTCGAGGACGGGCAGTTCCGCGCCGTCGTGTCCGTCTTCGGCAACGAGGACAGCTACGGCGACGTCGTCCAGCCGGGCGCGTTCGCGAAGACGCTCGCCGACTGGGCGGCCAAGGGCGACCCGATCCCCGTGTACTGGTCGCACCGCATGGACGACCCGGACTACAACATCGGCTACGTCGTCGAGGCGAAGGAGACCGACCAGGGGCTCGAGGTCCTCGCGCAGATCGACCTCGACGGGGCGAAGGCGCAGCAGGTGTACCGCCTGCTGAAGGGACGCCGCGTCACCCAGTTCTCGTTCGCCTACGACGTCGTCAACGGCGCGTGGGTCGTGGAGGACGGCCGCGAGTTCTACTCCCTCAACGAGCTGAAGCTCTACGAGGTCGGCCCCACCCCGATCGGTGCCAACCAGGAGACGGAGCTGATCGGCGTGAAGTCGGCAGCCGACCGGCTCACCCACGACCTGAAGGCCGGACGCGTGTTCTCGGCGAAGAACGAGGACGAGATGCGCAACGCGCTCGCCTCGCTCGACGCCGCTCGCGACGGCCTCACCAAGCTCCTCGCCGAGCTCGACCCGAGCGACGACGAGGACACCAGCAAGGCCAGCGCAGGCGCGGCCAAGGACGAGGAGCCGCCCGCGGCCAAGTCCGAGGAGCCCAACCGTGCGTCCGCCGAGCTGCGACGGATCGAACTGAACCTCATCTGAGAAGGAGGCGTCATGAAGACGCTCAAGGAACAGCTCGCCGCGGCCCAGAAGGACGCACGCGAGTTCATCGACGGCCTCAAGGCCGACGGCCACGAGGTGACCGAAGCGGAGCTCGCCGAGGCGCGCACGAAGTCGGACACCGTGAAGGACCTGCAGGCGAAGGTCGACCGGCAGGACGCGCTCAAGGGCTTCGACGGCCTCGGCCACGTCGACGAGGAGCCCGCGGACGAGCGGCCCGCCAAGTCGCTCGGCTCGCACTTCGTGAAGTCGGTCGGTGACAGCCTGCGCAACACGGGCGGGTCGAAGTTCACCGCGGCGGCGCCGGAGTTCAAGGCCGCCGGTGACGTGCAGGTGACGCCGCAGGCGCTCATCCCCGCGCTCACCACGGTCGACACGAACATCGTCACCGGCAACCGCCGCCGACTGACGATCGCCGACCTCCTCGGCACCGAGACGATCAGCGGAACCGCGCTGACGTACTTCGTCGAGGGGCCGCTCGAGGGCGACTTCGCCGGCGTCGCAGAGAACGGCCAGAAGCCGCAGCTGCACTACGCGGACCCGACGGCCGTCACCGAGGCGCTGAAGAAGCTCGCCGCGTTCATCAAGGAGTCCGACGAGCTCCGCGACGACCTGCCGTTCCTCGCCTCGGCGATCGACGGCCGCCTGCTCTACCAGCTGGGCCTCTTCGAGGAGAACCAGCTGCTGAACGGCAGCGGGACGGGTCAGAACCTGCGGGGTCTCCTGCAGCGCTCCGGCATCCAGACCGAGGCGTCGGCGAGCACGGCGGACAACGCGGACGCGCTGTTCCGCGGCATCACGAAGGTCGTCACCGGCTCCGGGCTCGACGCCGACGGCATCGTGATCCACCCGGCCGACTACCAGGCGCTGCGTCTCTCGAAGGACGCCAACGGCCAGTACTTCGGCGGTGGGTTCTTCGCCGGCCAGTACGGCAACGGCACCATCGCCGAGCAGCCCCCGCTGTGGGGTGAGCGCACGGTCGTCACGCCGGCGATCGCGCAGGGCAAGGCGCTCGTCGGATCGTTCGCGCAGGCCGCGTCCGTCATCCGCAAGGGCGGCGTCACGGTCGAGGCGACGAACTCGGACCAGGACGACTTCACGAACAACCGGATCACGATCCGCGCGGAGGAGCGTCTGACGCTCGCCGTGCGGCGTCCGTCCGCGTTCGTCGTCGTCTCGTTCTCGTCGGCGGCCCCCGCCGCGTGACGTCCTGAGCGGGACCAGCTGTCACCGGCTGGTCCCGCTCCTGTCTCAGCACTGAGCGAAGGGAGGCCGTGATGGCCCTCAAGGAGTACCGGTTCAACGGATCCACGTACCAGTTCGACGACGACGCCGCGCCCGATGGCGCCGTGCTCGTCGAGGACGAGATCGACGCGGGTCTCGCCGAGCTCGAGGCGAAGAACGCCGAGCGGCTCGCCGTCGAGGAGGCCGATCGCAAGCAGCGCGAGGCGGACGAGGCCACCGCCCGTGAGGCCGAGGAGAAGGCCGCACGCGAGCTCGAGGCGAAGAACGCCGAGGCGGCGAAGAAGCAGGCGTCCGCGCCGGCGAACAAGGCCCGCACGGCCGACACGAAGTAGGAGGCACCGTGGCCGACGACACCACCACGCAGTCGAACGCGTTCGCGTCCGTGCAGCAGATGGACGAGCGCACCGATGGAGTGATCCCCACGGATCGTCCGTTCCTCGGCTACGCGCTCGACGTCGCGACGCGGATGATCCGCGACCACTGCGGGTGGTTCGTCGGCCCGGTGACCACCGAGACGCTCTACCTGGACGGGCCCGGCTCGCGCCTGCTCGTCCTTCCCACACTCCGCGTCGTCGAGGTACTCGCCGTCCGTCAGGACGGGGTCGCTCTCCCGGCGGACGCCTTCCGCGTCTCGCGCGGATCCGGGATGCTCCGCACGACGTCGCCGCTGTCCGAACAGTTCGGCGCGCTCGAGGTCGACCTGCGCCACGGCTACGACGACGTGCCGGAGCCGATCGTCGACCTGACGCTGCAGATGGCGGCCCGGGCGCTTGGCTCCCCGCTGGGCGTCGTCCGTGAGCAGTCCCTCGTGGCGAACATCACCTGGTCGACGACGGCCGCCGGTGTCGCCGGCGGCACGGTGATCATGGAGCACGAGCTCGCTGCGTTGGCGCCGTACACGATCGGCACGCTCCCGTGAGGGCGTCGTTCGCGCGGTTGACGATCACCCGCCTCCGCTTCCCGACCCGCGACGACCGCGGGACGCTCGTCCCGGACTACGACGCCGAGCCGGACCGGTTGGACATCCGCCGCTGCTGGCTCGAGCCGACGACGTCGACGGAGCAGAACGACGGCCGCCTCGCGGTCGCGACCGGCTACACCGTCGACGCCCCGTACCAGTGCGACATCGTCGCGTCCGACCTCGTCGAGTACGAGGGCATCCGGTACGAGGTGACTGGCGACCCGCAGCACGTCCCGTCCCCGACCGGTGCGCTGAACGCGACCCGGCTGACCCTGCAGCGATGGGAGGGGTGATGGGCACCACCATCCGCATCGAGATGAACCAGGCCGGCATCCGCGAGCTCCTGAAGTCCGACGAGGTCCGCGCCGACCTCGAGGCCCGCGCGAACCGCATTGCCGCGGCCGCCGGCGGAGAGCCGGACTACGAGGTCGACGTCCGGCAGGGCTCGTCCCGCGTCCGCGCGTCCGTGCGCACGGCGACGTTCCCCGCGATCCTCGACGAGGCCCGCAACCGCACCCTCTCCGGATCGCTGGACGCCGGCCGGTGATCGCCGAGCTGATCGTCCCGCCCGACTCCGTCATGGCCGTCGTGCGGGAGCTGAACGCCTCCCTGCCGGGCACGGAGCGCGCGGCGGGACGGGTGCCGTCACCGCGTCCGAAGAAGTTCGTCCGCGTCCGCGCTGCAGGCGGCACGCCGGTGTCCCTGGTGCACGTCACCCCGACGGTGCTCGTCGAGTCGTACGCCGCCACCGACGGTGACGCCGACGACCTCGCCCGCCGCTGCCACGCGATCATCCTCCGCGCCGCCCGCAACGGGTGGATGGGCGGGGTCCCCTGCGCCGACGTCGGGGTCTTCGCGATGCCCGCCGACCTCCCTGATCCGGACACGGAACAGGCCCGATCCACCGCGACGTACGCGGTGACGCTGCGCGCCGCGTAGCGCTCAACCCCCACTGGCCGCTTCGGGCGGTCGTTTCTGCTGCCCGGAAAGGGGCTCACCATGACCAACAACAAGTTCCGTGTCATCAACGGCAAGCCGGTCGCGGCCGGCGGTGTCGCATGCGGACCGCTCGGCACCCCGCTCCCCGAGACCGCCGTTGACACGCTCAACGCGGCGCTGATCCGCGCTGGCTACATCTCCGAGGACGGCGTCACGAAGTCGGAGTCGCGCGACACGAACGAGATCAAGGACTGGGGCGGCCTGACGGTCAAGCGGGCGACGACCGGCTTCGCGGTGCAGCTCGCGTTCCAGTTCCTCGAGTACCTCAACCCGGACGCCGCCCGCGCGGTGTACGGCGAGCGGAACGTCACCGTCACCGAGGCCGATGCGACGCACGGTGAGCAGATGCGCGTCAACGTCACCGCGGACGACGCCCCGCACCTCTCGTGGGTGTTCGACATGGCCGACGGTGACGCGCACCTGAAGGTCGTCGCGTCGGACGGGCAGATCACCGAGACCGGTGACACCCCGTACTCCGTCAGCGACGGCGCCGTGCGCGACGTGACCCTCACCGCGTACCCGGACGAGGACGGCGTCTACATCTACGAGCTCACCGACGACGGCCGGAAGCTCCCCGTCGTGACCACGCAGTCGCTCGCGAAGTAGCGCCTCACAGATCAGCGGGCCGGGCCGGACGGGACTCCACCCGGCCCGCTGTCACGCCCCGGAGTCCCGACCGTGAAGGAGTCCCACCGTGGTCTACGAAGTCCCCACCTCGAAGGCGTCCATCGACCAGAACCAGTGGTCGTTCAAGATGCCCGGCGACCGGAAGACGTACAAGGTCCCGAAGCTGCAGTTCATCAAGCCGTCGCTGATGCGCGAGATGGACGCGATGAACAACCGCATCGACCGCGTCTACGCGCTGCTCGAGCACTACCACCCCGGCATCGTCGACCGGTTCGAGGGCCTCGACCAGGTCGAGGCGTTCTACACCGCGTGGGCCGAAGGGTCCGGGATCACGACGGGGGAATCCTCGGCCTCCTCCGAGTCCTAGACGGGCACGGGGAGGCCATCCGCGCGGACCTGTTCCTGATCGGCCGGTCCCTCGACGACGTCGGCACGGACCGGTTCTCGTGGCTCGACCTGCGCGCGTTCCTCCGCTGGTCGCCGATGACGTCCGCGTTCGCCCGCTCGTTCCACGGGGACGAAGCGGTCGCGTGGGCGGACCCGTCGACGCACCTCCTCGCGACCGTCGCGGACCTCCTCGCGGGCGCGAACTGGCAGCGCGCCGGCAGCAAGGGGTCGAAGCCGAAGCCGATCCAGCGGCCGGGCGACCGGCAGAAGATCGGCGGCCGCGCACCGACCGCGATGGACATCGACGCTCTCGACGAGTTCCTGGGCTGGTCGCCTCGGACGAACTGATGGAAGGCGGTGGCCCGTGCCCGGACCTACCGAACTGGCCACCGCCTACATCAGCCTCGTCCCGTCGATGCGGGGTGCGCAGGGCGAGATCGCCCGGTCCCTCATCCCCGACGCGGAAGCCGCCGGCGACCAGGCCGGTGAGCGCACCGGGAACCGGTTCGCGTCGAAGCTGAAGGGCGCCATCGCGGGCGCTGCGATTGGCGCCGCGATCGTCGGTTCCTTCGCGGGCCTGTACCAGGTCGGGTCCGTCTTCGACGACGTCGCTGACACCATCCGTGTGCAGACCGGTGCGTCCGGTGAAGCGCTCGGGGAACTGTCGAGCATCGCCGAGCAGGTCGGCAACACCATCCCGACGTCGTTCGAGGACGCCGGCTCCACCGTCGCATCGGTGAACCAGCGCCTCGGGCTCACCGGTGACGCCCTCGAGAAGGTGTCGTCGCAGTACATCCAGGCCGGGAACATCCTCGGCGAGGACCTCGACATCCAGTCGACGACGGCAGCGTTCTCCGCGTTCGGCATCGAGGGCGACGCCGTGTCCGGTGCCCTCGACCAGCTGTTCCAGGTGTCGCAGGCCACCGGTGTCGGCATGAACGATCTCGCCGCGTCGGTGCAGAAGAACGCACCTGCGGTGCAGAACCTCGGTTTCTCGTTCCAGGACACCGCCGCTCTCGCGGGCTCCCTCGACAAGGCCGGTCTGAACACCGGCCAGGTCATGGGTGCCCTGTCGAAGTCCCTCGTCACCCTGTCGAAGGACGGCGAGAAGCCGGCCGACGCGTTCCACCGCACTGTCGACGAGCTGAAGGGCTTCATCGACGCCGGCGACACGGCGTCCGCGATCAACCTCGCCGGGAAGGTCTTCGGCGCGAAGGGCGCGTCGCAGCTCGTCGGCGCCATCCAGGGCGGCACCCTCGCCCTCGACGACCTCACCGGCGCGGCCGGGCTGAGCTCGGACACGATCCTCGGCCTCGGTGCTGAGACGGCGGACTTCGCCGAGTCGTGGACGATCGTCAAGAACAACTCCCTGTCCGCGCTGAAGCCGCTCGGCGACGCCGTGTTCAACTCGGCTGGCGGCGGCATGCAGAAGGTCGCGGCGCTGTCGCAGACCCTCGGCCCGAAGGTGTCGGAGGGGCTGACCGCCGGGCTCGCTGCGGTCGGGCCGCTGTTCTCGACGCTCGGGTCCACCCTCGGGCCGCTGATCGGGACGGTCCTGCAGCTGTGGCAGTCGTTCTCGCCGCTGTCGCTCATCTTCAAGGTCATCGAGCCGCTGCTCCCGACGCTGCTGTCCGCGTTCACCGGGCTGGCGACGACGCTCGGCGGCGCGCTGATGACGGTCCTGCAGTCGCTCCTCACGGCACTGTCGCCCGTGGTCACGATCCTCACGTCGACCCTGACCTCGGTGCTCGCCACCCTGCTCCCGGTCATCGTGCAGCTCGCGACCACGTTCGGCGGTGTCCTCGCGTCGACGCTCACCACCCTCGCGCCGATCATCGGCACGATCGCGGCGACCCTCGGGTCGGTGCTGTCGAGTGTCCTCGTGGCGCTCATGCCGCTCGTGACGCTGCTCGCGCAGCTGCTCGGCCAGGTCCTGAACGCGGTGCTGCCGCTGATCACCCCGATCCTCGGCCTCGTCGCGGCGCTCCTGCCGCTGCTGGTGCCGATCATCTCGCTGGTCGGTGCGCTGCTCACACCGCTGATCAACCTGCTGGTGGCGCTGCTCACGCCGATCCTCGCGCTCATCGCTCCGCTCGTCTCCGGGCTGGCGTGGGCGCTCGGGCTCGTGGTGAAGGTGCTGACGTTCATCGTCACCGGGATCACGACAGCGCTGACCTGGTTCGTGAACCTGCTCACCGGGTCCGGGAACGCACGCGACCAGATCGCGGCCATCTGGGGCGCAGTCCTCGGGTTCTTCTCCGGCCTGTGGGACAAGATCGCCGGGTTCTTCTCCAACGGCATCACGAAGGTCCTCGGGTTCGTCAACGGGCTGAACGGGATGATCCTCGACGCCCTCAAGGGCGCACCCACCCTGCTGCTCGACATCGGGAAGAAGATCATCGGCGGCCTCATCCAGGGCATCAAGAACGCCATCGGTGGGGTGAAGGACCTCCTCGGCAAGCTGACGTCGATGATCCCGGACTGGAAGGGTCCAGCCCGGGTGGACGCGAAGCTGCTCGTCGGCAACGGGTCGCTGATCATCCAGGGCCTCATGGACGGCATCTCGGGTGAACGCGGTGCGCTACAGGGCCTCCTCGGTGACATCACCGAGGAGATCCCGAGCGCGGTGTCGTTCGCCCCGTCGCTCGCGGCACGGACGCAGGCAGCCCGGGCCGCAGCTCGAGCGCAGACGCCGGCCACCGCTGGCGCTGGCGGGTCCGGGAAGGCGGCGGTCGAGCAGCACATCCACCCCGCACCGGGCATGTCCGAGGAGACCATCGGCCGTGTGGCCGCGGACTCGCTGAACTACGAACTGAGGCGAGGGTGACGTGTTCCTGATCGACGTGGCCGGCTTCACCATCTGGGGCCAACGCAACCGAGTCGCACCGTCGCCGGTGTTCATCACCGAGGACGGGTTCACCGGCTGGGACGACACCCCGGACATGCGGAGGTCGTCGATCGACCGGCCGAACGCGCACGGAGAGTTCGACGCCGTCGGGTACCTCACGGCCCGCACGGCGTCGTTCTCCGGGCACGTCGTCACCGGGTCCCCGCAGGAGACGGCGGCGCTCGGGCAGCGGATGCGCGGCCTCCTGTCGGACGGCAGCCTCGGCCGGGTCACGGTACAGCGTGACGACCACTCTGAGTGGGCGGACGGCCGGTTGGCGTCGTCGACGAAGTTCACCGTGCACGGCAGCGACCCGACCGTCGCGGACTGGCAAATGCAGTTCTGGTTCCCGGACCCCCGCAAGTACGGGGCCATGAACCACGAGACGTCGTCCAGCGGGTCGCTCGTGACACGGCACTTCGGGAACACGCGCGCCTCGACCCGGTTCGTCGTCTCCGGCGACGCGGAACGGTGGCGCATCACCGGCCCCGGCAGCCGGTCCGTGCTCGTCACGCAGCGGCTCTACCCCGGCCACCCGCACGTGTACGACATGGCGACCGGGCAGCTGGTCATCGAGGGCGTCGTGCAGTACGGCGGCGTCGAGGTCGCGGACTCGTGGACGGTCCCCGCCGGACGGCAGCTGAACCACACCCTCTCCGCGACCGGCTCCGCCACGGCGGAAGCGTTCACCTACGACACCTACGTCTGATCGGGGGCACCATGTGGACCTTCCACATCTGCGCCACCCGCACCGGCGAGAAGATCACGCAGGTCACTCCGACGTCGGGCTCCTTCACCCGCAGGATGAACGGCGTCGGCTCCGGCACGCACAGCTTCATCGCCGCCGATCTCGGCGCCGGCGAAACCGTCAACGCGCGCCGCAGCTCCCGGGTGGACCTGACTCGCACCTGGTCGCGGACGCTCGTGCAGTGCTGGGACGACAAGCCGATCTACGCCGGCCTCATCGTCGGGAAGACAACGAAGACGGACGGCACGGTCGACATCAGCACGGTCGAGTTCCGTGAGCTGTTGAAGTACCGGACCACGTTCGGGATCAGCGGCTACAACGGCAAGGCCGACGAGCAGCTGCTGCTGAAGAACCAGACCCTCGCGTCCATCGCTGGGTACCTGATCTGGGACGTGATGCAGGGGCCGACGTCGAACTGGCAGCTGCCGCTGATCCTCCCGCCTCGGAACATCACTGGCCCGCACGACCGGACGTACCACGAGTACAACCTGCCGGTGATCGAGACAGAGCTCGCCGCCATCCAGAGCACCCTCAGCGGTCCCGACGTGGACTTCGAGCCGTCGTGGGCGGACGACAACACGCTGCAGTGGACGGCCCGGGTCGGCGACCTAACGGGCAACACGCTCGAGTGGAATCTCGCCGTCGAAAAGCCGGCGCTCACGGACTTCACGTTCCAGGAGGACGGCAACAAGCAGGGCAACGTGTTCTACGCGGTCGGGAACGGGTCTGACCGGGACATGCTCCTCGCGACGTCGTCGACGGCGATCCCGTCGGACGAGCTCGCGCTCGAGCGGTTCGTTCGCTACTCGCAGGAGAAGCAGATCGACGTGCTGCAGCGGCGGGCGAACGAGAACCTCCGCGTTTACAAGACGCCGACCCGGCAGTACTCCTACGCCATGCAGGCGGACGGAACGCCGGGGCTGCAGCAGCTCCGCATCGGGCAGACGCTCAACACCTACCTCGCCGACAACGAGTGGATCACCGACGGCTGGGTGGAGAACCGCCTCATCGGCTTCTCCGGCGATCTCACGAACACGATCAAGCTGCAGCTGCAGTGAGGAGGCACTGATGGGGATGGTCGACGACCTGTCGGACAACAGCGAACTCAAGGACCTGAAGGAACGGGTCGCCGCCCTCGAGTCCCGCGACCCGCTGTCCAACTCCGCAGTGTCCGGCGGCCGCACCCGGTTCATCGGCGAGGACTCGTTCCTCATCGAGGGATCGGGTGGGGTGAGCGGAACCCTCACGATCACGGGGCTCGAGGTCGTCGACGGTGAGCTGCGCATCACTGGCGAGCTGAACGTATCCGGACCGACGAACCTCGGCGGCGACACCGACATCACCGGGTCCACGACAGTTACTGGCAGCTTCCGCGTCACGGGACCGGTAACGCTCGACGGCGACACCGCCATCAACGGGGAGACCGTCATCAACGGCGACACCACGGTGGAGGGGCCGTTCCGTGTCCGCGGACCGATGGGCGTTTACGGCGCCCTAGGCATTCACGGGAACACGACGATGGACGGCACCCTCGGCATCGAAGGGGACACGACGCTTTCCGGCGACCTCGAAGTCGACGACAACGGACGCATCACCGTGGGCGGCATGACGATCGGCAAGTTCGGCGGCCGCGGAAAGGTCGACTTTGGGACCGCGGAGCTCGCGTCCGATGGCACCCGTGCAGCGATCCAGGCGGGATCCGCGCTCGTCGGTGCCCGCGTTGGAGCCGCGATGCTGCTGTATGCCGGCAACGGCTTCGTAGCGGACAGCGCCGGCCTCTACATCGCGAACCTGCCGTCGACGTCGAAGCCGCCCAACCTCTACTGCGACCCCGACGGCGGCAAGCTCTACCGATCGACTGCGACAACCGGAACGGAGGTCTGACATGCCCATCGTGACCGGCACGCTCCGCGACTTCGCCATCACCACGCTCGCCGCGTACAACCCCCGCATCATCTTCACGGCTTCCGGGGTGGCGACGTCGTCGACGCGTCTGTACTCGACGAAGCCGATCGTCGCGACCCCGAACCTCGCCGGCGACTTCGAGGTGTTCCTGCAGGCGACCGAGGACCTGAACCCGCTGGTCTGGTACACGATCCGCATCGAGTGGCTCGACTCCGACGAGGGCTACGTCGGCGTCGACCTCGCCGACTGGAAGCTGTTCGTCCCGTCCGCCGGCGGGTCGATCGGTGACTTGATCGGCATCCCGCCGAATCCGGCGCTCGTGTGGGTTGGCGTCGACCCGCCGTCCACGCCGTCGACCACCGTCTGGTGGTTGCAGGTGAACCCGGACGACCCGGACGACCCGGACGCCACCGGGATCCTCTACGAGTGGGGCTGAGCCGCCACCGTCCGAACCAGTGAGCCGTCCCTTCGGGGGCGGCTCTCGTCGTTGAAGGAGGCCGCATGGTCGCCAGATTCAGCGTCGGGAAGTCCTCGTACGGGGACCTCCGCGGCGTCGAGCAGTTCGTCATGTCGGCCCGGATCGCACTGCAGGTGCTGTCCGTCATCGCCGACTTCAATGCCTGGCAGCGGGACCGCGGAGCCGTCGGGTTCCTCTCGGTCAACGAGGGCATGCGGTCCCGGGCCCGACAGTCGTGGCTGTGGGCCATGCGCTTCATCCTCGGGGTTGTCGTCGCCATCCCGTTCACGTCGCGGCACGACGAGGTCTTGCACGGCAACGCGATCGACTTCGGCATCACAATGCCGGGCGGGTCGAACCGGGCGCTCACCGCCGAGGAGTTCGCGAAGCTCCACGAGCTCGTCGAAGCGCGCGGTGGTACCTGGCCGGACTGGGCGAAGACCGCGCCTGAGCCGTGGCACCACGAGATGGCGACCCGCGCCGAACTCCTGCCGCCGTACCCGAACGCCGCAGAGATCGTCGCGAACGACCTCGACCCCACCGTGCCGACGCCCGCGCCGGCACCCACCCCGCCAGCTCCCATCCCGACGAAGGACAGCGACATGCGACACGGACTCTCCACGAAGACCCGCACCTACTACGACATCGGCGAACTCACCGTCTCCGGCACCGGCCGGAAGGCGCGTGCCACCGCGAACGCGAAGGCCACCCGCGGCATCGGCACTCTCTACCGGCGGATGACGCCGTCGCAGCTGATCGACCTCCTCGAGGAGGTGCAGGACAACCGCGTGGACCTCGGCTACCCGCGCAGCCGGCGCATCGACCAGCAGATCCAGAACGAGAAGGCGGCATAAGCATGGGTGACCACGAGAAGCAGCAGATCGACGTCCAGACGATCTGGTACCAGGGCAAGCGCGTCCTCCGCACCGTCGTGCAGGTCGTGCTCGCCGCCGCCGGCGTCCTGACGGTCGTCGTCGCCGTCGCCCCGGAGATCATCGCCGCGATCGCCGACGTCGTGCCGGGTCCGGTGCTCGTGTGGCTGACCGGCGCCGTCGCGTCGCTCGCTGCGGTGTCTGCCGCGCTGACGAAGATCATGGCGATCCCGAAGGTGAACGAGCTCCTCACGCTGATCGGTCTCGGCTCCGTGCCGAAGGCGGTCGCTAAGGAGACCGCGGCCGCGAAGACGCCGGACCTGCAGCCGGCGCTCTTCGACCCGTCCGCCATCGACCTGCGCAAGCAGCAGGGTTCCGTGATCTCGGGCTCACTCGAGGTCAGTCACCCCGTGATGATCACGGGTGACATGGCCGTGGAGGGTGACGCTGCGGCTGGGGGCGCTGATGGTCGCCACTGACCCGAGGCTGAACCAGCGGCGTCTCTGGTGGGAGCGGCTCCTCTGGATCATCGACATGGTCGCGTACGGCGTCATCGGGGTGTCCGGCGCACTCGCGCTCGTGCACGTCTCCGACTACGTCCTCGACACCCTCCTCGGGCAGCGGTGGATCATCACCCTGTTCGCATGGCTGATGGTGACCGCGTGGCTCGGCCTCGCCGGACGAGCGTCCCGGGTGTGGGCGGTCGAGTACGTCGGCAACGTTGCAGCGGGCTGGGGTGCGTTCGTCTACGCCGTCGTCCTGTCGTCTGGAGCGTTCGGGGGCAGCGCGTCATTCGCTGCGTTCGGCGTGGCCGTCGTCGCGACGCTCGGGATGGTCCGTCGGTACGCCGAGCTCCGCATCTTCACCTCCGAGCCGGGGATCCGGACCAAGGGGTGGCTGCGCGACGTGCTCGATCGCCGCACACGCAACGTCGTGCCGCGGAAGCACTACTGAGGGGGAACCGGATGAACATCGACGCTGTCACCCTCGTCGCGGCCCTGGGCGGCGGCGCCGGCATCAGCGCCGTGATCCAGGCCACCACGACTGTCATCCGTCTCGTCCGTCGAGGAGTGTCCGTGCGTGAAGGTAAGCGCCGAGTCGACATCGTGCAGCAGCGCGACGAGGCACTGCAGGCGGCGCACAAGGAACGTGAGCGCGCGGACGCACAGCAGGCTCGCGCCGACGCCGAGCAGCAGCGCGCGGACTGGGCGGACGCGAACCGGCAGATCGCTGTCGAGAACGAGCAGCGCGCTCGTGAGCACGCGGCCGACCTGCGGGTCCGGCTGATCGAGGCTGGGCAGTCGCGGGATCGGCTGCCGGAGTGGCCGGACATGGATCGCACGATCCCTCGAGCGGAGTTCGACCGGCTCCGCAAGAACACCCCGCCTGCGGCGGACTGAGCAGCCCCACCGGGGCGGAGTGGAGCACACGCATGGTGTGGAGGAAGAAGGCGGACCTGCGCGGGCCGCGTGGCGCCGCCGGTCAGAACGGCCGGGACGGAGGCCGTGGGTTCGACGGGAAGGACGGTGCGCGCGGACCCCAGGGCCTTCCCGGGCCCGACGCGATCCCCGCAGCCGAAGCCGTCGCCGCGTACGTGGCCAACGACAGCCCCGTGAGGACGCAGCTCGACAACCGGTACGGGGCTTCCCCGATCGGCTATGACATCGTGATCCTCGCGGGCCAGTCGAACATGTCCGGTCGTGGGACGCCGTTCTCGGCGATCACGGACCCGCCCCGTCCGCGCATCATGCAGTACGGCAACACGGGCACGGCGAAAAACACCATCTCGCCGGCGTCGGAACCGCTGCTGATGCACGACTACCCGTCCGGCATCGGCCCGGGCCTGCAGTTCGCCCGCTGGTACGCGTCGCGGCGGCTGGACCGGAACCGGAAGGTGCTCCTCGTCCCCGTCGCTCACGGTGGCACGCCGCTGTCGTCGACGGCGGCACTCGGATGGCGGCGCGGCGTGACCGGCAACCTCTACGACAACATGCTCACCCAGGTGCGAGGCGCACTCGCAGCTGGGGGCGAGACGTCGACCGTGGTCGCCGCCCTCTGGCTGCAGGGGGAGACCGATGGTGACAACAAGATCACCGGGCAGCAGTACCAGGCGGACCTCGACGAGCTGATTGTCGGCCTCCGCGGGGACCTGAACCTGCCCACCCTGCCGTTCATCATCGGCACGATGGTCCCGGAGTACCTCGGCACCGGGACCCGGTCGCAGATCAACGCGGTGCATCGTGACACCCCGAATCGGATCCCCGGTACGGACGTTGCGGTGTCTGCGAAGGACGCGAACCTCGGCGACGGCAACCACTTCAACGCCGCCGGCCAGCGATACAACGGCCGTGCGATGTGGGAGGCGTACGAGCGGGTCACGGCGGGGCTGCTGCCGTACTCGGAAGCCCCGTCGCCGATCCAGGTGCTCGGTCTGGCGAACGCCGCGTCCGCGTACTCCCTGCGGAAGGTGGCGGACGCGGGCTACCTCGGCAAGGCGGTCAACGTCCGCCGCTCGAGCGACAGCGCGACGATGGACATCGGTTTCTCCGGTGGCGCGCTCGACACCGCGGCACTGCTGAACTTCGCGGGTACCGGTGATGCGTTCGTGGTCACTTGGTACGACCAGTCGGGAAACGGCCGCGAGGTCACCCAAACCACGGCGGCCGCGCAGCCGAAGATCGTCTCCGCCGGTGCACTCGTGACCAACGGAGGCAAGCCGGCTGTCTCGTTCGACGGGGTCGACGACTGCCTCGTCAACTCCGTCCCGGTACTGTTCGCCGCTGGCGCGGCAACCGTCGCTCAGGTGCTTTCGGCGCCGACGGGTACCGCGCAGGCTCGGGTCTGGTCGGAGTCCGTCTCGACAGCATCGGGCGAGCAGTACGGCCTCCTGCAGCCGGACGGCACGACGACCGCGACGCGGGCCTACGCGTACCCGCTGATGACGAACGCCTTCGCGGCCGGCACGGCAGGACTCAGCCCGACCCGGTCGTTCTTCGACGGCACGGCGCACCAGGCGTCGGCAATCGACACGGGTACGTCGATGTCGAGTTGGGTGGACGGTGTCTCCGATGTGTCGGCGTTCACCTACACGCGGACGACGAGCTCGAAGAACCGGTTCACGATCGGCGGTGTGACCCGGTCGGGTTCGCTGGCGCCGCTCGGGATGAAGTTCTCCGAGTTCGTGTCGTTCGCCCGGGTGCTCTCGTCGGCCGACCGTCAGTCGGTGGATGCGAGCCAGAAGGCGTTCTACGGAACGCCCTAGGCGATCGCCTGCATGGTGCGGTCACGCTCGCCGCACTCGGTGGAGCAGTAGCCGTTCTCGACCGCGAGCTCGTTACGGCAGAACCCGCAGAACAGCTTCTCGGTCTCGATGCGGGAGTGCAGCCACCGGCGGAACGTCGCTACGACGCCGTGCTGATCTGCGCGCGGCGCGCTCGTGATCCAGGCGTACAGGCCACCAACTGCAGTCACCACGGCTGCGACCATGGCGAGGACGAGGAGGCCAGCAATCATGGCGTGAGCGTACCTCGGCCAGCGCGCCAACGACTAGACCCCCCTCGGGTTCCTTCGGGAGCTCGAGGGGGGTCTTTCGTCGTGTGCTGGGTCAGACGCCGCGGAACGCGAGGGCGTAGGCGCCGCAGTCGTCGGACTCGCAGACGAGCGTCATCCCGTCCCAACGTCCGCCCTCGGTCCCGACGAACTTGTTGCAGGACTCGCAGCGGGAGGCTCCGTTCCGGCCGCCCGAGGTGTCGAAGATCGACCGGAGAGCACGGAGCAGCGACATGCCGCAACGGTACCTCGCGGCCTACGGGCGGCACCAGCGCTCTGTTAGTCTCCGGTCCATGCGAAGGATCCTCGTGGTCGCCGCGGGGGTCGTGCTCACAACGGTCGCTGCTGCCCTCACCGTCCGTGAACCGCTGATCGCACCGCTGCTGATCGCGGTCATCGCGTCGATCCTGATCCTGGCGCTCCGTCCGGCGTGGACCATCTACCTGACGCTGATCCTCGCGTTCACCGCGCTGCCGACGTTCATCCCGACCGAGTTCAACGTGGGCGGGAACACGATCCGTGCGCACGAGCCGTTCCTGCTCCTCGCTGCCCTGTACTCGGTGGCGAAGTTCAAGGCGACCCGCCGGCTGAACCTGCTCACGCTGGCGTTCGCGGCGTTCGTCGCTCTCGGGTTCCTTGTCGGCTTCGCCGAGCAGAACGCGGGCACGAAGCTGCTGTACGACGCTCGCCCCGTCGCCGAGGGTGCTGTGATGATCTTCGTCGCCGTCCGCGTGTACGGCACCAACATCGCAGCGACCGCGTTCCGGGTCATCAAGTGGGTGCTGTGGGTCTCCGCCGCCGTCGTGCTCGCCGGCGCGACGCTCGGCATCGAGGTCGGCGGCCGGACGGAGGAGGCGAGCCTGGCGAACCCGGGTGCTGCATCCGGGGCGGCGACGCGGCTGCTCACGAGCGCGACGTTCCCAGCGCTGGCGGTCCTGTGCGCCGTCGTGGCGATCGTCATCGCGAAGCGGGCCACGCTCCGGAGTACGTGGGTGTTGTCCGTCCCCGCGGCGTTGATCGTCGTGCTCAGCTTCTCTCGCAACTCGATCCTCGCTCTCGCCGTCGCGATCCTCTTCGCGGTCATCGCGACTCGCACGGTGTCGTCGGCGCTCCGGGCGGGCGGCATCGTCCTCGTGACGATCGCAGCGTTCGCGCTCCTCATCGTGCTGAACCCGGTCCTCGCGACCCTGCCGGGCGGCGACTTCATCAACACGCAGGTGACGAGCTACTCGAGCCGGGTGCTCAGCGGCCTGACGTCGGACGTGCAGGCAACCGACGCGTCCGTACAGTTCCGCGCCAGCGAGGACGCCTGGCTGCTGCGGGGGATCGCGTCGGCACCGGTGTTCGGTCATGGGTTTGGGTTCGCGTACAAGCCGTCAGCCGGTACGTCGAGCTTCACGCTGGACTACGCGCCGTACTACGCGCACAACTTCTACCTCTGGGCGGGCGTGAAGACTGGCCTTCTCGGTGTGCTGCTGTTCGTGCTGTCGGTCGCCAGCCCCCTGCTCCGCTCTCTCAACCGGCCGACCGTGGCGACGTTGGGGATCGCGGCCGCGCTGGTGGGGATGCTCGCCGCGTCCTACGTCGCGCCTGTGCCGCTGAGCTCGACGTCGACGATCCTGTTCGGCGCCCTCGTCGGGGCGCTCGCCTGCGCCACCGAACGCGGCCGAGGCGACGTCGCGGCGAGCGAAGACGTCAGCGCCGCTCCTTCAACTGTCGCCGCGTGACGCGGTCTCGCTCGAGCCAGGCTCGGTGCGCGAAACCCATGTGGACGAACTGGACGTAGACCCGGTCGCCGGCGTCCGCGTCAACGAACCCGGGGACCCGCTGCCAGCCGGTGCGACTGAACTCGACGCGCACCCACACCGGCGTGTGGTCGACCCACTCCGATAGCGCGACTCCCTCGACCCCGAACGGCTGGTCCTCGGGTGGGTCCGGGTGGATCGGCGGGGACCACTGGTACTGCGGCATGCGGGCATGATGCCCGGCACCGCTGACAGCCGCTCTCCCGGCTCGGTGCGCTGTCGGTGGGCGGAGAGACCATGTGGCCATGAACGACAGCGAGAGGGCCATCCTGGGGTTCGAGGAGCAGCATCCGCGGAACGACCGAACGAAGGAAGCGGCGATCCGGACGGAGTTCTCGATGTCGTGGGTCCGGTACCGGCAGCGGCTCGGCCGACTGGTGCAGCGGCAGGACGTTCTCGAGGAGTACGCCGTGGTGGCGCACCGTGTGGAGCGGGCGACCACGGCGGCCGTCGCCGCCCGCGTTCGACGGTCGTTTCGACCCTGATGCCCCACGTCTGCCCCACGAGGGCAAGAACCGAAGAACCCCCGGCAGTCTGCTCGCGCAGGCTGACCGGGGGTTTCTGTCGTGGGCCCCGTGGGGCTCGAACCCACGACCCTCGGATTAAAAGTCCGGTGCTCTACCAACTGAGCTAGAGGCCCTCGCGACCAAGGGTATCGGGAGAGCAGCGCCTACACTGTCGCGGTGCCTCGTGAACACCACCGACCCGTCCAGTTCACCGACGCCGAGTTCGCCGCCATCCAGGGTGGCGAGGACCCGGCGCTGGTGAATCGCGTCGCGCACGACACGGCGAACGCGCTCCTCCACCGCGTGCGGGAGGACCCGGACCCCGCCGTCGTCGAGCGGCTGGTCACGTACACGGACGTGCACGGCATCGACGCGATCGCCGAACTGTGGGCCCGCGTTGGCGCACACACCCTGCCGGGAGCGCTCTGGCGCATCTACCTGGTGCGGACCGTCATCCGGCAGAACCCCGAGGAGATCGCCTACCTCTTCGAGCGCGGCACGCAGCTCATCGGCACGATCGACCAGGCCGTGGCGGGTGCCGAGGAACCGACCGGGCCGGCGGAGATCCTCACCCTGTCCGACCGGATCCTGCACGGGTTGTACACGGGCGACTTCGCGGTGGCGCTCGAGCGCGGGGCCGCGTTCGCGCGGCTGACCGCCGCGGGGGCGACCTCGGTCGCGGATGATTCGGACCGCACGGCCCAGGAGCGGGCATCGGCGCTGACGACGCGTGCGTACCGGCTCGCGGAACTGGCCGAGGACCTGTCCGCCGCTGCGGCGCTGTGGCGTCGCGACAGCCTGGACTGACCGCCCTCGTATCCTGCCGCTCGCCTGCACGGTGACGGACACGAGCACCGTTCGGCGGTCGAGACGTCCGTCAGGACGGCGCCGCGTCGGGCGGACGCGGGTCGCCCGGGTCCGAGTCCGGACATGAGAAGACCGGGCCGCAGAAGCGCCTCTCGGCGCGAGGCCGCTCGGAGCGGCGAATATTGGAGCCCGGGGCTTGCTGCGGCCCGGCGAGATCAAGTGTACGAGACACCTTCCCGTCCGTACCCAGGTGTTCACTCTGGGGGGACAGATCCGCCACCGCGCGCGCCGTGGACAGCACTCCGGGTCCGCTCGCGCTCCCAGCCCGCAACCGGTCGCGGTGCCGCGCTCGCACCCCGTAGCGGCGCTCAGTCCGCACCCTCGCGCGCTGCCCAGCCCGCACCCACGCGCGGTGCCCGGGCTGTTGTCGCATCCGGGCCTCCCGTCAGCACCCGCATCCGGGCCTCCCGTCAGCACCCGTGACCGGACCTTCCGTCAGCACCCGTATCCGGGCCTGCAACGGACGCGTCGGCGCGGTGCGGCCGACGCCCGTCCAGAGCACGCCGACCACCGCCGCGGCGCCCGCAAGACTGTCCGCCGACCGCAGCGGACATCCGAAGCGATCCTGACCCAAACCGACGGCGCGAGGGTGCCGAATCATCAGCGTGACCGTTGCACGACGATCACACGAGGTCCCCGTGCGACCCGGGCCCGCTCCCGGGTCAATTCCCTGTGGGTCGCACGGGGCCTCGGCACCTGAACCCGGCACCACCCGCGTAGCGACCGCTGCGTCACCCGATCCGAACGGGACCCGACTGATGACCACCGCGACCGCCGTCGCCGAGCGCTCTGTCCAGTGCGCGCGGAGGACGCCGTACACACGGGAAGGAGGAAAACCTGCAATGCTCACTCTCGTGGAAGGCGACATGGATGGTTGGACTCCCGCCGCCCCGGAACCGGTGTCGGCGGACGACCTGCTCATCCGGGTCGCGACCGGCGACCAGGCTGCGTTCTCCGACCTGTACGACGAGCTGTCCGGCCGGGTCCTCGGACTCGTGACGCGGCTCCTCAAGGACCGGGCGCAGTCGGAAGAGGTCACGCAGGAGGTCTTCCTCGAGGTCTGGCAGCAGGCCACGCGCTTCGACCAGGCCCGCGGCAGTGCCGCCAGCTGGGTGCTGACGATGGCGCACCGCCGAGCGGTCGACCGGGTGCGGGCATCGCAGTCCTCCCGCGACCGGGACACGAAGATCGGCATCCGCGACTTCGAGACGGACTTCGACTCCGTTTCCGAGTCGGTCGAGATCCGACTCGAGCACGAACGCGTCAGCCGGGCGCTCTCCCGACTTACCGAGTTCCAGCGGCAGGCGGTGCAACTCGCCTACTACGGCGGCTTCTCGCACAGCGAGATGGCCGAGCGACTCGGGGTGCCGATCGGCACCGTCAAGACCCGTCTCCGCGACGGGATGATCCGACTCCGTGACGAGATGGGGGTGAACTCATGACCGAACGACACGACGACCCGGAGCTGATGACCGGCTCCCACGCCCTCGACGCGCTCAGCGACGAGGAGCGCCACTCGGTCGAGCAGGCCCTCCGCACCGCTCCCGAACTCCGACTCGAGGCCGACTCGCTGCGCGAGACCGCCCTCGCCCTCGCCTACGCCGTGCCCCCGGTCACGCCCCGCGCCGACCTCAAGGCCTCGCTCATGGCGAAGATCGCCCAGACGCCGCAGCTGCCGGCGCTCGATCAGTCAGCTTCCGACGAGGAGCGCATCGTCGAGCCCGTCCAGGAGGCCCGGCCCGCGCCCGTCGCCGACCTCGCCTCCGACTCCGGTCGCGCCGCGACGAAGGCCCGCGCCCGCTGGTTCCAGCGTCCCGCGGCCGCCCTCAGCGCCGCCGCCGCCGTGGCCGTCGTCTTCCTCGGTGTCGGCCTCGGCGTCGGCCCGTCGCTCTTCTCGGACGACGGCGGCGCCCCCGCCACCACGCAGGCTGCCTCCGGCCTCGACCAGATCTACGCGGCGCCGGACTTCCAGCGCAGCTCGGCGAAGGTCAAGGGCGGCGGGACCGCCACGGTCGTGTGGTCCGGGCAGCTCGGACGCTCCGCGGTCATCCTCGACGGGGTCAAGGCCGCGCCGAAGGGCAAGACCTACGAGCTCTGGTACATCGGCTCGCAGGAGTCCGGCGGCACCATCGAGGCAGCCGGGCTCATGCACGACGTCGACGGCGGCGTCCGGTCCGCCGTGCTCCGCGGCACGATGGTCGCCGGTGACACGATCGGCATCACGGTCGAGCCGGCGGGCGGGTCGGACCAGCCGACCTCCGAGCCGGTCGTGGCCGTGCCGACGTCGGAGGCCTGAGCGCCGACGCGCCTGCGCCACGGACGGGAGGCTCCCACCAGCTGGTGAGGAGCCTCCCGTCCGTTCGTGGTGCGGCCGGTCCGCCGAGCGGCGAGACGCCGCCGGGCACGTGAGACGCCGCCGAGTGGGCCGGACGCCGCCGGGTGAGCCAGACGCCGCCGGGGGCTGGACGCCGCCGGGCGGCCCGGACGCCGGCGGGTGGGCCGGACGCCGCCGGGTGGGCCGGACGCCGCCGGGTGGGCCGCGCCGCCGGGTGGCTGGACGCCGCCGAGTGAGCGAGACGCTCCGGAGTGGGCCGGACGCCGCCGAGTGGGCCGGACGCCGCCGAAAACGGCGGCGCTTCGCTGCGCTCGGGGCGTCTCGTACGGACGGGGGCGTGCCGTGCAGACGCGGGCGTCCCGTGTGGACGGAGTGTCTCGTGCAGACGGGGCGTGCCGCGCAGACGGGGGCGTCCCGTGGGGACGGGGGCGTGCCGCTCAGACGGGTGTGTCTCGTGGGACGCAGGCCGTGCCTGTGGACGCAACGACAGGAGGCCCGGTGCCGTCCGTGGCGGACGTGCACCGGGCCTCCCGGCTGGTGGTCAGCGGACCGACCGGCGGCTGATCACCCGAAGCGACCCGAGACGTAGTCCTCGGTCGACTTGACCGACGGGTTCGAGAAGATCGTCGCGGTGTCGTCGAACTCGATGAGGTGACCGGGCTGGCCGGTGCCCGCGATGTTGAAGAACGCGGTCTTGTCGCTGACGCGCGAGGCCTGCTGCATGTTGTGGGTCACGATGACGATCGTGAAGTCCTTCTTCAGCTCCTCGATGAGGTCCTCGATGGCGAGGGTGGAGATCGGGTCGAGCGCTGAGCACGGCTCGTCCATGAGGAGCACGTCCGGCTGCACGGCGATCGCGCGGGCGATGCAGAGACGCTGCTGCTGACCACCGGACAGGCCCATGCCGGGCTTCTCGAGGCGGTCCTTGACCTCGTTCCACAGGTTGGCACCCTGCAGCGAGCGCTCGACGATGTCATCGGCCTCGGACCGCGAGATGCGCTTGTTGTTCAGCTTGACGCCGGCCAGCACGTTGTCCTTGATGGACATCGTCGGGAACGGGTTCGGGCGCTGGAAGACCATGCCGACCTGACGACGGACGATGACCGGGTCGACGCCGGGGGCGTACAGGTCGTCGCCGTCCACCTTGACCGAGCCCTCGACGTACGCACCGGGGATGACCTCGTGCATGCGGTTCAGGGTGCGGAGGAAGGTCGACTTGCCGCAGCCGGACGGGCCGATGAAGGCGGTGACGGTGCGGGGCTCGATCGTCATGTCGACGCCCTCGACGGCCTTGAACTTCGAGTAGTAGACGTTGAGGCCGTCGACCTCGATGCGCTTGGACACGTGGATCCTTCTGGGTTGGGTGGTCGAACCGCCGAGGCGGGAAGTCGGGTGGAGGGGGGAGTCCGGTGTCCCGCGCTAGCGCGGGAGCTTCGGGGCGAAGAGGCGGGTGATGAAGCGGGCGAGCAGGTTGAGCACCATCACGATGAGGATGAGGAGCAGCGCTGCCGTCCAGGCCCGGTCGACGAACGGCACCGGGTTGGCGCCCTGCTGCGAGTACTGCGTGTACGCGAACACCGGCAGCGTCATCATCGGGTCCCCGAACAGGTCGTAGTTCATGCTCGAGGTGAAGCCGGCCGTGACGAGCAGCGGCGCGGTCTCGCCGATGACGCGGGCGATCGAGAGCATGACACCGGTCGTGATGCCGGCGAGGCTCGTGGGGAGCACGACCTTCACGATCGTGAGCCACTTCGGGACACCGAGCGCGTAGGAGGCTTCGCGGAGTTCCATCGGCACGATCTTCAGGACCTCCTCGGTGGAGCGCACGACGATCGGGATCATCAGCACCGCGAGGGCGATCGAGCCCACCAGGCCGAAGCGCGAGCCCGGGCCGAGGATCAACGCGAAGAGCGAGTAGGCGAAGAGGCCGGCGACGATCGACGGGATGCCCGTCATGACGTCCACGAAGAACGTGATGCCCCGGGCGAGCGGACCCTTGCCGTACTCGACCAGGTAGATGGAGGTCAGGAGGCCGATCGGCACGCTGATGAGCGCTGCGAAGAGCGTGATCTCCAGGGTGCCGACGAGGGCGTGGACCGCGCCGCCGCCCTCGGAGATGACCCCCCGCATCGAGTACGAGAAGTACTGGGCGTCGAAGCGGGCCAGGCCCTTCGCGAGCACCGTGTAGAGGAGGGAGATCAGCGGCAGCACCGCGATCACGAAGGCGGTGACGACGAGCGAGGTGATGAGCCGGTCGACGGCCTTCCGCCCACCCTCGACGATCCGGGAGAGGACGACGATGAGGACGTCGAACAGGACCGTGCCGAGGAAGACCGCGGCCACGATGTTGAAGTCCTCCGTGGCGCCGCTGGCGGCGAGCAGGGCGAACACCAGGCCGAGGGCGACCCAGCTGCCGATGAGGAGCAGCCACGGGACGGACTTGTGGAGCTTCCCGTTGGCGAAGACGTTGCCGGCGGGCTGACGGAGTGCGAGGGACATCGGGGTGCGACCTTTCCCGTCAGGAGACTCGCTTGCGGACGATGTACCGCGCGAGCATGTTGATGACCAGGGTGATGACGAAGAGGATCAGGCCGGAGGCGACCAGGGCGTTGAGTGCCGTGCCGGAGGCCTCGGCGAACTGCAGCGCGATGTTCGCCGCGATGGTCGACGGGTTGAGCGACCCGATCAGGTTGAAGGTGATGTTCGTCGACACCGAGAGGACCAGCGCGATCGCCATCGTCTCGCCGAGTGCACGACCGAGCCCGAGCATGATCGCGGACACGATGCCGGACTTGGCGAACGGCAGGACCGACATCCGGATCATCTCCCAGCGCGTCGCGCCGAGGGCCAGGGCCGCTTCCTCGTTCAGGGTCGGCGCCTGCAGGAAGATCTCGCGCATGACGGCGGTCATGATCGGGATCGCCATGACCGCGAGGACGATCGACGCGGTGAGGATGGTGCGCCCGGTCCCGGAGACCTGACCGGAGAACAGCGGGATCCAGCCGAAGTGCTCGTTGAGGAACTCGTAGAACGGGCGGACGAACCGTGCCAGCACCACGATGCCCCACAGTCCGTAGACGACCGACGGGACCGCGGCCAGCAGGTCGATGACGTACCCGAGCACCGGTGCCAGGCGGCGCGGCGCGTAGTGCGAGATGAAGAGCGCGATGCCGAGCGACAGCGGCACGGCCATGACGAGCGCCAGGAACGCCGACCACACCGTGCCGAAGACGAGCGGGCCGACGTAGTCCCAGAAGTTCGCGGCGTCGTTCGGCAGGTCGCCGGCCTTTGCCGAGAACGCAGGGAGGCTCTGCCAGATGAGGAACGCCGCGACGAGCGCGAGGACGAAGAGGATGAGACTGCCCGCCACGACGGAGGCGGTGGAGAACACCCGATCGCCGATGCGGACGACGGCCTTGGGCTTCGACGGGGTGGCGGTGTCCTGGTCTCGGACCGGTGCGGTCGTCATGGGGCTCCTGTCGGAGGATCGCGTCGGGGTGAGCGCGAGGGTTCGGGGGAGAGGTGGTTCGTGGGGATCCCGACGGGCGCGGAGGCGGCTCGCGTCGGGACGGGCGAGAGCCCGGACGCCGGTCAGGTGGGTGGGACCGGCGTCCGGGCGCGAGCGGGACTTACTTGATGGAGGCGACCGCCGCTGCGGCCTTCTCCGCGAGGTCGGACGACAGGGCGGCCGACTTGGCCTCCGTCGCCGCGGCCTTCTGCGCGTCCTCGGACACGACGTAGCCGAGGTACGCCTTCACGAGGTCGGCCTTGTCCTTGTCCTCGTACTCCTGGCACGCGATGGCGTAGGAGACGAGCACGAGCGGCCAGGCACCCTCAGCGGTGTCCTTGCGGTCGATGTCGATCGCGAGGTCGTTCTCCTCGCGGCCCGTGGCGATGTCGGAGTCGGCGACGACCTGGGCAGCGCCCTCGGCCGAGAGCTCGGTGGCCGTGTCGCCGACCATCAGCTTCGCCTTGTCGAGGTCACCGGCGCCGGAGTCGTCGATGTAGGTGATGGCGTTCGAGGCGCCCTGCATGGCCGAGGCCACACCGGAGGTGCCCTTCGCGCTGTCGCCGACCTGGAACGGGAAGGTCTGGCTGGGCTCTTCGGTCCAGACGTCGGGGGCGTTCGCCGCGACGTACTCGGAGAAGTTCTGCGTGGTGCCCGAGTCGTCCGAACGGTGGACGACCGTGATGTTCGAGTCCGGCAGGTCGACACCGTCGTTCAGCGCGGCGATCTCGTCGTCGTTCCACTTGGTGATCTTGCCGGAGAAGATGCCCGCGATGCTCTTCGCGTCGAGGGTGAGGTCCGAGACGCCGTCGACCTTGTAGGCGATCGCGATCGGGGAGATGTAGACGGGGATGTCGATGCCCTTGGAGTCCGCGGCGCAGTTCTTGAACTCGCCGGAGAGCTCCTCTTCCTTCAGCGCGGCGTCGGAGCCGGCGAAGTCAGCGGCACCGGACATGAAGTTCTCGCGCCCGGCACCGGAGCCGTCGGGCGTGTAGTTCACCGTGACGCCGGAGGCCTGCTCCTGGAAGCCGGCGGCCCAGGTGGCCTCGGCGGTCTGCTGCGCGGAGGAGCCCGAGCCGGTGAGGGTGCCGGAGAGCTTCGAGTAGTCGACACCCGAGGAGGCGGAGGGCGACGACGATCCGCCGTTGCCCGCGTCCTCGTTCGCCGCGCAGGAGGAGAGCACGACGGCGCCGGCGATCGCGATTGCCGCGACCGAGCCGATTCGCTTGATGTTCACAGGGGTCCCTTCGGGAGGTGAGTGCAGTGGGACCGCTGTGTGGTCCCCGGGCCGGTGCTGACCCGGGAGCGACTGTAGGGACGAGAGGTGACCGGGATGACGCTCTCCGGTGAACGGGAGGTGAACGCGGGGTTCACCCGGTGCGGGTCGGCGGACGCGGGTCGGCGTGCACGGGCAGGATCAGGGGCACGCTGCCCTCCGGCCGGGAGGCTCGGGGGACACCGCGGGCCTGTCACCGGCTGAGGTGGGTCCCGATGGTCGGCGTCCGTGCCGGACGCGGGTCCTGCCATGCTGATCTCTTCGGCTTCCCGACGGCCCGGCCGGGTGGCAGCCCGTGCTGACGGACGGCTGGTTCCAGGCTGCCCGTCCTGTCGGACGGCCCGGTTCCGGGTCATCCGTCCTGACGGGCTGCACGTCCTGGCGGTGGCCGGGCCGCCGGACGGCCGGGCTCGCCGATCGGGCGGCGGACTCCTCGCTGACGGGCTGCTCGGGCCTTTCGTCAGGCGCTGACGGTGTTGCGGTGCGTCTCGACCGCGACGAGCTTGCGGCCGGCGATGTGCATGACGGCGAAGTCCCCGACCGAGAGCATGGCGGCCCGGCGGAGGTCGAACCGCGCCCGGTCGTCGGCGGTGTCGTTCGCGATCCGGGAGATGATGTCCGGCAGCACGGGGCCGTGCGAGCACAGCACCGCGGACTTGCCCTTGTCGAGGCGTTTCCGTACGACGCCCTTGACGTCGGCGGTGCCACGTTCGTGCGCGTCCTGACTGATGTCGGCGGTGTTCGAGACGCCGAGCTTCGTCCTGGAGGACAGCGGCTCGACGGTCGCGAGGCACCGCGCGGCAGTGCTGCTGACGATCTTCTTCGGACCGAACGCCGCGACCGGCGCCGCCACGGACTTCGCCTGTGCCCGTCCGACCGGCAGGAGGGGGCGGGTCGCATCGGGCCCGTCCCAGTCCGAACCGGGGACGGTCTTCGCGTGCCGCAGGGCGATCAGGGCGAAGGTGTCGTGCTCGCCTGCCGCCGCGCGCTCGGCGAAGCGCTCGAGGATCGCGACGTCCCGCTCGTAGGTGAGCCGCGCGCGGGCGTCGTCGATCGACACCCACTCGACGGCGGCCACCTCGTCGTTCGGGCGGAAGACCCCCGCCCGCTCGAACTCCTTCCGGCTCACCCGCGCCGACCAGTAGTGCACGACCTTGTCGCGTCCGCTGGGCAGGACGTACTCGGCGCGACCGAGGGGAGCGCCGAGGTACACGCGGTACCCGGTCTCCTCGTCGATCTCACGCACAGCTGCTTCCGGCACGCTCTCGCCCGGGTCGACCTTGCCCTTGGGGAAGGAGACGTCCTTGTGGTGCTCCCGGTGGATGAGGAGCACCATCGGGGCGCCGTCCTGCTCGCGCCACACCACGGCCCCGGCCGCGACGACCGGGCCTGACTGACCGCCACTCACCGCGTCGAGCGCTTCCGAGCCGAGATCGTCCGCATCTGCACGTTCTGGGCGTCGTCGAGCGGACGACCGTCCTCGTCCGTCGAGCGGCGGGTCCACTCGCCGTCCGACTCCAGGTGCCACGAACTGGTGGTCTCGGCCATCGCGAGGTCGAACATCCCCTGGACCTCGTCGATGTGCGCGGGGGTGGTGAGCCGCACCAGGGCCTCGACGCGACGGTCGAGGTTGCGGTGCATCATGTCGGCACTGCCGATGAAGACGGCCGGGTCGCCGTCGTTGTGGAACGCGAAGGCCCGGGAGTGCTCCAGGTACCGTCCGACGATGCTCCGGACGCGGATGGTCTCACTGACCCCTTCGAGTCCGGGCTTCAGCGAGCAGATCCCGCGGACCCACACGTCGACGGGGACGCCGGCCTGGCTCGCCAGGTACAGCGCGTCGATGATCTGCTCGTCGACCATCGAGTTGACCTTGATGCGGATGCCCGAGGGCTTCCCGTCGCGGGCGTTCTGCGCTTCCGTCTGGATGCGCTTGACCAGACCCTTCCGCAGGTGCAGCGGCGCGACCAGCAGGCGCTTGAACTTCTTCTCGATCGCGTAGCCGGACAACTCGTTGAACAGACGCGTCAGGTCCTTGCCCACCGTGTCGTCGGCGGTGAACAGCCCCATGTCCTCGTAGATCCGCGAGGTCTTGGGGTTGTAGTTGCCCGTGCCGATGTGGCTGTAGTGCTTGAGCGTGCCGCCCTCCTGCCGGATGACGAGCACCAGCTTGGAGTGTGTCTTGAGCCCGACCAGGCCGTAGACGACGTGCACGCCGGCCTTCTCGAGTTTGCGGGCCCACGTGATGTTGTTCTGCTCGTCGAAGCGTGCCTTGATCTCGACGAGGGCGAGGACCTGCTTGCCGGCAGCCGCGGCGTCGATGAGGGCCTCGACGATGGGGGAGTCGCCCGACGTGCGGTACAGCGTCTGCTTGATCGCGAGCACGTTCGGGTCGGCGGCGGCCTGCTCGAGGAACGCCTGCACGCTAGTCGCGAAGGACTCGTACGGGTGGTGGACGAGGACGTCACGGGCGGCGATCGCGCGGAACAGGTCGGGCTTGGTGTTCGGCTCGCCCGGCTGGAACTGCACCGGGGTCGTCGGGACGTGGCGCGGGTAGTGCAGGTCCGGGCGGGCGATCTTGGCGATCTCGAACAGCCCGCCGAGGTCGAGCGGCGCCGGCAGGCGGTAGACCTCCTGCTCGGTGATGTCGAGCTCGCGCACCAGGAGGTCGAGCGTCACCGGGTCCATGTCCTCGGTGATCTCGAGCCGGATCGGCGGGCCGAAGCGACGGCGGAGGAGCTCCCGCTCGAGTGCCTGGATGAGGTTCTCGGCCTCGTCCTCCTCGATCTCGACGTCCTCGTTGCGGGTGATCCGGAACACGTGGTGCTCGAGGACCTCCATGCCGGGGAACAGGTCCGGCAGGTGGTTCGCGATGAGGTCTTCGAGGGGGATGAAGCGCAGCCGCCCAGAGTTGTCGTCCGGGAGCTTGATGAAGCGCGGGTAGTTCTGCGGCACCTTGAGGCGCGCGAACTCCTGCCGCTGCGACTTCGGGTTGCGCACCCGCACCGCCAGGTTGAGCGACAGACCGGAGATGTAGGGGAACGGGTGCGCCGGGTCGACCGCGAGCGGCATGAGCACCGGGAAGATCTGCTCGCTGAAGTACTCGCGCATCCGCAGGCGGTCGTCCTCGCCCAGGTCGGACCAGTGCTCGACGTGGATCCCGGCGGCGTCGAGGTCGGGCTTGAGCGACCCGATGAAGGCCTTCGCGTGCCGCTCCTGCAGCTCGTGCGCCTTCATCGCGATGTCGCGCAGGACGTCGCTCGGCGCACGACCGACGTTGGTGGGGACCGCGATGCCGGTGTCGATGCGGCGCTTCAGGCCGGCGACTCGGACCATGAAGAACTCGTCGAGGTTCGACGCGAAGATCGCGAGGAAGTTCGCACGCTCGAGCAGCGGCTGCGTCCGGTCCTCGCCCAGCTCGAGCACGCGCTGGTTGAAGCGGAGCCAGCTGAGCTCACGGTCGAAGTACCGGTCCGAGGGAAGCGACTCGTGCTCGATCTCCACGACCTCGTCGAAGTCGTCGAGGTCGTTCGCGACGGAGTCGCCGTCCAGCTGCGGTTCGGTGTCCATGGCCACATCCTGCCACCAGCACCCTGCACCGGGAGCGGCCCGGGTTGCGCCTGTGGAGACAGCCGGTGAACGGGCCGTTGTCCGGAGCCCGGATCAGCTGTCCACAGGAGGGTACGAGCGGGTGGACGAATCGGTATGGTGGTGCGCGTCAGAGCCTCCGGGGGATCTTCTGCGCGGGGGTGCAGGTACGAAGAGAAGAGGGGTTCACCATGTCGCGTGTGCTTTCGACCGAGCAGGCGAAGACCGCCATCCGTCAGATCCAGTCCATCGTGAACGGTGGGTTCACGGACCAGATCTCGCAGCTCGATGCGCAGGGGCGCATCCTGTCCGACTCGAACGTGTGGGACGGGCCGTTGGCGTCGAACTTCCGTGGTTCGACGTGGCCGGAGACCAAGGCTGCGCTGGACAAGGCGAAGACGGAGCTGGAGCAGCTCCGGACGCAGCTCGACAAGATCTCGCAGGACATCTTCACCGCGGGTGGCGGCGCGTAACACCGCACGACAGCGCCCGGGCCGTCGACGAGTTCGGCGGCCCGGGTACCCGCGTTCGACGCGGACCATCACGACCAGCACCACTTCTTCCGGGGGGACGACAACCGTGTCAGGACAGCTGCACGCCAACACCGATCCGATCGAGTTCGACGACGCCACCGCTGACGCGCTCGCCAGTGCCATGCGCAGCGCGGCGAGTGCGATCGACGGGCAGATCGGGAGTCGTCAGTCGTACGTGTCGACGGCCTCGCAGGAGTTCCGCGGCCACTTCTCACAGCTGTTCACCGAGAACGCGACGATCGCGAAGAGCGACGGTACGACCCTCTCAGACCTGATGCGCACGGTCGCGGGGTGGGTCGACCAGATGAAGAAGCTCGCCGCGGAAGAACGCGAACGGCGTCGCCAGGCCCGTGAGTGGCAGGAGCAGCAGGCTGAACGCAACGGGTTCGAGAAGTGGTGGGACGACACGTTCGGCACCGGGAACCCGCCGGACATCGAGAACAAGCCCGCGCCTCCCTTCGGCCCCGCCGAGATGCAGCCGAAGCCGAGGCAGACGCCGTCCCCGGGTTCCGGCGGCGGCGGGGGCGGGACGTCGTCCGCGAAGCCGGAAGACCTCCGGTCCTTCGCAACGGGCTCGGCGTCGTTGAACTCCGAGCTGTCCGGGAAGCCCGGGCTGCTCCGTGGCAAGCTGTCCGACTTCGCGTCGCAGTGCTCGTGGGGAACGATCAACGCGGACGGGCTCGTCACCGGCTTCGGGCGGTGGCTCGCAGCCAACGACCAGGACGTCGTCTGGGCGAAGACCATCGCCGACGCCTTCGCCGCCGCCGGGGGCGAAGGCGCGGTCTCGACCGTGTCTGACGCCGCGCTCGGCGCAGCGCTGCAGGCCGCGGGCGTGTCGGCCAACCGGACTGACCTGCAGATCGACCCGCCCACCGCCTACGGCGCGCAGCCGACGACCGGCTACTCGATGGACCCGGTCAACACGACGACCGGCAACTTCCTCGAGCCGGAGCTCGACCTCTCCTTCGACGGCGCATCCGCGTCCCTCAGGGTCTCGCGCATGTACAACTCCCTCGACCAGCGGGTCGGGGTCTTCGGGCCGGGGTGGGCGTCCGTCCTCGAGACCCGGCTGCTCCTCGACGACGAGGGCGCGTCCTTCGTCGGTGCCGACGGCCGACTCGTCCGCTTCCCCCGCGCCGGCACCGGTTGGGCGCGCGGTGTCGGCGAGAACCGGTGGCTCACGACGGAGGCAGACCTCCTGGTCGTGCGGGACAACGAGGGTGGTCGCATCGACTTCACCCCGACTGGGCTCTGGGCCGGCGAGAGCGCCGGACCCGGAACCGCCGTGACGGTGGAACGGGACGCCTCCGATGCCGTCGTGCGTCTCCGCGACGAACGCGGTCGCTTCGTGGACGTCGAGTACGTCGACGGTCGTGTCGCCGTACTGCGGGCCTCCGACGGACGTCGGGTGGAGTACGGGTACGACGACCGAGGGCGCCTGGTCTCGGCCGCGACCCCGCTCGGGACCAGGACGTACGGCTGGGACGAGGACGACCTCATCGTGACGGTCACGAGTGCCGACGGCGTGCTCGAGGTCGACAACGTGTACGACGCGCAGCGTCGTGTCGTCGAGCAGACCAGCCCGCACGGCCGCCGGGTCCGGTTCGCCTACCTCCCCGGCCGTGTGACCGTTGTCTCCGATCAGGACGGGACGCGTTCGAACGCCTGGATCGCGGACCCGAAGGGTCGACTCGTCGGGATCATCGACTCGGATGACCGTCGACAGTCGATGAGCTACGACCCGCACGGCAACCTCGTGTCGGCGACGGAACGCGACGGTTCGGTCACCGTGCACGCCTACGACGCACGGGGCCGTCGCACGAGGACGGTCACGCCGACCGGTGGTGACCTCACGTACGGCTACGACGATGCTGACCGCGTCACGACCGTGGTCACGGAGAGCGGCAGCGTCGTCACGTACGAGTACGAGGGCGACGAGCGTGACCCGTCGGTCATCACCGACCCGATGGGCGGCCGCACCGAACTCACCTGGGAGCGCGGCCTGCTCGTGCGGGTCGTCGACCCCACCGGTGTCACGCTCAGCCTCGACCACGACGCGTCGGGTGAGCTCGTCGCCGTGACGAACGCTGCCGGGCACGTCGCACGGATCGAGCGGGACGCCGCCGGTCACGCCGTCGCGACCATCAGCCCCACCGGCGCCCGCACGGAGTACCGCTACGGTGCCGACGGTCAGGTCGTGGCTCGCCGAGACCCCGACGGCGCGACGTGGACGGTCGAGTACACCGTGGGTGGGCGCGTCAGCGCCCTGACTGACCCGATCGGCGCGCGGACCGTCCTCGCCTACGGCCCGGACGGCGAACTCGCCTCCACGACCGACGCGCTCGGACGGACCACTCGTCGGACGTACGACGACCAGGCCAACCCGCTGCAGGTCACCCTGCCGAGCGGTGCATCCTGGACCTTCGCGCACGACGCCTTGTCGCGCCTCAAGTCCGTCGTCGACCCCACCGGCGCAGTGTGGCGTCGGGAGTACGGGGTCAACGGTGACCTGCGCGCCGTGACCGACCCCACCGGCGTCCGCACGGAGTTCTCGGACGACCCGGCCACCGGCATCTCCACGTTGTCGGACGCGTTCGCGACGACCACCGTCCGGTCCGACGAGTTCGGACGCCCCGTCGAGGTGACGTCAGACGAGACCGGTTCCGAACTCGTCACGTACGACGCTTGTGGCCGACCGGTCGAGCTCGTGGACGGTGAGGGTGGCCTCACCCGCATCGAGCGCGACGTGAGTGGTCGTATCAGCGCCATCGTGTCGCCGAGCGGTGGGCGGACGACCTACGAGTACGACGCCTGCGGCCGGCCCTCGGCCGCCACCGACCAACTCGGCGCCCGGACGACGATCACTTACGACGCAGACTCGCGGGTCGTCGCGCGGACCCTGCCGACGGGTGACGTCGAGCGCATCGAGTACGACGTCGTCGGGCGCGTCGTCGCGCGGACCGCACCCGGAGAAGGAACGGCTCGCTACCGCTGGGACGCTGCCGGGAGGCTCGTCTCCGTCCACGACGCACGTCACGGTCGACGTCGGTTCCGCTACGACGCCGCGGGCCAGCTCGTCGAGGCCGAGAACGGCCTGGGCGGAGTGACCGCCTACACGTACGACGCCGACGGGCGCCTGACCAGCGCGACCGACCCGGTGGGTGGTGTCACCCGGTACGCCTACGACGCTGCCGGACGGCTGATCGGCATCACGGATCCGTTGGGCAGGACGACCACCGCACGACTCGACGACGCCGGTCGCCGCATCCAGCAGACGGACCCCGACGGCGGGGTCGTCGAGTGGGCGTACGACGCAGCAGGACGTGAACAGCGGATCTTTGTGGACGGCGCCCTCGTGGCGGAGACCGCGCACGACAGAGCTCGACGGACCGTCGTCGTCACCGACCACACGCGTGGCCCTGGTCGGGACATCGAGCACGAGCTGTGCTTCGACCGGCGGGGTCTGCTCGTCCGGCGGAGCCGGGGCGGGCAGGCGATGTCCTGGGAGTACGACGTCGACGGCCGTCGTGCTGCCCGTACGGACCCCGACGGCAACCGCACGACATGGCGCAGGGACGCCGCCGGCCGCGTCGTCGGCGTCGAACGGGAAGGACTCGCGCCCGCCGCGTTCACCCTGGACACCCTCGGGCGCATCGTCCAGGCCTCGACCGGTGACGTCGTCCAGTCGTGGTCGTACGAGCGCGGGTCGCTCGTCGAACACACCGTGACCACGCCGGAGGGTGGCACGACGACCCGCATCGACCACGACGAGGACGACCGCATCGCGGCGATCACCGGCGCGGACGGTCACCGGACCTACGTCCACGACGCCGCGGCGCAACTCGTCAGCGCACTCGACGACGGCGGCCGTGGTCGGACCTGGCGGTACGACGCAGCAGGACGCCTCGTCGCCGAGACCGTCGACGATGCGGAACTCCGGCACGAGTACGACGCTGCCGGGCAACTCGTCGCCACCACCGGTGCTGACGGTGCGCGGACCGAGTACGTGCACGACGGACTCGGACGGCGCGTCCGGCGGACTGCTCCGGACGGTTCGACCACCGAGTACGCCTGGTCGGACCTCGGGTTCCTGGCCGGAGTCTTCGAGCGGGACGCGACGTACGACGAGACCGGCCGGCTCGAGGTGTGGACCGACGCTCTGGGCGAGGTCGCGGAAGTCGGAGGAGTCGACACCTGGTGGGACACCGCAGCAGGTGTCCCGGTCCTGACCTCGGTCGGCGCGACGCCGGTGCTGGAAGCCCCGGGCGGGATCCTCGCCGTCGACGGGAGCTGGACAGCAGGGAACTGGCGCGGGGCGCGTGCGACCGACGCGACCGATCCCTGGGCGCTCCTCGCATCGACGAGCGGGATCGACGGCGGCGCTGCGCTGCCGTCCGGAGTCGGGCTGACCCCGGGCGGAAGCCTGAGCATCGGGGGGATGGAGTGGCTCGGGGCACGGGTGTACGACCCCGTGGCGAAGGGCTTCCTGTCGACGGACCCGCTCGCGCCGGTCGTCGGAGCTGGGTGGTCGGGGAACCCCTACTCGTACGCGGGGAACGACCCGCTGCACGCGGTCGACCCACTCGGGCTGCGACCGGCGACGGACAAGGACCTGCAGGCGTACCGGGATGCGCACCAGGGCGGTCTGAAGACGTTGATGAATGACAATGCATACCTGGTCGGTGGTGGCGCCGTTGCTCTCGGGGTGCTGGCAATGGCCACCGGATTCGGTGGACCGCTCGGCATGATGCTCATCAGCGGAGGCGCGGACGTCATATACCAGAAGGCAACCACTGGCACTGTCAATTGGGTTGAGGCTGGCGCTATGACAGTCATGGGCGGAGTAGGTGCGGGGATGGGCACGTTGCTCAAAGGCGCTCGTTTCGGCGGACCAGCCACGCAGTTCGTCGCTCAGCGAGTGGCGCCCACCAGTCAGGTCGTGAAGTCCCTCGCGACGAACATGGCGGTGAACGGGGGTATTTCATCGGGCATGTCCACGGCGGTCTATGCAGGGACATCGGTTGCCAAGGGTGAGCAGGTGACCGGTCGGGGTCTTGTGGCCTCCTCAGTCGGTGGATTCGTCAGCGGCTCGCTGGGCGGCCTGAGCGGTCCCGCTGGCGGTACCATCGCGGAAACCTTGGGGCGTCCTGTGGAGGGCTTCGTGGCGAAGGGAGCAAGTTCATTGATCGGCTCGGCGAGCTCGGTCGGCGGTGCCGGCATTTCGTCCATGATCGACGGGCATGACATGACTTGGCAGGACATGGCCTTCAGTACCATCTCGGGCGGCGGGTCGGTTCACCTGCCAGCGGTACGCCCACAATTCGAACAGACGAACATGGAAGTATTGAGGAAGATGCCCTACACACAGCCCCGAACCGCTGACGGGCTGTTCAGCTCCCAGCAGAACAGCGTTGCTCTCTGGGGTTCGACCGCGTCGGGTGCCACTGTCGGGGGCATCGGCGACGCTGTCTGGGAGATGTTCAGTGGCTAAGTCCGTACGGCGTCGGCAGAGAATGACGCCGATGTCCCAGACGACGGCAATATGGAACTCAGGGATCATGGTCATCTTCCTCGCCCTGGCCCTTGCCTCAGCGATGCGTGGCTTCACACCGACTCACCTGGTGTTGTCAAGCGTCGTGCTCCCGTTCGTCGTCGGCGCCGTGTTTGCAGCAATGGGACGCGGATGGCTCTTGGGAGTGCTCATGCTCGTGGCGGTTGGCATTCCTCTCCTCGACGTGGCCGGGCTGACGAACTTCCCTCTTGCGAGGGCAGCGTGGTTCTTGTCTGTCCTGGCGGGGTGGTTCGCCGGCGCCATGATCGGGCAACTCCGTGGCCAGCGGGGAACGGAACCAGAGGCCAAGCAGCACCACCTCGATTGGGACGTGAGGGGCAAGTCCTTCCGCGAATGGTCCCCGACTGTCCCTCAAGTTGAAGCCAAGATCCGCGCTCTTGACGGCCAGGAGCGCACATTGGTCTCGTTGGTTAAGGGCCACGGGCGCCTGGATGTTTGTCATGGAGCTGCCGGGCGTTTCGTGCTCTTCGAAGCGGGAGACGTGCGTGACGATGCGTCCTGGCGAATGCCAGCGAAACCAACTGACGTCGGAGAAGTTGAAGTGCGGCTGGGAAACGTCGTCGCGCCCGTGAATCGGGGCTTGCTCATCGATGTCGAGAAAGCCGTCACGATTGCGACGGCATTCGAGCTCGGCAAATCCGTACGGCCGGAGCCTGACTGGTGGGAGGGCGCGCAGGTGCTGACAGTGCGTCCGTCGTTTGATTGAGCGGTTGCGGCGTCACCAGGACTAGGGCGGTCATCCGCCGAGGTTGAGGTCACGACTTCCGACTGCGGTCGGATTCCCGTCAGTCCGGCCGAGCCGGAGGGAGGTGAGCCGGGGATGGCGTGTGATTTCGATGTCGGCGCGGGCTCGTACTGTCTGCACCCGTTTCTCAACAGCAACCGCCAAGCTTTGTACGTCAAGGACTCTCATCGCATCTGAGCGCTGACGCCCGTGCCGATCAGGGCTCAACTCGCCGCCAGTGATCGTGTCCGCTTCGTCAGCGTGAAGTCACCGAAGGCAACAGCAACCGGGTCCCTACCGAAGATGTCGAAGGCCAAGGCGTGGGTGTTGTTCCTCGTGTGGGCCTTCGCGATCGTCTTCGCGAGTGCGTTCCTCCTCGCAGGCTCTGCGGTATTCCAGTCGTGCGACGTTGCACATCGCGTCCGTTTGTCGTGTTTCATCTCCTCAGCGGAGGCGGTTAGGGGGTCCACGCGCTCGGCTAGCGGCGTCGGAGCATCGGTTCCTCAAGAGCTCATCGAACAGGGCGGTTGCGGGCGGTTCGTGCTGCGCGAGGGCGTCACGGTGGACAACCGAGGTGACATCGCATCAGCTTCGAGACCGGAGAGGAGTGCATTCTTGATGCCGGTGGCGGCTCCCTCGAGGTGAGGGCTTTGTCGCGGGTGTTCGGTGCCGCGCCGGAACTCCTCGGATACCGTCGTTCTCGAGTTCGGCGCATGGTCGGCGCAGGCGCGACTGGAGGGACGACATGAGCTTGCTCGACCTGATCGACGCCCTGGACGATCGCGGCGCTGAAGACGCGGCCTCTGACGAACAGATCCACGCGGTGCGGTCCGTCCTCACCCGGGCTCTGGTGCAGGAACACGGGAGTCCCGTGTCCCGGTCGTTGGTGCGGGAGGCTGGACGGCTGGTCGCGGATTCTTGGCCCGTCCGAAGCGAACTCGGCGCGCTGGTGCTGACCTTCTCGCAATCGGCGTAGCTCGGGTCTCGGTGATCAGTGCACTGAAGGCCGAACGGCCCGCGAGTCATCGCCGTTGGCCTGTCGCCCGAACGGGGGACCCGGGCGCCTGTGGACAGTCGTCCCTGCGCGGCGCAGCCCCGTTAGGATCGAGTCGCTTGTCGGTTCTTGAGGGGGACGGTCGCCAATGTCGTTGCGCACGCTGCATCCAGGGGTACGAACGAGGAACAGCCGCGCGCTCGCCGTGGTCGCGATTGCCGGTGTCGCGGCGGTGGTCCTGGCGGGGTGCACGTCGACGGACCGGGCGGTGGAGAACCCGTCCCGTGTCCTGCAGACCGTGGACACGCGCCTCGCGGCGGACGGATCGATCACCACGATCTCCGACACCGCCATCTCGGTCGGCAAGGACGATTCGTCGTCCTCCGTCACGGAGCACGAGGCGGCGAAGGCCGCGGGTGACCTGCCGCTGCGTGTGACCACCCAGTACACGACGGCGAAGAAGAGCGGGACCGACCTCGCAGACCTGGCGGGCTACTCCGGTCGGGTCGAGATCGACCTGACCGTCGAGAACCTGACCGTCCGGTCGCGGAACCTGACCTATGACGTGGCCGGGGCCTCCCGGACGACGCCTGCGCTCGTCGGTGCTCCCTTCAGCATCGCCGCGTCGACGGTGCTGCCGGGTACCCGACCGAACAGTGTCGTCACCGAGACCGCTGACGACCGGACCGCGACCGACGGCGTCGTCAGCGCGAACGGTGACGGCGATGCCGTCGTGCAGTGGGGACGCCTGCTCGCGCCGCCCACGTCGGGTGCGAGCACGACCCTGCACCTGGTGGCGAACGTGGACGACTTCGCCGCGCCCTCCTTCGACCTGGCCGCGCAGCCGGGCATCTCGACCGACCTGTCCTCCACCGGGGTGGTGAACGCGGCCTTCGGGTCCGACACGGACTCTGAACTCGCGCTCCAGCGGCGCACCATCGACCTCATCTCGCAGGTGAACGAGGTCCTCGCGCGCGCCGGGAGCACGATCACCGAGGTCCGGTCGAACCTCGAGACGACGTCGTCCACACTCGGTGTCCAAACGGCTGACCGGCTCAAGGAGAGCAGCACGTCGCTCGCCAGCACGATGAAGTCGTTGTCCGGCCAGCTCGGTTCGCTCAAGTCCGACCTCGGTTCGACGGTCAGTGCGACGCAGTCCACGGTGTTGCAGCAGCTGCAGGAGACGACCACGAGCCTCGACGCGTTGCTCGGCGACACCTCCGCCACCGCTCCCAGTCCGGCGATCGACGGCGAGGGCTGTGCGGCAGCTCCGCAGCAGGCGGATGGTGGCGCGAGCGTCTACGGCAACCTCCTGCGTGTGTCGTCGCAGTTGGAGGGGTACGCGACCGCCAGTGAGGAGTGCAAGCAGCAGGTCAGCGACCAGCTCGCGTCCTCGATCGGCCCCCGCGAGCCGACGGCGGAGAAGTGTGCTGCCGAGATTGCCCGCTTCTCCCTGACGTGCGCACTGTTCTCGTCGTCGACCACCATCACGGCGGCGCTCGCCGGACTCGTCAAGACAGGTGACGACCTCGCAGACAGCCTGCAGCCCGAGCTCGCTCAGGCTGCCATCGAGGACTACGGAACGGTGGACGCGCGGTTGAACGACGTGCAGACGACGCTCGACGCCCTCGCGACTCGTTCGGATGACGGGACGGAATCGGTCAACCAGCAGTTGGATGCGCTCGAAGAGGCGGTGCGGGTAGCCGGTGTCGGCGTCGCGGACCTCGGCGACAAGATCGTTGCGATCCACGGTCGGGCCGTCGCCGCGCGATCGGTCATCGGGAACATCGGTGATTCCCGCTTCTCCGGCACCATGCAGGCGCAGAACGCGGCGCTCGCAGAGCGGATCTGCCAGCTGGTCGTGCCCAGCGACGACGGAGGGATCCTCCCTCCGCTGCCGATCGGACCGGGGCTGACCGAGCAGCAGGCCGACGAACTCCGCTCGTACCTGACGGCGACGCCGTGCGTCGACGAGGGTGACGGTGCAGAGCTGGACACGCCGATCCCGTTCGAGAAGCCGATGGACGCCCGTCTCGCCGACCAGTCCGTCGCCTGGGACGAGCTGATCAAGGCCACGGACCTCGATGACGAGACGGCCGGTCTCGGTGCCGCGACCCGCGAGCTGCGAAACCGTTTCGGCGTCATCGAAGAGGCTCGTCGCGCGGTGGACCGGAGCATCAACACGAGCGGCGGCGACGTGACGTCGTCGGTCGAGCAGATGCAGACCGCGGTCGACGACGCGAACAGAGCCGGAGACGACTTGGCGACGGCCCTGACCGCGCTCCGTGACGACCAAGACGCATTGGGCCAGAAGGTGAAGGAGGCCTTCGCCAAGGCGAACGACGAGACCGCGAAGAAGATCGACGCCCTCATCGACGAGCAGGTCCGCGACGTGTCGGAGCAGGCAGGGACCAGCAACGCAGCCGTGCTCAAGGCGTTCGACCAGTCGATCGCCGGCCTCCGCTCGACGTCGAAGCAGGTGACGTCCGGAGCCAAGGGCACGATCGACGAGCAGCGCGGCAAGCTCGAGCGGGAGAACTCGGCCCTCGCGAGCGCAGTGGACGAGCAGACGAAGCAGAGCCTGGCGCGGATCGACGCGAGCACCACGGCGTCGACCCGCGACGTCGAGGGCGCGAGCACGCTGCTGACCGGAGACCTCAACCGCGTGATGCTCGACCTGGGTGACCGCAAGGTCAACGGCTCCGGCATCCTCGGCGCGATGGCGACGAGCGCGGCGAAGTCCGACTCCGCCGACTACCAGCTCGCCCTGGCCTCGCAGAACGCAGCTGGGTACGCCAACGTGCGCGCCGAGGACGTGGCGGGCATCCTCCTCCAGCAGGAGCAGTTCCGCGCATCGCTCGACGCGGCGACCGCTCTGCCGGCGTTCCGGATGGACGTGCCGGAGAGCGCGACCTCGACGACGCTGTACACCTTCACCATCGGGGGCACACGATGACGCACGCCGTCGACGACATGCAGCACGACCGGCGGCCGCGCCAGCCGCTCGTGATCGTCGCGATCGCGGTGCTCGTCATCGCAGTGGTCCTCGCGGTCGTGGTGTTCGTGGTGGACCGGAACACGCCCGCGGCCGAGGCCGTCCCGGCGACCGTGCCGGTCCCGATCCGGGTCGCCCATGTGCCCGAGGGCACGAAGATCGGTGTGGTCGTCACGCTCGGCGACGGCGAGGGGGCCGACTGGGACGAAGCGGCGCAAGGTACCCTCGTCGCGGAACGTCGTCTCACGCTGGGCGGGACGGACGTCGAACTCGTGACGCGGAACGACGGCGGCAGCGCCGGCGGTGGGGAGCGTGCCGTCGAGGCACTCGTCGACAGCGGCGTCTCGGGCATCGTGGTCGCCTCGTCCGGTGCACACGTCTCCGGCGCGCTCGAGGCCGCCGCCGACGCCGGGGTGCCGGTCGTCCTCCCGTACGCATCCAGTGGCAGCGACTCGTGGTCGACGGCGCCGTCGCCGGCCTCCACGAGCGCCGCCATGGAACGCGCGCTCCGAGGCGCCGACTCCCCGCTGCTGGTCGACCTCGGCGGCGGTGCGCCCTCCGGGCTGGAGGTCGCCCACGTGCTCACCGCGGATGCCGCCGCCGACGACACCGCGCTCGCGACGACCGTCGCCGAGCGGACCGGTGCCGTGACGGCGGACGCCACGCCCGCGGTTGGTGACGACCAGGCCGATGCCCCCGCTCCGGCGGACTCGGACGCGGTCGTCGTCAGCGGCTCGGCGGCTCGACAGGGGGCGTTCGTCGCCGCCCTGCAGTCCGCGGACGTGACGGTGCCCGTCGTCCTCACCCCGCAGGCGACCAGTCCGGCGTTCGGCACCGCGCTCGCCGACGCGAACGGCAGCCTGTCGGGCACGTTCGTCTCCGCGGGCGTCGCGACCGACGACGCGCGTGCGCTCACCTCCGACGAGCAGGGCCGTGCGATGTCGGCGTTCCTCGGCGGCGTCCGGGTGCTCGCTGACGATCCGGATGCGCAGAACCTCACCGCGGACCAGCCGTTCTCCGCGGTGGCCTGGGCTGCTGACTCGCGGAGCCATGACGCGGTCGTGGCCTTGGTGCGAGCCGTCGGCTCGGCTCGCAGCGACGACCCGTCCGAGGTGACCGACGCGCTCGCCACTCTGCGTCTGGACGCCGGCGACGGGATCGCAGGACCTGCGCTCGACTTCCGCCAGCAGCAGGCACTCCGGACGGATGCGACGGTCCTCGCAGCCTCGTCGCAGACCCTCGGGCTCCGACCGGCGACCGCGGCACCGACCGCGTCGCTCGTGTGGTTCCAGGACTCCACCGCTCGCTGACCACGCACCGGCGCACCGGCGCGCGACGCACCGGCGCACGAGTCGCCGACACCCCAGACGACGGGCAACCGGACCGCCGGTACCCGCCCCACCGCACGGACCAGGAGGAGCGAGCATGCGACTGTTGATCGAGCTCGACGACCGACGTGAAGCGGTCGAGGTCGACGGGTGGGCAGCTACGTCGTGCCTCGGGGAACTCGTCCAGTCCGCCGTGGGCATCAGCCTCGAGCCCGGCACGACCCTGGCGGTCGACGGACACCGGACGAGCGTGGACACCCCGATCCGCGACCTCGTCCTGCTCGAGGGCTCCCGCATCGCCCGGACACCCGAGGAACGCCCCCAGCTGGTCGACGGCTGGACCGTCACCTTGGCCGGCGGTCTCGACACCGGGTCAGTCGTCCCGATCCCCCGGTCCAGGAGGCTCGTGGTCGGTCGGGCGCCGCAGGCCGACCTGGTCCTGCCCACCGAGAGCGCCTCGTGGGAGCACTGCACGCTCGAGCTCGAGGACGACGGGGTCCGGATCCGCGACGCCGGGTCGACGAACGGCACCGTCGTGGCGGGGGAGCGACTCGACGAGGAGGGCGTCCTCGTCGAGGTCGGCACGAGCGTCATCGTGGGTGGCGCCGTGTTGCTCGTGCGCCCGGACCTGCACGAGACACCGGTCCCAGCGCCGGGTTCACTCCCGAACCTCACCCCCGCGGCCACGGCGCCGTTCAACCGTCCTCCGCGGCCGGGGCGCAACCGGGACGTGGAGCCCGTGTCGCCGCCGAGCAAGCGGGACGTGCCGCCGGCGTCGAAGTTCAGCTGGATCACGGTCGCCGCACCGCTGGTCCTCGCCGGTGCGATGGTCGCACTGCTCGGTGACGCCCGGTTCGCGCTCTTCGCCCTGCTCAGCCCCGTCACGGCGATCGGCATGTGGTTCGAGCAGAAGCACCGGCGCGCGAAGAACCTGAAGGAGGAGGACGAGCGCTTCGCGGAGGCGGTCCGCGACTTCAGCGGGGAGATCACCGCTGCCGCCGCGATCGAGGCCGCCCGTCGCCAGGAACTGGTCCCCGATCCGGCGACCGTGGTCCGGCGCGCCCTGTTGCCCGCGACGACCCTCTGGCAGCGCCGGGCCGATGACGTCGACTTCCTCAGCCTGCACGCCGGCACGGGCGACGCGCCCTGGCGTCCCCAGCTCGACTCCCGCGCGACGCAGATGAAGCTCGAGGAGGCGGCGAAGACCGCCATCGAGGAGAGCAAGCTGACGGCGGCCCCGGTCGTCGCCGACCTCAGCGACGCCGGTGTCGTCGGCATCGTCGGCGACCGCGAGGGTGCCCTCGCACTTGCCCGGAGCCTCCTGGTCCAGGCGACGGTGCACTGCGGACCCGCCGACCTGACCGTCGGTGTGTTCTGCGACCGGGGCCGCGAGGACGACTGGTCCTGGGCCTCCTGGCTGCCGCACACCCGCGTCGCGGGGAGCAGCACCGGCCAGCGGTGGATGTCCGCGCAGCGTGACCAGGGCGCCGCGGTGCTCCGCGGCCTGCGCGAGTCCATCGACGAGCTACCGACCCCGGAGCTCCTCGTGCTCATCGACTCCGAGGTCCTCACCGAGGGGCGCGACGCCCCGGCCCGGAGCCTGCTCGGCCACGGTCGGGCAGCGCTCGGCCAGGTGCGTCGTCCGGGCGAGCGGCCCCGCCGGGTGAGCGGGATCGTCATCGCGACGAACGAGCAGCAGCTCCCCGCCGCGTGCACGACGATCATCACCGTGGGGGCCGACGCGGCCGCGACGGTGTACCGCCCGGAGGACCGCACGCGCGTCGACGACGTCGTGCTCGCCGGTCTCAGCCCGGCGGACGCCGAGCAGTGCGCCCGGCACGTCTCGCACTTCGACGACCCGGAACTCCTGGTACCGGGTGCCTCGCTGCCGTCGCTCGTGCGGTTGCCCGACCTGCTCGCGAGCGCCGCCCCCGACTCTGCTTCCGAGCCGAGCGGTCCCGCGGCCATCCGTGCCGCCTGGGAGGCCCGGACCGGCTTCTCGACGCCGATCGGGTCGTCGGAGAGCGGCGTCCTCGAGATCGACCTGGTCCGCGACGGCCCACACGGCCTGGTCGGTGGGACGACGGGTTCCGGAAAGAGCGAGTTCCTGCGCTCCTTCGTCGCCGGGCTCGCCGCGCGCAACGACCCGACGCGCCTGAACTTCCTGCTCGTGGACTTCAAGGGCGGTGCCGCCTTCGCCGCGTGTGAGCGTCTGCCGCACACGATCGGCACGATCTCGAACCTCGACGAGCAGCTGGCTGACCGCGCGATCCGTGCGCTCGAGGCCGAGCTCGGGCGACGCCAGCGGGTGTTCGCCGCCGCCGGTGCCGACATCGACAACCTCGACGCCTACCTGGCGACCAAGCCGTCCGAGCCGATGCCCCGACTGCTCTTCGTGGTCGACGAGTTCGCGATGCTGGCGAAGGACTTCCCGGACGTCCTGACGTCCCTCGTGGCGATCGCCGCGGTGGGTCGTACCCTCGGCGTGCACATGGTCCTCGCCACGCAGCGGCCGGCGGGTGTCGTCAGCGAGGACATCCTCGCGAACACGAACATGCGCGTGGCCCTGCGCGTGCAGAGTCGCGAGGACTCGACGAACGTCATCGGCGTGCCGTCGGCCGCCGGCATCGGACGGCAGCAGACCGGTCGTGCCTACGTGAAGCTCGGCCAGGACGACATCACGCCGGTGCAGACCGCGCTCGTCACCGGTCGCGCCCGCGACGCCCGCGCCGAGCAGCCCGTCACGGTCCGCCCCACCGACGTCTTCGGCGTCCCCGCGCCCGTGGCGTTCTCCGCACCGGCGTCGAACGACCTCACCGACCTCGACGTCCTCATCGACGCGATCCGCACGGCCAACGACGAGGCCGGCTACGCACCGCCACGGCCGATCTGGCCGGAAGCGCTCGGCACGTCCGTCCCGCTCGACGCGCTCCTGCCGGCACCCGACACGACACAGCAGACGTCCGCACCGACCCGCGTCCCGGTGGCCCTGGCCGACGACCCCGACAACCAGCGCCAGGTCCGAACCGGGTGGGACCTCGCCGAGGGCAACCTCATGCTCATGGGCATCCCCGGCAGCGGGACGAGCACGGCCCTCGCGTCGATCGCGCTGCAGCTGGCCCGCACGACGAGCCCCGACGACCTCGACCTGCTCGTCCTCGACATAGGTGCCGGCAACCTCGCGCCCCTGGCGGACCTGCCGCACACGAGCGCCTACGTCGGGTCCGGTGCCGGTGCTGCCGAGCTGCAGACCCGCATGCTCCGACACCTCCGCACCGAGCTCGACCGCCGCCGTGCTGCGCCGGGTGGTCGTCGTGCCGTCGTGCTCCTCGACGGTCTGGCGGCGCTCCGCGACGAGTACCAGGACTTCGAGGGACAGCAGCTGCTCGACGCGCTCTACCGCGTCTACGCCGAGGGGCCGGCGCTCGGCATCTCGTTCGCCGTGTCCACCACCCGGGCGAAGGCCGTCCCCTCGGCGATGGACGAGGTGACGACGCAGAAGTGGCTCTTCCGCCTCGCGGACCCGTACGACTACGCGACCATCGGCGTCCGACCGAAGGACGTGCCGCCGCCCGTCCCCGGCCGGTTCATCGACTCGACGGCGAAGCTGCAGTCGCACGTGGGCACGCCGACGGGCTCCCTCGCCGAGGCTGTCCGCGCGGTCCGCGAGCAGTGGGGCGACGTCACGCCGAAGGCCAGCGCGGTCGGTCGGCTCCCGGGCTCGGTCGCGGTCACCGACCTCGCCGTCCCCGCCCGCTTCGACACCGAGCCGTGGCAGCTCCCGGTCGGCATCGCGGAGGACGACCTCGACACCGCCGTGCTCGAGGTGTACGACGGCGAGCACGTCCTCGTCGCCGGACCCGCGCGCTCCGGCAAGTCCTCGGTGCTCCTCGCCCTGGCCGCAGCCGCACGGAGCGCTGAGGGGACCCGACCCGCAGTGTGGGCCGTCTGCGACCGACGCTCACCGCTCGCGAGCGCGCTCGACACCGGTGCGGTCGACCGTCTCGCCGTCGGTGCCGACGAGGTCCCGGCGCTGCTCGCCGGCCTCCGGCTCGAGCGTGGACCGGTGCTGCTGCTCATCGACGACGCCGAACGGTTCGACGACGGCGACCAGGGCATCGCGTCGCTCCTGACGTCCGAGCGCCCCGGGCTCTGCGTGGTCGCCGCCGGGCGGTCGGCGGACCTCCGTTCGATGTACAGCCACTGGACCCGAGCGGTCCGGAAGGCCCGGTGCGGGGTCCTCCTGCAGCCCGACGTCGACTACGACGGCGAGCTCCTCGGCGTCACGCTGCCTCGACGCTCTCCGGTCGCGCTGACGACCGGGCGCGGGTACGCGGCCTCGGGAGGCGCGGTGCGGCTCGTGCAGACGGCGTCCGCCGCGAGCTGACCCGCTCCGCCCTCGAGCTGCTCTCCGGCTCAGCTCGGTCAGGCCAGCACGGCCCGGCCCGGCCCGGCGGGCAGCCGCGGCCGAGGCCAGAGCCGGACTCAGGCATCGAACCGACAGATCGCCGCGGAAGTCCCGCGCTGATCTGTCGCTTCCGCGCCCAGAGCGACCGCCCGGGCGGCTCCCGCCGAGACCGCCGACTGCCCAGGCCGCTCGCCGCCGCCGATCCGAGCCGCCGAGACCGCGGCCCGCCGGTCAGTCGCGCGTGGTGATCCCGAACGGCTGGCTCTCGAGGTTCGTGAAGTTCCCCACGGTCGCCCGCACCGTGCACGACGGCGCGACCGACAGCGCGGTCACGACGAGCCCGTCCGACGACACCGCGAGCGCGCCCGAGCAGCCGTCGGCGAACCGCACGCCGGACTCACCACCCGCGACGTCGGTCAGCATCTCCGAGGGCTTCCCGGCGCTCGGGCTGCGGTACAGCGGGTTCAGCTCGTCCGCACCGCTCGGCCACACGGGCACGAGCGTCACGGGCAGCGTGGTCTGGCTGACGGTGCGGTCGGGAGTGCGGACGTCGACACCCTGGAGGCGCTGCACCGGGTACGCGGTACCGGTCACCTCCTGGTCGGTCACCGCTGCGGTGGTCGCCTCGCCGACGGCGTCGAGCCACTCCTGCAGCCCGGAACCGCCAGACCCGGAACCGCCAGACCCGGAACCGCCCGTTCCGGAGCCGCCAGCCCCCGTGCCGCCCGACCCCGCGTCACCGGACCCGCTGGCGGCGACGACGTCCTGCGGCACGGATGCCTGCACGGTGACGGACCCACCCGCCTCGATCTCGACCCCCGTCAAGCTCCACGCGCAGGCGGTGTCCACGCCGGTCAACGACGGCTGGTTCCGTTTGGCGGTCACACCCTCACCGCTCCACGTCACGGCGGGGCAGTCGGCGTCCTCGTCCGCGCCGGGGAGGACCTCGAGCAGGGGGCCGCTCAGCGGTGCGGTCTGGGCGCTGTACGTGATCGAGACCTCGACGCTGCCGGCCTGGGGGTCGACGACGGCCTTGCGCGTGGTCGTCAGCCCCGTGGGGAGCGGTCGGTCCTGCTGGTACGCGCTCGCTGCCTGCGCGGTGCCGGCACCGGTGGGGGGTCCCTTCCGGCCGGCGCCGGGCAGCCACACGACCGCGGCGACGACGAGCACCACGACGAGGACGACCCCGACGACGCCGAGGGCGAGCATCCGGTTCGTCAGCCAGTCCGGCCGACGGAAGCGACGACGGGGCGGCTCGGGTTCGGGGCCGGCGTCGACGGCGACCGGCGGGCGGGCGAGGGGTCGGATGACGGTCTGCGAACCAGCCTGCCCGAGCTCGGGTTCGGGGCCGGCGTCGACGGCTGCGAGCGCGCTGCCCGCGTCCCCGTCACCCGCACCGGCCGGGGACGCACCCGCCGAGAGAGCGCCGCCGCCGACACCACCGGCGCCACCCGCGGCGCCGGACCCACCGCGCACCACCGTCGCCGGCCGCTCGACCTCGTCGAACGAGTCGGGGTCGTCCGCCCGCGGCAGGGCCGGCGCGTCCCGGAGCGAGCGTGCCAGCCGGCGGAGGGTGGCCGCGGCGTCGACCGCGGAGGGTCGCGCTGCCGGGTCCTTGGCCAGGAGCGACGACAGCGTCGACCACAGCGCGTCGGGCACGTCGAGCCGCGGCGGGGTCGAGGTCACGTGCCGGTAGGCGACGGCGAAGTCGGTGCCCGGTCCGGCGAACGGTGTCCGCCCGGACAGGAGTTCGTAGAGCATGACGCCGGCGCCGTACACGTCCGAAGCCGGACCGGACCGGCCCTGGCTGATCGACTCCGGCGCCATGTACTGCGGCGTGCCGAGGAGCCCGGTCGTCTTGCGGTCCCGTTCGGCCACGACCGAGGCGATGCCGAAGTCCGACACCCGCACGTCGCCGGTCCTGCCCGCGGTCCACGCGGAGTCGAGGAGCACGTTGTCCGGCTTGACGTCGCGGTGGCTGACGTTCTGCTCATGTGCGGCGGCGAGGGCGTCGAGTGTCTCCGCGGTGATCGTCAGCGCGTCGGCCGGCGGGAGCGTGCCGACGGCGAGCAGCAGGTCCCGGGCCGAACCCCCACGGACCAGGTCCATGACGATCGCGAGCCGGTCACCCTCGACGACGAGGTCACGGACCCGGACGATCGAGGGGTGTCGGAGGGCGAGGAGCACCGAACGCTCGCGGACGAACCGCTCGACGACGTCGGGCTCGGCGGCGAGTTCTGCGCGCAGGAGCTTCGCGGCGAACTGCTCGCCGGTCGCGGTGTGCTCGGTCCGCCAGACCTCGCCGGACGCTCCGGTCCCGAGCAGCTCGACCAGGCGGTAGGACGCACCGAGCGGCTCACCACGGCCGTACTGCGCGTGCTGTCCGTCCTCCGCCACAGATCCCCCAGACCCACGATCACCGGCGCGTCACCGGCCGCCCCATGTTACCGGCCGGACCCCGGCGCCGCGTACTGGACGTCGATCGTGTGGGCGACGAACCCCTGCCGTCGGTAGAGCGCCAGCGCGGGGGTGTTGTCGCCCTCGACGTACAGGGCGACGGCGTCGAGCCCGCGGCCGACGAGCCGGGCGGACCCCGCACGCATGAGCACGCCGCCGAGGCCCTGCCCCTGCAGGTCGGGGCGGACGGCGACCGCGTAGAACTCGCCGACGCCGTCCTCCACCTTGAGCCAGCACGAGCCGGCCAGGCGTCCGTCGGCGTCGCGCAGCAGCACGAGGTCGTCGCCGGAGAACCAGGCGTCGGACTCGCGGGCCCGCAGGTCCTCGAGCGTCATCCGGCCCTGCTCCGGGTGCGTGGCGAAGGCGGCCGCGTTGAGCGCGAGCCAGTCGGTCTCGTCCTCCGTGGAGCCCGCGCGGAAGGCGTCGAGTCGGTAGCCGTCCGGGAGGCCCGTCTCCGGTGCCGCGGTCGGCACCGGTGCGCGCAACTGCAGCAGCGACCGCTCCGCGGACCAGCCGTACCGGGCCGCGAGGGCGCGTGCGGCCGGGTGGTCGCCGTGCGCCCACGCGCGGACCGGTGCGTCGTCGCCGAGGGCGAGCACCTGCTCGACGAGGCCGGTCCCGATGCCGCGCCCCCGGGCCTCCCGGCGGACGACGACCTCGACCTCGTCGTCCCGGACGACCGCGACGCCGGAGTCGTCACCGAGCACGCGCGCCCGACCGGCCCGCAGGTCCACGAGCGTCTGGTCGGAGAACGGGGGAGCCTCGCCGTCCGCGACCGCGGCGTCGGCGAGCTGCTCGACGACGGCGAGCATCACTGCCCCTGCAGCCGTTCGTCGTCGTCGTGGACGTTGAAGCGGTAGCCGACGTTGCGGACGGTGCCGATGAGCGACTCGAGGTCGCCGAGCTTGGCGCGCAGGCGTCGGACGTGCACGTCGACCGTCCGGGTGCCGCCGAAGTAGTCGTACCCCCAGACCTCGCTGAGCAGCTGCTCGCGGGTGAAGACCCGGGCGGGGTGCGACGCGAAGAACCGGAGGAGCTCGAACTCCTTGAACGTCAGGTCGAGCGGCCGGCCGCGCACCTTGGCGGAGTAGCTCGCCTCGTCGATGACGACGCCGGAGGCCTGGATCTTCGACCCGGTCGGGTTCTTCGACGCGCGACCGGCGTTCAGGCGGATGCGGGCGTCGACCTCCGCGGGGCCGGCGGACTCGAGCACGACGTCGTCGATGTTCCACTCGGTCGTCACCGCGGTGAGGCCGCCCTCGGTGACCACGAGGACGACGGGGGTGGTCGAGCCGCTCGTGGCGAGGATCTTGCACAGGGCCTTGGCACTGACCAGGTCGGTGCGGGCGTCGACGAACATGAGGTCGCTCTGCGGTGCGTTCACCAGCTGCGCCGCCTCGGCCGGCACGTGGCGGATCCGGTGGCTCAGCAGGCCGAGGCTCGGGAGGACGTCGCCGGGCGCGGCCGAGGTGAGTACCAGGAGCTGTGCCACAGGACCTCCAGAGGGAGAAGACGTCGTTGCGCCATCCTAGTGAGCCCGCAGAACCCACCCGGACGGACGGTCCAGCGCAGGACTGTCATGATGGGGACGTGAGCGAGACGAGCGACCCCACGACGGCCGAGCCGCCCGTCGGGCCGAGCCAGCGCCGACTGCGGCTGGCGTCCGTCGTGCCGGTCTGGTTGCTCGCGGTGGTCGGGGCGGTGCTCGTGCTCACCCTGACGGCGAAGGACTCGTTCGCCTGGCTCCTGCTCGTGTTCGTCGCGGCGGTGTTCGTCAGCTTCGTGCTCCAGCTCGCGACGCAGACGAAGGACGGTCTGGTCGAGCGGATCAGCATCGCCTCGTCCGGGTCGTTCGTGGTCGTGCTCGTCACCGCGCTCGTCCTGCTGGCTCGCTGAGCGTCCTGCGCTGTCGGTGCCGGCCGCGTAGAGTTGCGGCATGGATTCGCTGCTAGCGCTCGAGCTCTTCTACGTGGGCCTGCTCGGCCTGGCGTCGCTCGCCATCGCGTTCATCTCGGTGACGGTCATCGTCAAGCTCTTCAAGGGCCAGCGGTGATCGAACTGCCGGAGGGCCTCTCGGCCGAACTCGTCCCGCTGTCGTGGCTGGTCGGCGTGTGGGAGGGCACCGGGGTGGTCGAGTACCCCGTGGGCGATGACGACACCGTCCGCACGTACGAGTTCGGCCAGCGCGTGAGCTTCAGCCACGACGGTCTGCCGTACCTCAACTACTCGTCCACGACGTGGCTGCTCGACGAGGACCGGACCCCGCTCGCCGCCGAGATGGGCTACTGGCGACTCGACCGTCCGTCCGAGCCCGGTGACCGCGGTCCGGCGATGCTGCTCGGCGACGGACCGGTGCCGTTCTCGACCACGCAGAGCGTCGAGACGCTGCGCAACCAGACCGACGGGTTCGACGTCGAAGCGGCGATCATCCACCCCACGGGGGTCAACGAGCTCTACGTGGGCCGGGTGAAGCAGGGCCGCATCGACCTCGCCACCGACGCCGTGATGCGCTCCGCCAACGCCAAGGAGTACTCTGCGGCGACGCGCATGTACGGCCTCGTCGAGGGCAAGCTGTTCTGGGCGTGGGACATCGCCGCGCTCGGCCGTGAGCTCACCTCGCACGCCTCGGGGCAGCTCGCGAAGGTCGACTGATGCCGTCCCCGTTCGCCGGACACGACGGCTTCGTGGCGTCCGAGGCCGGTCCGGCGGCGCACCTCGGCAACCCGCTCGGCGAGCAGCGCCTGCTCGCCCGGGGCCGCGCGGTCGTGGAACTCGGGCTCGGGGTCGTCACGGTGTCGGGCCCGGACCGGCTGTCCTGGCTGAACTCGATCACGTCGCAGCTGCTGCTCGGCCTGGCGCCGGGCGTCAGCACCGAGACGCTCGTGCTCGACGCGTCCGGTCGGGTCGAGCACGCCGCCCGTGTCGTCGACGACGGCGAGACGACCTGGCTCCTCACCGAGCCGGACGACGCCGCGCCGCTCGCCGCGTGGCTGTCGTCGATGCGGTTCATGCTCCGCGTCGAGGTGACCGACCGCTCGGCCGACCTCGCCACGCTCGGCTGGTTCGCGGGTGCGGACCCGCTCGGTGGCGCCGCGCCGCTCGCGACCTGGGTCGACCCGTGGTCGTCCGTCGCGCCGGGCGGCTGGGGCTACGCCGACCTGGAGGCCCACCCCGGCTCCGACTGGACCCTCCGCATCGCCGTCGTCACCCCCGACACCGCCGCTGCCGTCGCGGCCTCGGACGTGCCGGTCGCCGGCCTCCTCGCGCTCGAGGCCCTGCGGATCGCCGCCTGGCGCCCGGCGCTCACCGACGTCGACGAGCGGACGATCCCGCACGAGCTCGACTGGCTCCGCTCCGCCGTGCACCTGTCGAAGGGCTGCTACCGCGGGCAGGAGACCGTCGCGAAGGTGCACAACCTCGGGCGTCCGCCGCGGCGGCTCGTGATGCTGCACCTCGACGGATCCGACGGCGTGGTCCCCGCGCCGGGCACCCCCGTCACGCTCGACGGCACCGAGGTCGGGCGGCTCGTCGCCTCGGCCACGCACCACGAGCTCGGGCCGGTGGGGCTCGCCGTGGTCAAGCGTTCGCTGGACCCGTCGGCGGTGCTGACCCTTCCGGCCGACGACGTCGTGGTGACCGCCGCGCAGGAGGTCATCGTGCCTCCCGGGGCCGGTGCGACCGCCGACGTGCCGCGCCTCCCGCGGCTCGGGGCCGTCCGCCGCGGCTGACCGGCCGAGCGCGGCCGCGCCCCACACCCCCGTCCGCGCCCGACACCCCGTCCGCACCCCGCACCGAGCCCCGTCCCGCTCATCGCGCCCGGTCCTGACGAGGTGCGATGTCCGTCGGCGGGTGCGACGCGCGCCCACCGACGTCGCTCACGCCGGGGCGACCGCCGACCAGGGGACGCTGAGTTCGCCGAGGCGCCAGCGCGTCACCCCGTGCAGCACCGGCCACCCGCGGTCCCGCACCCCGCGGACGGTCGCGATCCAGCGCTGCCGCGGGCCGTACGTGCCGAGCGGGGCCGCGACCGCCCAGGCCAGGTCGAGGTCGCGGAGGAACGCGTGCACCCGCTCCCCGGGGACGTTCCGGTGGATGAGCGCCTTCGGCAAGCGTTCCGCCACGATGCTCGGGACGTCGAGCCCGGCCAACCGCAGGGCGACCGTGAAGGTGTGCGGGGCCTCCCGGTCGAGCGTGACCCACGAGGCGACGCGACCGACCTCGTTGCAGGTGCCCTCGACGAGCTGGCCGCCGGGCTGGAGCCGGTCCTGCATGATCCGCCACGAGCCGACGACCGCCGACTCGTCGTACTGCCGCAGCACGTTGAACGCGCGGATCACGGCCGGCCGCCGTCCGCCCGGTGTCGGGGTCTCGAAGCCGCCGAGCCGGAAGGTGACGCCGTCACGGGTGCCGGCGTTCGCGAGGGCCACGCGCGAGGGCTCGATCTCGATGCCGGTGACCTCGACGTCCGGTCGGACGCGGGCCAGCCGGTCGCGGAGCTCGAGCGTCGTCGTCGGGCTCGCGCCGTAGCCGACGTCGGCGACGAGCGGGTCGTCCGTCCGGCGGAGCACCGGGAGCGTGGCGATCCACCGGTCGACGCGGCGGAGGCGGTTGTGCCCGGTCGTCCCGCGTGTGACGGTGCCGATCGGCGAGGCGTTCCCGGGCATGCGACCAGGGTACGGGTGGAGCGCCGCTCGGTAGACTCGGCGCATGACCTCCACGCTCGTCCTGCTGCGTCACGGCAACAGTGACTGGAACCAGAAGAACCTGTTCACCGGTTGGGTCGACGTCCGGCTCTCCGAGCTCGGCGAGAAGGAGGCGAAGCGCGCCGGCGAGCTCATCGCCGAGTCGGGCATCGTGCCCGACGTCCTGTACACGTCGCTCCTGACCCGTGCGATCCAGACGGCCGACATCGCCCTGCTCGAGGCGGACCTCGCCTGGCTGCCGGTGAAGCGCGACTGGCGCCTCAACGAGCGCCACTACGGCGACCTGCAGGGCAAGGACAAGGCGCAGACCCTCGAGCAGTACGGCGAGGAGCAGTTCATGGAGTGGCGCCGCTCGTTCGACGTGCCGCCGCCCCCCATCGCCGACGACGCCGAGTGGTCGCAGGCCGGTGACCGCCGCTACGCCGGACTCGGCGACCAGCTGCCCCGCACCGAGTCGCTCAAGCTCGTCATCGAGCGCCTGCTGCCGTACTGGGAGTCCGACATCACGCAGGACCTCGCCGCGGGGAAGACCGTCCTCGTCACCGCGCACGGCAACTCGCTGCGCGCGCTCGTGAAGCACCTCGACGGCATCTCCGACGACGACATCGCGGGGCTGAACATCCCGACGGGCATCCCGCTCGTGTACGAGCTCGACGACGACCACCGTCCGACGAAGCCCGCGGTGTACCTCGACCCCGAGGCCGCCGCTGCCGGCGCCGCGGCCGTCGCCGCGCAGGGCGCGAAGAAGTAGGACCACCCGGGGCGACGTGCGTCGCGTCCGGACAGGAGGCCCGTCCCCGGCCGGGGCGGGCCTTGTGTCCGTCAGGCGAAGTGCGCGGCGATCTCCTGCACGAGCATGCCCACGTCGTAGGGACGGGCGGTGTCGACCCGGACGACGGGCGTCACCCCGACCGGACCGGCCGCGTCGCCGTGCTCGTCCCAGAAGGCGAGCACCGACGCGAGGTCGCCGTGCACGTCGTGGCGCACCGGCAGCGTGCCCGGGTCGTACCGGTCGCGGAGACGCTCCTCCGCCGTGGCGCGGTCGACGTCACACCACACCTCGACCGCGCGCGGCGACCCGGCGGTGGTGAGCCCGGCCTCCAGGAAGGCGCGGTCGCGGGACGGCAGCCAGACGGCGTCGAGGACGACCCCGTTCTCGACCGCACCGGCCATCGACCACATCGTGTCCAGGGCGACACCGCCGAGCGTGCGCGGGGCGATCATCGGACCGGCGATGTCGGCCAGGGGCTCCTTGATCCGGTCCTTCGACAGGAAGGGGCAGCCGAGCACCTCGGCGAGGGCTGCCCCCACCGTGCTCTTGCCGGAACCGGGCATGCCGTTGACGATGATCGCGACCTGGGCCATGCCCTGATCCTCCCAGGTCTCCGACCGCAGCACACCGCCGGGACAGGCGTGAGCGGCAGCCGGAGCTGACGGGCAGCCGGAGCTGACGGGCCGCCGGAGTCGTCCGGCAGCCGGATCGTCCGGCAGCCGGGGTCGTCAGGCCGGCGAGGTCGTGACCGCCGCGGCGCCGGCCCAGTCGCCGGTCGCCAGGTACTCGACCTTCTTCGCGATGGAGACCGCGTGGTCGGCGAAGCGCTCGTGGTAGCGGGAGGCCAGGGTGGCGTCGACCGTGTCGACCGGCCCGCCCTTCCAGGCCTCGCCGAGCACGAAGTCGAAGACGCTGGCGTGCAGCTCGTCGACGGCGTCGTCCTCGTCGCGGATCTCGGCAGCGAGGGCGATGTCCTCGGTCGCGAGCAGGCGCGTGAGCTTCTGCGACATCGCGACGTCGTGTGCGCCCATCTGCTTGAAGGTGCCGCGCAGGCCCTTCGGGACGACCTTCTCGGGGAAGCGCTGGCGCGTGAGCTGCGCGATGTGCTCGGCCATGTCGCCCATGCGCTCGAGCGAGGAGCTCACGCGGAGGGCGGTCACGACGACGCGGAGGTCGCGCGCGACCGGGGCCTGGCGGGCGAGGATGTCGATCGCGACCTCGTCGAGGTTCGAGGCGGCCTCGTCGATCTTCTGGTCGTCGGCGATCACCTCCTCGGCGAGTGCGACGTCGGAGTCGCTGAACGCCTGGGTCGCTCGGGTGATCGCGGACTCGACGAGTCCGGCGATCTCGGTCAGACGCTCTTGGACGTCCTGCAGCTCCTGCTGGAACACTTCGCGCATGGGGGAGAACCTCTCTCTGCGTACCGGACGAGTGTCGTCAGCCCAGGTGAACGATCGGTGACCTGCGGCTGAACGGTTCGCGTTCCGGCCCGGAGAGGGCGGTGAACGGGATCCGAACCGCGTGTGACCACTCCTACACTGACGGCATGGACAACGCGTGGCTCGTGCCACTGTCGATGCTCCTCGGCGGTGTGTTCGGAGCGGGCGTCGTGGTGCTGATCATCACCGCCGAGCGCACGGCACGGGCTGCCGACGTGGCGGAACGGAGCCTCCCCGACGGCGTCGCCGCAGTGATCGCGACCATGCACAACCCCGCCGTCGTCGTCGATCCGTCGAACACCGTCGTCGCCGCCTCCCCGCAGGCGCTCGCGGTCGGACTGGTGGTCCGGCGCAAGCTCGTGCACGCCGAGCTCGCCGAACTCGTGGACCAGGTGCGGCGCAGCGGGGAGATGGGGTCGGAGGACCTCGAACTCCCGCGCGGGGGACGGGGCGACGTCATCGGCTACCTCAGCTTCCGCGCGGCACAGCTCGGCAACCGGTACGTGCTCGTCACGGCCGACGACCTCACCGAGAGCCGGCGGATCGACGAGGTCCGACGGGACTTCCTCGCCAACATCTCGCACGAGCTGAAGACCCCGATCGGCGCGATCGGCCTGCTCTCCGAGACCCTGGTGCTCGCCGCCGACGACCCCGCGCACGTGCGGAAGTTCGCCGCGCAGCTCGTCTCCGAGTCGGAGCGGCTCGGCGCCCTGACCAAGGACATCATCGAGCTGTCCCGACTGCAGTCCGTCGACGCGCTCGAGGCCAGCGAGGAGACCGCGATCGACGAGGTCGTGCAGGCCGCGATCGACGGCAACGAGGTCGTCGCCCGGGCCCGCGACATCGAGCTCGTCCGTGCGAAGCGGTCGAAGCTGCGGGTGATCGGCGACCCCGGCCTGCTGCAGGTGGCGGTGTCGAACCTCATCGCGAACGCGGTCAAGTACTCCCCGGACCACACCCGCGTCGGCGTCGGCGTCCGGCGGGTGAAGGGCTTCGTGGAGATCGCGGTCACCGACCAGGGCGTCGGCATCCCGCAGTCCGACCTCGACCGCGTGTTCGAGCGGTTCTACCGCGTCGACCCCGCACGGTCCCGTGCGACCGGCGGGACCGGCCTCGGCCTCGCGATCGTGAAGCACATCGTGAGCAACCACGGCGGTGACGTCCGCGTGTGGTCGCAGCCCGGCAAGGGCTCGACGTTCACCATCCGGCTCCCCGAAGCAGACCCCGAACTGACCACAGCACTCGAAGAGCAACTGGAAGAGCAGCCATCGTGACCAAGATCCTCATCGTCGATGACGAGCCGGCCCTGAGCGAACCCCTGGAGTTCCTGCTGCAGCGCGAGGGGTACGACACCTCCGTCGCTGCCGACGGCGTCACCGCGCTGTCGAAGTTCGACACGGACGACCCCGACCTCGTCCTGCTCGACCTCATGCTCCCCGGCCTGAGCGGCACCGAGGTGTGCCGGCAGATCCGCACGCGGTCGAACGTCCCCATCATCATGCTCACCGCGAAGGACTCCGAGGTGGACATCGTCGTCGGGCTGGAGCTCGGCGCCGACGACTACGTGACGAAGCCGTACTCGACGCGGGAGCTCCTGGCCCGGATCCGTGCCGTCCTCCGCCGTCGCACCGAGGACGACCCGGGCGACGTCGGCATCCTGCAGGTGGGCGGCATCCGGATGGACGTCGAGCGCCACACGGTGTCGGTCGACGGCTCGGAGACGCCGATGCCGCTCAAGGAGTTCGAGCTCCTCGAGCTGCTGCTGCGCAACGCCGGCCGCGTGCTCACCCGCGGGCAGCTCATCGACCGGGTGTGGGGGTCGGACTACTTCGGCGACACGAAGACGCTCGACGTGCACATCAAGCGCATCCGCTCGAAGATCGAGCGCGTGCCGAGCACCCCGGAGGTCCTCGTGACGGTCCGCGGGCTCGGGTACCGCATCGAGGCGTAGCCGCGTCCGGACAGACAGGAGGCCCGGAGCCGGTCCTGCGGGACCAGCCCCGGGCCTCCCGGGTGTCTGCTGCGTCAGTTCGTGCCGTTGTCGCCCTCGGACGAGTCGGTCTGCGGACCCTCCTGCGTGCCGGGGGCGTCGGCGCCACCGGTCGGCTGCGTGCCGCTGACGGAGGGGGAGGTCTCGGTCGGCGTCGGCGTGGGGGTCGGCGCGAGGGTCTGGTACTCCTCCTGCGCGCTCGTGAGGACCGGCACGGTGGCCGACGCGCCCTCGGCGCCCTGGTAGGAGAAGTACATCTTCACGAGCGAGCCCGGCTTCGCGGTGACGTCGTCGAAGTCGACCGTGTCGTGCTGCTCGTCGTCGGCGAGCACGACGGTCGAGTTGCTCGGGACCTCGACGGTCTGGTCGGTGCCGTCGAGCTCGAGCGTGACGGTGCGGTCGCGCTCCCCGGTGTTGACCAGGGTGCCGACGAAGCGGGCGTCCTCGCCGGTGTCCGTGATGAGCAGGGCGTTGCGCACGTCGATGCTGCCCGTCGACACGTCCACGCCGTCGGTGATCTGGCGGATCTCCTTGGTGCGCGCCGGCGACAAGAACTCGCAGCCGGTGGCGCCGAGGGCGATGGACGCGGCGACGGCGACGGAAACGAGTACCCGAGCTCGCAAGAGGTTCCTCCGGAAGTCAACGATGGCGGACCGTGCGGCCCTGGCGATCATCCTACCCAGGCCCCGGGACGGCCGGAGGTCAGGGTCGGCGGTGCCCCGCGCGCCCCGGCCCGTCGCCGCCGGCCCGGCCCATTACCCGAACGGGCCTTGTGGTAAACTGAAGGTCTGGGAACGGAGCCTGATACATGCAATTCGAGGTCGGCGAGACCGTCGTCTACCCCCATCACGGGGCGGCAACCATCTCTGAAGTCAAGACTCGCGTCATCAAGGGCGAGGAGAAGGTCTACCTGAAGCTGCGCGTCACGCAGGGTGACCTCACGATCGAGGTCCCGGCGGACAACGTCGACCTGGTCGGCGTCCGCGACGTGATCGGCAAGGAAGGCCTCGACAAGGTCTTCGAGGTCCTGCGGGCACCGTTCACCGAGGAGCCGACCAACTGGTCGCGCCGCTACAAGGCGAACCTCGAGAAGCTCGCTTCGGGGGACGTCATCAAGGTGTCCGAGGTCGTGCGTGACCTCTGGCGCCGCGACCAGGACCGCGGACTCTCCGCGGGCGAGAAGCGGATGCTGGCCAAGGCTCGGCAGATCCTCATCTCCGAGCTGGCCCTGGCCGAGAAGACCGACGAGGACAAGGCATCGACCGTCCTCGACGAGGTCCTCGCCTCCTAGCGCGAACCGCAGCTGGACCACACGACGACGACCGTCCTGCTCCCCGATCGGGTGAGCAGGGCGGTCGTCGTCGTCGCGGCGGGTTCCGGCACCCGCCTCGGGCTCGGGACGGCCAAGGCGTTCGTCCCCGTCGCCGGTGAACGCATGCTCGTCCGCGTACTGCGGACGGTGCTCGCGCTGACCGAGCCGACGTTCGTCGCGGTCGTGGCACCGGCGGACCGGCTCGACGAGTGCCGGGAACTCGTCGCCTCCGTCGCGGGCGGCGCGGTCGCGTACACGGCGGTCGTGCCGGGAGGCGCGGATCGCCACGCGTCGGTCGAGGCCGGCCTGGCAGCCCTGCCGGACTCCGTCGTCACGGTCCTCGTGCACGACGCCGCGCGGTGCCTCACCCCGGCGAGCCAGTTCGAGCGGGTCTTCGCCGCGGTGCTGGCGTCGGGCGCCGGTGTCGTCCCGGGCCTGCCGGTCACCGACACCGTGAAGCGTGTCGACGGGGACACCGTGGTCGAGACCGTCGACCGTTCGGCGCTGGTCGGGGTGCAGACGCCGCAGGGCTTCCCGCTCGCGGACCTCCGCCGCGCGTACGCCGGGGCAGCCCGCGCCGAGACCGACGACGCCGGGGTGTTCCAGGCGGCCGGCGGGACGGTCCGGACCGTGCCCGGTGACGCCGACGCGTTCAAGATCACCACGCGGTGGGACCTCGGTCGTGCCGAGGCCGTCGTCGCCGAGCGTGCGGCGGCCGCGTCGACGCCTCCGTCGCTCGACCTCAGGGTCGGGCTCGGTGTCGACGTGCACGCCTTCGACGCCGCGAGCCCGTGCCGCGTCGGTCTGCTCGACTTCCCGGGTGAAGCGGGCCTCTCCGGACACAGTGACGGGGACGCCGTCGCGCACGCGGTGTGCGACGCGCTCCTCTCCGCAGGCGGCCTCGGGGACATCGGCGGGCGGTTCGGCACGTCCGACCCGCGGTACGCCGGAGCGACCGGGGACGTCTTCGTCCGCGGGGCCGTCGAGCTGCTCCGCGCGGAGGGCCTCGTCCCCGTCCGTGTCACGGTCCAGGTCGTCGGGAACCGCCCGCGCATCGGGGCTCGTCGCGAGGAGATGCAGGACGCCCTCGCCGCGGTCGTCGGCGCTCCCGTCGCGGTCTCCGGCACGACGACCGACGGGCTCGGCTTCACCGGGCGGGGCGAGGGGCTCACCGCGATCGCCACGGCCGTCGTCCGGGCCGTCTGAACACTCCACAGGCCCTGCCCTGTTCCGTCGCGGTGGGGGCGTCCCCCTCTAGGCTTGTCCTGTGACCGTTCGCCTGTACGACTCCCGCGCCGCCGACGTCGTCGACCTCGTGCCCCTGGTCGACGGACAGGTCAGCATGTACGTGTGTGGGCCGACCGTGCAGTCCTCCCCGCACATCGGACACCTCCGGTCCGCGCTCGTCTACGACATCTGGCGTCGCTGGTTGAGTCACCGCGGGTACCGGGTCACCCTCGTGCGGAACGTCACCGACATCGACGACAAGGTGCTCGACCTCGCCGCGGGCACCGACGAGGCGTGGTGGGCGCGGGCCTACCGCGTCGAACTCGAGTTCACCGCCGCCTACGCCGCGCTCGGCATCCTGCCGCCGACGTACGAGCCCCGCGCGACGGCGAGCATCCCGCAGATGCAGGACATCATCACGAGCCTCATCGAGCGCGGGCACGCCTACCCGGCAGCGGACGGCAGCGGTGACGTGTACTTCGACACCGCGAGCTGGCCGGAGTACGGCGCCCTGACCCGTCAGCGACGCGACGACATGGTCGACGCCACCGACGCCGATCCCCGGGGCAAGCGGGACGCCCGCGACTTCGCCCTGTGGAAGGGCAGCAAGCCGGGGGAGCCGTCCACCGCCAGCTGGGACTCGCCGTGGGGTGCCGGCCGCCCGGGGTGGCACATCGAGTGCTCGGCGATGTCCCGGCGCTACCTCGGCCCGGCGTTCGACATCCACGGCGGCGGCCTCGACCTGCGGTTCCCGCACCACGAGAACGAACTCGCACAGTCCAGCGCGGCGGGGGACGCCTTCGCCTCGTACTGGCTGCACAACGGGCTCGTGACCGTCGGTGGGCAGAAGATGTCCAAGTCCCTCGGCAACTCGATCTTCGCCGCGGACTTCCTGGCGGCCGCACGCCCCGTCGTCGTCCGCTACTTCCTCGGCGCCGCCCACTACCGGTCCACGATCGACCACCACGAGGGCTCCCTCGCCGAGGCCGAGGCCGCACTCGACCGCATCGAAGGCTTCCTCGAGCGCGGTGCCGCACGGCTCGAAGGGGTCCGGCTCGCCGACGCCCCGACGGTGCCGCAGGCGTTCGCCGACGCCATGGACGACGACCTCGCGGTGCCCCAGGCGCTGGCCGTCCTGCACGAGACCGTCCGGTCCGGGAACGCAGCGCTCGACGCCGACGATGCGGAAGCGCTCGGTGTCGCGTACCATCAGGTGGCCGCGATGGTGGAGGTGCTCGGCATCGACCCGCGGGCGCCGCACTGGTCGGGTGGTGCGCACGACACCGCCGCAGCACCGCTCGCCGCCCTCGTCGAACGCCTCGTGCAGGAACGCGCCGACGCCAGGGCCGCACGGGACTTCGCCACGGCCGACCGCGTCCGGGACGACCTCGCAGGCGCGGGCATCACGATCGAGGACACACCGTCCGGAACACGCTGGAGCATCGCCTGAACACGGCAGTGCCGAACAGGAGAACTGCATGAAGAACGTCTCGGGGAGCAAGAAGGGCCGTCCGGGCGCCGTCCGGACCGGCCGCAAGGGCAACAAGCAGGTCGGTTCCGGCGGGCAGGGCGCGCAGGCGCTCGAGGGCCGCAAGCCGACGCCGAAGGCCGAGGACCGCCCGTACCACCCGGCCGGCAAGCGCAAGGCCGCCAAGGAGCGCTTCGAGGCCGCGCGTGCCCGTCGTGGCGGCAGCAGCGCCTCGGCGCCGCAGACCCGCTCGGGTGGTCGACCGCCCGCCCGCAAGACCGACGACAGCGAGCTGGTGACCGGCCGCAACTCGGTGCTCGAGGCGCTCCGGACGAAGACGCCGTCGACGACGCTCTACATCGCCGCCCGGATCGAGGTCGACGACCGCGTCAAGGAGATCCTGGCGCTCGCCAACCACCGCGGCGTGCCGATCATGGAGATCATGCGTCCGGAGCTCGACCGCATCACGGGGCACGACAGCGTGCACCAGGGTGTCGCGCTCAAGGTGCCGGCGTACGAGTACGCGGTCGCCGAGGACCTCGTCGAGCGGGCGTTCTCGCGCGACCAGGTCCCGCTCATCGTCGCGCTCGACGGCATCACCGACCCGCGCAACCTCGGTGCGATCATCCGGTCGACGGCCGCGTTCGGTGGGCACGGGGTCATCGTGCCGCAGCGTCGCTCCGTCGGCGTGACCGCGTCGGCGTGGAAGACGTCCGCGGGTGCCGCTGCCCGGACCCCCGTCGCGATGGCACCGAACCTGACGCAGACCCTCAAGTCGCTGAAGTCGATGGGGCTGTTCGTCCTCGGTCTCGACGGTGGTGGGGACGTCGAGCTGGACGCCCTCGAGCTCGCCGACCGGCCGATCGTCATCGTCGTCGGCTCGGAGGGCAAGGGGCTCTCCCGCCTCGTCACCGAGACGTGCGACGCGATCGTCTCCATCCCGATCTCGAGCGCGACCGAGTCCCTCAACGCGGGCATCGCCGCGAGCGTGACCCTCTGGGAGGTCGCCCGGCGCCGACGCGCCGAGTAGCGCCGCACCAGCGACATCCGGGAGGCCCGGTGCCGGTCCACGCGACCGGCGCCGGGCCTCCCGTCCGTCTGCCTGGAGGGCGCCGCCCCGCCCAGCCC
>NZ_QKTK01000013.1:0-96033 GCF_003234475.1 Curtobacterium sp. MCBD17_008 | reverse complement strand
TAGCGAGAGGGAAACGCCCGGTCACATTCCGAACCCGGAAGCTAAGCCTCTCAGCGCCGATGGTACTGCAAGGGGGACCTTGTGGGAGAGTAGGACGCCGCCGGACTTCTTTTCACAGATGTGGCCATCGGCCCTCCATCGAGAGCGAGAGCTCTCGGGAGGGTCGGTGGCCATTTCTCATTCTCAGGGTGCTCCACAGGTCGACTCTGCGCTGGGTTCGTGATGGACTTGACGCAGGGCGAGCTGCACAGCCCACACACAACGACACAGCGGACGACAGTCGAGACATCTGATCTCGGCACGCAACGAGGAGCTACGGTGGCGAACGACGACGAACAGCGACGAGACGGGCGCGACGGCGACCGTCAGGACCGGCCTCGACGCGACGGCGGTCCGCAGCGGAGCGGTGACCGCGGTGGGTGGTCGTCCGGACCTCGCGACTTCGAACGCCGCGAGGGGCAGCGTGGCGATGACCGTCGCGGCGCCGGTCGTCCCTCCAACGAGTCGTCGGATCGGCGGCCGGCTGGTCGTGACTTCCGTGAGGGTGGAGCGCGCTCGGACCGCCCCTCGTGGCGATCGGACCGCCCTTCGTCCGACCGTCCGCGTCGTGATGGTGACCGTCCCTTCCGTGGTCGAGACGACCGACCCCGTCGTGACGGTGACCGCCCGGTTCGCTCCGGGGGCTTGGATCGTCCGTTCCGCGGTGGCGACGACCGGCCGCGTCGAGACGGAGACCGTCCGTTCCGCGGTGGTGACGATCGCCCCCGCCATGACGGCGACCGTCCGTTCCGTGGTGGCGATGACCGTTCCCGTCGTGACGGTGACCGCCCGTTCCGGAGTGGCGATGACCGGCCGCGTCGTGACGGTGACCGCCCGTTCCGGAGTGGCGACGACCGGCCGCGTCGTGACGGTGACCGCCCCTACCGCTCCGGCGGGTCTGACCGCCCGTTCCGTGGTGGCGATGACCGGCCGCGTCGCGATGGTGACCGCCCCTACCGCTCCGGCGGGTCTGACCGCCCCTTCCGTGGTGGCGATGACCGCCCGCGTCGTGACGGTGACCGCCCCATCCGTGGCGGCGATGACCGTCCGCGCCGTGACGGCGACCGGCCGGTTCGTTCCGGTGGTCCGGACCGTCCTTTCCGCGGCGGTGACGACCGGCCCCGGCGTGACCGCGATCGTCCGTTCCGCGACGGAGGGCGTCCGCGCCGTGACGACGACCGTCCGGGCCGCGACGGCGCCGACCGGAAGCGGTTCGGAGACGGCTCGCGCTCGGCCGGCGCGCGGTTCGGCGAGGCCGCCCGCGACGACTGGGAAGACCGCGACCCGTACGGCACCCGGTCGATCCGGCCGCGACACGACGACCCGGAGATCCCCGAGGAGATCCAGGCGCGTGACCTGCACCCCGCCGCGCGTGCCGAGCTGAAGACGCTGAGCAAGGACAACGCCGACTGGGTTGCCCGGCACCTCGTCACCGCCGCGATGCTCGTGGACACCGACCCGGAGCTGGCGAACCAGCACGCCCTCAGCGCGGCTCGTCGTGCCGGCCGCGTCGCCGTCGTCCGCGAGACGGCTGCGATCACGGCGTACCGGCTCGGTGACTTCGCCACGGCGCTCCGGGAACTCCGGACGTACCGACGCATCTCCGGCCGGAACGACCAGTTGCCGATGATGGTCGACTGTGAGCGCGGCCTCGGCCGACCCGAGCGTGCGCTCGAGCTGGGTCGCTCGGTCGACCGCGCCGCCCTGGAGACGCCGGTGCAGGTGGAACTCGCGATCGCGATGTCCGGAGCCCGGCTCGACCTCGGGAACCCCACAGCCGCGCTGGGCGAACTCGAGATTCCACAGCTCGACCCGTCTACGGCCTACAGCTGGTCACCGGCGCTCTACAGTGCTTACGCGGCCACGCTCGAGGAGCTCGGCCGCCAGGACGAGGCCGACGAATGGTGGGCCCGTGTCGACCGTGCGGCCGAGGCTCTCGCCGAGGCCGCTGAAGACGATGCTTGGGAGACAGTGGATGTGGTCGAGGAAGCGCTCGAAGACGACGGGTTCGACATCGAGCCCGGACGCGACGAGTCCGACGACTCCGGACTCGAGGACGGCGAGCTCGACGACGCAGAGCTCGGGGACGCCGAGCCCGGCAACGGGTACGTCAGCACCCTCGGGAACGACGAATCCGACGGCGTCGCCGGGGACGACCTCGGAGAGCGCGACGAGGACAACCCGCGGGACATCGACGGCTCCGCAGCAGGCTGAGACCCCTCGGCCGCCGGTGGACGGCGTCGACGTGGTCCTCACCGACCTCGACGGCGTCGTCTACCGTGGACGGAACGCTGTTCCGCGCGCCGTGGAGGCCCTGACCCGGGCCGCCTCGACGGCGCGTGTCGGCTACATCACGAACAACGCGTCGCGGCGCCCGGTGGACGTCGCGGAACACCTCGAGCAGTACGGTCTGCAGGTCACCGCCGACGACGTGGTGACGTCCTCCCAGGCCGGTGCGCGGCTCCTCGCGACGCTGGTTCCGGCGGGTTCCACCGTGCTCGTGATCGGTGGGCTCGGCCTGACGACGATCGTCGAACAGGCCGGCTTCGTCGTCACCGACAGCGCGGAGGACCACCCGGCTGCCGTCATCCAGGGCTTCGCCCCGGAGCTCGGCTGGAAGCAGCTCGCCGAGGCGTCCTTCGCGCTGGCGGACGCCTCCGTACCGTGGGTGGCCACCAACATGGACTGGTCGATCCCCGTCGAGCGCGGCATCGCGCCCGGCAACGGCACGCTCGTGGCGGCCGTGCACCAGGCCGTCGGCAGGATGCCGGTGGTCGCGGGCAAGCCCGAGCGGCCGATCTTCGACGCCGCCCTCGCTCGGTTCGGTGGTGCGAGCCCGCTCTTCATCGGTGACCGACTGGACACCGACATCAAGGGCGCGAACGACGCCGGCATCCCGAGCGTGCTCGTGCTCACTGGCATCGATCAGCCCAAGCAGGTGCTCGCAGCGGACCAGCGGTCGCGACCGACGTACGTGCTCCGAGACCTCAGGGGTCTGCACGAGCCGTACCCGGTGACCATCCGGCACGAGGACCGGGACGGCACGCGCCGGGTCACGGTCGGCGAGTCGACGGTGAGCATGCGAGGTCACGTCGTCCGCGCCGAACGAGTCGGACCGGACGACATGGACCTGTTGCGTGCCGGCGCGACAGCGATCTGGGACTCCGGACTGGCGATCTACGGGCTGGACGTGGACCCGAAGCTGTACGGCGGCGAGTAGCGTGACGGGCGTGGAACAGGCCCGGACCGACGACGTTGCCGAGCCGGTCCTCCCGACTGCACGGGCCGTCCCAGGACCCCCGCGGGCCGTTCCGGTAGCTCCGCGTGCAGTGCCCGGTCCGCCGCGACCCGTCGCCCCGACGAACGACACGGAGGCGCTGGACACGGAGGCGCTGGACACGGACGCGCTGGGCGCGGAGGCGCTCAACGAGCCGCTGGGGATGGGATCGCAGAACGGCGCGGCGAGCAGCACGTCGACCGGCGACGACGATCCTGCAGCGGACGGTGTCGTGCGTGCAGCTGGCGGATCTGGCGACCTCGGCGGCGACCTCGGCGGCTCCCTCCGACGGCGTGCCGAGGCCGTGGAAGCCATGCCACTCGCGGAGCGTGCGGACGCCTTCTCAGCCCTGCACGACGACCTCCGGACCCGGCTCGAGCAGGGTGGGGCCGCACGTGCCTGACCGCGGCACAGCCCGTGACCAGGGGGCGCCGCTCACGTCGTCGACGCCCCGCCCCGGAGAGCATGCCACGGCAGTGACCAGCGACGCGGCACAGACCAGCGACGCAGCACAGACCGGCAACGCAGCACAGACCGGCAACGCAGCACAGACCGGTGACAGGCCAGCGACGGGCGACCGCGCCTCCACGCAACGCCTCGACGCGGCCGTCGCTGCCAGGGGCCTCGCTCGCTCCCGCACGGCCGCCGCTGCCCTGATCCAGGCCGGACGTGTCACGGTCGACGGTGTGCCGGTGGTGAAGGCGTCGACGCCGGTGACCGCTGCGTCCGACGTCACGGTGGACGCCGAGGACGAATGGGTCTCCCGCGCTGCGCTCAAGCTCGTCGCCGCACTCGACGCGTTCGACGTCGACCCGAGCGGGCGGACCGTGCTCGACGTCGGCGCCTCCACGGGCGGGTTCACCCAGGTGTTGCTGTCGCGAGGCGCGGCCCGTGTGGTCGCCCTCGACGTCGGTCACGGCCAGCTCGCTCCCGAGATCGCCTCGGACGACCGTGTGGCGGTGGTGGAGGGGGTCAACGCCCGGAACCTCACGAGCAGCGACTACCTCGCCCTCGACCCGGCCGCGGCGGACACCAGCCTGGTGGTCGGTGACCTGTCGTTCATCAGCCTCCGCATGGTCCTGCCGGCACTGGTCGAGGCCGTGCCCGCCGACGACTTCGTCCTCCTCGTGAAGCCGCAGTTCGAGGTGGGCCGCACCGGGATCCGCGAGGGCATCGTCCGCGACGCGTCGCTGCGGCAGGACGCCCTCATGAACGTCCTCTGGGCAGCGTGGGACCTGGGCTTCGGGACGGCCGGGTTGGCGCCGTCGCCGATCGTCGGCACCCACGGCAACCAGGAGTACCTCGCGCGTCTCCAGCGGGGTCGCGGGGAGAACCCGACAGAATGGATCGTCCGGGCGACGGAACTGGCGGAGGGAGCTCCATGAGCGACGAACGACACATCCTGCTCGTCTCGCACACCGGGCGGCGCGACTCGATCGACGCCGCTGTCGAGGTCTGTGACATCCTCCACGCCGCCGGCCTCACCCCGGTGATGCCCTTCGACGAGTACGCCGACGTCCGCCGAGCGGAAGCGTCGGTCGGACAGGTCGACATCCTCGGCGTCGACGTGCGCCCGGACGAGATCGAGATCGTGATCGTCCTCGGCGGGGACGGCACGATCCTCCGCGCTGCCGAACTGGCCCGGGGCACCTCCGCACCGATCGTCGGGGTCAACCTCGGCCACGTGGGCTTCCTCGCCGAGAGCGAGCGCGACGGACTCGCCGAGACGGTGGAGCGCGCGCTGACCGGCGAGTACAAGGTCGAGGAGCGCGTCGCCCTGCAGGTCGACGTGGTGGTCGGCAACGAGATCGTCTACTCGAGCTGGGCGCTCAACGAGGCGACGGTCGAGAAGGCCTCGCGGGAGCGCATGCTCGAGGTCGTGACCGAGGTCGACGGCCGACCGCTGTCCTCCTTCGGGTGCGACGGCGTGGTGTTCTCCACGCCGACCGGGTCCACCGCCTACTCCTTCTCCGGGGGCGGCCCCGTCGTGTGGCCCGACGTCGACGCCATCCTCATGGTCCCGCTGAGCGCGCACGCCCTGTTCTCCCGGCCGATCGTGGTCGGTCCGGACCGCGTCCTCGCGGTCGAGGTCCTGCGGCGCACGAGCGGCGTGGGCGTGCTGTGGTGTGACGGACGCCGGACGCACGACCTGCCTCCCGGAGCGCGGGTCGAGGTGCGCCGGTCGCCGGATCCGGTGCGGGTGGCGCGGCTCAAGGACGCTCCGTTCGCCGACCGGCTGGTGGCGAAGTTCCGCCTGCCGGTGGCGGGCTGGCGCGGCCCGCAGCGTGACGACGAGGACGTCCAGTGACGCCCTCGTGCGACCACCGCGCCGGTCCGGCCTGACCTGTCAGCGACCCAGCCGGCCGCCCGGACGACGAGCACGACCACCGGCACCACGACGTGAACCAGCAGCAGGAGCACATCCAGTGATCGAGGAAATCCGCATCTCCGACCTCGGCGTGATCGGCGACGCCACGCTCGAGCTCGGCCCGGGCTTCACCGTCGTGACCGGTGAGACCGGAGCCGGCAAGACGATGATCGTCACCGCGCTCGGTCTGCTCCTCGGCGCCCGGGCGGACGCCGGCTCCGTCCGTCGCGGGGCGTCCAGCGCGGTCGTCGAGGGACGCTGGGACCTGCCGGACCACGCGGCCGTGGCCGAGCGGGTCGAGGACGCCGGCGGGACGGTCGAGGACGGCGAGCTCATCCTCACCAGGACGGTCTCCGCCGAGGGTCGCAGCCGCGCCACGGTCGGGGGCCGCAGCGCGCCCGTCGCCGTGCTCGGCGAACTGGCCGACCAGCTCGTCACCGTGCACGGCCAGTCCGACCAGATCCGGCTGACCTCGGCGTCGGCGCAGCGGGCCGCGCTCGACGGGTTCGGCGCGGGCGCGGTCGAGAAGGCCCTCGCGAAGTACGTCGCCGTGTACGACGCCTGGCAGCAGCACGCCGGGGACCTCGAGACGCTCACGCGGGACCGGGACGAACGGCTCGCCGAGGCCGCGCGGCTCCGCGAGGCGTCCGAGGAGATCGAGGCAGCCGACCCGCAGCCGGGCGAGGACACCGAGCTCGCCGAACGCGCCGAGCGGCTGGGGAACCTCGAGGAGCTCCGACTGTCCGCAGGGCTCGCGCACGAGGCCGTCTCGAGCGAGTCGCTCGACGGGCCCGACGTCATCGGCCTCGTCGAGTCCGCACGGCGTGCGATCGAACGGGTGGCGAACGTCGACCAGGCCCTGCAGCCGGTGCTGGAACAGCTCACCGAGCTCGGGATCCAGGCGAGCGAGGCCTCGGCGTCGCTGTCGAGCTACATCGGCTCGCTCGAGCCGGAAGCGGGCCACGACCTCGAACTCGTCAACGAGCGCCGCGCCCTGCTCGCCGGACTGACCCGGAAGTACGGGGACACCGTCGAGGACGTCATCGCCTACGGCCAGCGTGCCTCCGACCGGCTGCTCGAACTCGACGGCGACGACGACCGGATCGTCGGACTCCAGCAGGCCGTCGAGGCGGACCTGGTCGCCCTCGAGGCCGCCGCCGCCACCCTCACCAAGGTGCGGAGCAAGGCGGCGACGGACCTCGCCAAGCGGGTCACGGCCGAATTGAAGAGCCTCGCGATGGCCGGCGCGACCCTCGTGGTCGAGGTCACCGACGCGGGCGAGTTCCGTCGCCACGGGCGGGACCAGGTGGCGATCCTCCTGCAGCCGCACTCGGGCACCGACCCCCGGCCGATCGGCAAGGGCGCCTCCGGCGGTGAGCTCTCCCGCGTGATGCTCGCGATCGAGGTCGTCATGGCCGGGAGCACCACGGTCCCGACGTTCGTGTTCGACGAGGTCGACGCGGGCGTCGGCGGCGCTGCTGCGATCGAGATCGGCCGACGCCTGGCGGCGCTCGCCGAGCGAACGCAGGTCATCGTGGTCACGCACCTCGCACAGGTCGCCGCGTTCGCGAACAACCACCTCAACGTCGTCAAGGACGCCAGCGGCGCGGTCACCTCGTCGAGCGTGCGGCGCCTCGAGGGCGACGACCGCCTGCAGGAGATGGCACGGCTGCTCTCCGGTCTCGGCGACAGCGCCAGCGGCATGGAGCACGCGCGCGAACTCCTCGAGGTCGCCGGTCGGTCCGCCTGACGGCCGGGAGGCCCGCCCCGCGTCGGCGACCACGCTCCGGACGCAACGCGCCCGGCGAACGCGGGTCGCGCCTCCCGGCACTTCTGACGTACGATGGAATCCCGTGGCGGACACTCTCAGCAGCGGTACCCAGGCAAGCACAGCGCGCATCGACAGCAAGACCCCGAAGGTGACGAAGCAGATCTTCGTGACCGGCGGGGTCGTCTCGTCTCTCGGCAAGGGCCTGACGGCGGCCAGCCTCGGCAACCTCCTCACGGCACGCGGCCTCAAGGTCGTCATGCAGAAGCTCGACCCGTACCTCAACGTGGACCCGGGCACCATGAACCCGTTCCAGCACGGCGAGGTCTTCGTGACCGACGACGGCGCCGAGACCGATCTGGACATCGGCCACTACGAGCGCTTCCTCGACATCGACCTCGCCCAGTCGGCGAACGTCACGACCGGGCAGGTCTACTCGACGGTCATCGCCAAGGAGCGTCGCGGCGAGTACCTCGGTGACACCGTGCAGGTCATCCCGCACATCACCGACGAGATCAAGCGGCGGATGCGCGAGCAGGCGGAGAACGACCCGCAGCCCGACGTCATCATCACCGAGGTCGGCGGCACGGTCGGCGACATCGAGTCGCAGCCGTTCATCGAGGCGGCCCGCCAGGTGCGCCACGAGCTCGGCCGGAACAACGTCTTCTTCGTGCACGTCTCACTCGTGCCGTTCATGAACGCCTCCGGCGAGCAGAAGACGAAGCCGACGCAGCACTCGGTCGCGCAGCTCCGCTCGATCGGCATCCAGCCCGACGCCCTCGTGCTCCGCTCGGACCGCCCCGTCTCGGACGCGAACAAGCGCAAGATCGCCCTGATGTGCGACGTCGACGAGGACGCCGTGGTGAACGCCGTGGACGTCCCCTCGATCTACGACATCCCGACGATGCTGCACGACCAGGGCCTCGACCAGGTCATCATCGAGGCCCTCCGCCTCGAGGCGCACGACGTCGACTGGTCGCGTTGGAACGGCGTGCTGACCGCGGTGCACGAGCCCAAGAAGGCCGTCACGATCGCCCTGGTCGGCAAGTACATCGACCTGCCGGACGCGTACCTGTCCGTCACCGAGGCCCTGCGCGCGGGCGGCTTCGCCCACACCGCCAAGGTCACGCTGAAGTGGGTCGCGTCCGACGAGTGCATCACCCCCGAGGGCGCCGCGAAGAACCTCGGCGACGTCGACGGCATCTGCATCCCCGGTGGGTTCGGCATCCGCGGCATCGAGGGCAAGCTCGGCGCGCTGAAGTTCGCGCGTGAGCAGAACATCCCCACGCTCGGGCTGTGCCTCGGCCTGCAGTGCATGGTCATCGAGTACGCCCGCCACGAGGCCGGTCTGCTCGACGCGTCGAGCACCGAGTTCGACCCGGAGACCTCGACGCCGGTCATCGCGACCATGGCGGAGCAGGTTGACATCATCGCGGGCGGTGACCTGGGCGGCACGATGCGGCTCGGCATGTACCCGGCGCACTTCACCGACGGCAGCCTGGCGGCTGAGCTGTACGGCGCGACCGAGGCATCGGAGCGTCACCGTCACCGCTACGAGGTGAACAACCACTACCGCGAGCAGATCGCGGACGCCGGCCTGCGCTTCTCGGGTACCTCGCCGGACGGCACGCTCGTCGAGTACGTCGAGCTGGACCGTGCGGAGCACCCGTTCTACATCGGTACGCAGGCGCACCCGGAGCTCCGGTCGCGTCCGAACCGCGCGCACCCGCTCTTCGCGGGCCTCGTCGGTGCGGCGATCGAGCGCAACGAGTCGACGCGGCTCTTCGACCCGGAGACCGAAGCGGTCGCCTAGTGGGTCGGGTCGCGGTCGCGACCGGACGACGAACGGGAGGCTCCCCACCGGGCACGGCCGGACCGCCGCTGGCGCGTCGGTCCGGAACCGGCCGGCGTGGGCCCACCACCAGCTGGCGGGGAGCCTCCCGTCCGTCTGTCCACAGCCAGTGGGCCCGCCCGGGCCGGGTGGGGCAGGATGGCGAGGTGACTGACGCACCGATCGCCGACGAGACCGCCTCCCACCACGTCACCGCCTCCGAGCGGGTGTTCGAGGGCGCGGTGTGGGACATCACCCGTGACCACATCGACTACAACGGCTCCGACATGGTCCGTGAGTACGTGGACCACACCGGCGCCGTCGCCGTGTACGCGGAGGACGACGAAGGCCGCGTCCTCGTCATCCAGCAGTACCGGCACCCGGTCCAACTGCGCGACTGGGAGCTGCCCGCCGGGCTGCTCGACCAGGAGGGCGAGGACCACCTCACCGCCGCGAAGCGCGAGCTCGCGGAGGAGGCCGACGTCGAGGCCGACGAGTGGCAGCACCTCGTGCGCTACAACACCTCGTCGGGTGGCAGCAACGAGTTCATCGAGGTGTACCGCGCGACCGGCGTGCGTGCGACCGAGTCCGCCTTCGAGCGCGAGGCCGAGGAAGCCGACATCGTCATCCGCTGGGTGCCGCGCGCCGAACTCCTGGAGGGGATCCTCGCGGGTCGGCTGCACAACTCGGCGCTCATCGTCGCGACGCTCGCGGTCGAGGCCATCGAGCGCCACTCGCAGGGCTGACACGGCGTACCGTCGGCGGCACCGTGCTCACCCGCGTCGGACGGGCGGCCGGACCACCGACGACCGGGAGGACCCCCATGAGCTCGCGCACCACCACCGCAGCCGTCACCGCGACGACCCTGCTCCGCATCGCACTCGGAGCGGTGCTCGTCTCGCACGGTGCCCAGAAGCTCTTCGGCGCGTTCGGCGGCGGTGGCATCGACGGCACCGCGCAGGGCATGCACGCGATGGGCTTCCGGCCCGGCCGCCGCAACGCCGTCCTGGCCGGCATCGGCGAGGCCGGTTCCGGTGCCGCCCTCGCGCTCGGCCTCGCCACCCCGATCGCCGGCGCTGGTGCCGCCACGACCATGGGGGTGGCCTCCAGCGTGCACACGCCGAACGGCTTCTTCAACGCGGACGGCGGCCTGGAACTGCCGGCGTTCCTCGGCTTCTCGGCGGCGATGTTCGCCCTCGGCGGCCCGGGCCCGGTGTCGCTCGACCACGCAACCCGGCACGCCCTCGACCGGCCGTGGCTCCGCGCCGTCGCCCTGGCCGCGGTGCCGGTCGCGATCGCGGTGCAGGTCGTGCAGCGTCGGAAGGCCCTCGCGGCGGACGCCGCGGACGCGGCGGACGCGGCGGCCCCGACGGAGGCGCCGGCCCCGGCGGCGTCCGGCGACGGTGCGCCCTCGGCCGAGTAGCTCCTCCGGGGCCGGGGCCGGGGCCGAGGCCGGGGCCCGTGCCCCGGTAGCCTCGTCGGGTGATGCCGTTCGAGCGTGCCGTGCAGGACTACCTGCGGCACATCGCGATCGAGCGAGGCCTGTCGCAGCACACCCTGTCCGCCTACCGGCGCGACCTGTCGACCTTCGGGGACTGGATCGGCACGCAGCCTGTCGTCGACTCCGCCGGTGCCGACCGGGCCGGTGGTGCGGCGGTCCTCGACGACGTCGGGCGGCTCGCGCGCGCGGACCTCGCCGGGTTCGTGCAGCACCTCGCCACGAGGCCGGACGGGCCGCTCGCACCGCGGTCGGTCGCCCGGATGCTCAGCTCGGTGCGGTCGTTCAGTGCGTTCGCGGCGGCGGAGGGCTGGCTGCCGCTCGACCCCGGCGCCTCCGTGCGTCCGCCGAAGGCGCCCATGCGGCTCCCGAAGGCGATCTCCGTGCACGACATGGAGCGGTTGCTCGGCGCGGTGGTCGGTGACGAACCGGCACAGCTCCGCGACCGCGCCCTCCTGGAACTGCTGTACGCGACCGGCGCGCGCGTCTCCGAGGCGGTCGGGCTCTCCGTCGACGACGTGACGACGCTCGCCGGTGTCGACGGGGTCCCGGACGAGGACACCGATGTCTCGGTCGTACGGGTCACCGGCAAGGGGAACAAGCAGCGGATCGTGCCGCTCGGCAGCTACGCACGCGCGGCGGTCGACGCCTACCTGGTGCGGGCGCGGCCGGTGTTCGCCGCTCGCGGGAGCGGCACCTCGGCGCTGTTCCTCGGCGCACGCGGGGCCCGGTTGTCCCGGCAGAGCGCCTGGCTCGTCATCCAGGCCGCGGCCGAACGTGCCGGGCTCGCCGACCACGTCTCCCCGCACACCTTCCGGCACTCCTTCGCGACGCACCTGCTCGAGGGCGGGGCGGACGTCCGTGTCGTGCAGGAGCTCCTCGGGCACGCGAGCGTCGCGACGACGCAGATCTACACGCTCGTGACGGCCGACATGCTGCGGGACGTCTACCAGACGGCGCACCCGCGGGCGCGGCGGTAGCGGGAGCGAGCTGGCCGCGCGGAGATCGTGCGATCCTTGGCGCATGGACCTCGAGGTGGGGCCGGGGCTCACCGTCCCCGAGGCCGAACTGCGCTGGCGGTTCTCGCGGTCGTCCGGCCCCGGGGGCCAGCACGTGAACACCTCCGACAGCCGCGTCCAGCTCACCTGGGACGTCGTGGCGTCAGCGGCGCTCACCGAGGAGCAGCGGACACGCGTCCTCGAGCGGCTCGACCGGCGGACGGTCGCGGGCACGATCACCGTGACCGTGTCCGAGCGACGGTCCCAGCTGCGCAACCGCGAGGCCGCCCTCGACGCACTCCGCGAGCTCCTGCGGGAGGCACTCGCCCCGCCCGGCCCACCGCGGCGGGCGACCCGGCCGACGCGCGGCTCCCAGCGCCGGCGTCTCGCGACCAAGCAGCAGCGGTCCGTGACGAAGCAGCACCGTCGTCGTCCGTCCGACGACTGATCGTCGAGGCGGCGCGGCGGTCCGTCAGAACAGGTGCAGGTGGGTGTTCAGCACGACGACGCCCGTCGCGACGGCGAGCACGAGCGCCGAGGTACCGACGCTCTGCCCGACGACCCGCCATGCTCCGGTCGCGCCGGGGCGCACGAGGGCGACGACGCCGGTCACCACGGCGAGGAGGCTGCACACGCCCCACGGGTTCAGCACGAGGGACACGACGGCGGACAGCACGGCCAGGACCGCGAAGACGCAGAACCGCCGCTCGGTGCTGCCGTAGGCCCAGGACTGCAGCTCGGTCGGACGACCGGCGGCCTCGACCGAGAACGCCGGACCGCTCGACACCGCGAGCGCCTGCAGCGCCGGCTCCGGGACGACGCGGGGCAGCACCCGGGTGGTCTCGCCCCAGGCGTGACCGTCCCACCACCGCAGTCGAGCGGTGTCGCGCGGGTCCGGGAACCAGCCGGCGGCCGGCAGCGTCACGGGAACTCCTGGGGTCTGTGGGGTGTCATCAGTGCGGTTCGACGCTACCCGCCACGATCCCGCACCGCAGCCCCAGACCGGGTGTCGGCAGAAGTGGGGACCGCCCCGTCAGACCGCTGCCGGCGCCGCGTCGACCTCCGTGAAGACGTCCTTCACGGCCGTGAGCAACCGCGCGTTGAAGTCCACCCCGAGCTGGTTCGGGACGGTGACGAGGACGGTGTCTGCCTCGCGGACGGCACGGTCCGCCGCGAGCTCCGCGACGAGCTGTTCCGGCTCGCCGATGTACGAGCGACCGAACCGGGCGAGGCCCCCGTCGAGGTGCCCGACCTGGTCCTGTCCCTCGACCTGCGCACGGACGCCGAAGTAGTGGCGCGACTCGTCGTCGATGATCGGGATGATGCTGCGGCTCACGCTGACGCGGGGTGAGCGCTCCCATCCCACCTCGCGCCAGGTCGACCGGAAGCGGGCGATCTGCTCGGCCTGCAGTTCGTCGAACGGCACGCCGGTGTCCTCGGTGAGCAGGGTCGAGGACATGAGGTTCATGCCCTGCTCGGCGGTCCACTCGGCAGTGGCCCGGGTGCCGGCACCCCACCAGATGCGCTCGGACAGGGTGTCGGACTGCGGCGTGACCGCGAGGGACCCGACGGAGCCGGTCATCTGCGGGTTCGCGTTCGCCATCGGCTCGCCGGCGATCGCACGCCGGAACACCGCGGTGTGGTCGCGGGCCAGGTCGGCGCCGTTCTCGTCGCCCGACTCGGGCACGTAGCCGAACGAGCGGTAGCCGGCGAGTGCGGTCTCGGGTGACCCCCGGCTCACGCCGAGCTGGAGTCGGCCGCCGGAGATGAGGTCCGTCGCCGCGGCCTCCTCCGCCATGTACAGCGGGTTCTCGTAGCGCATGTCGATCACGCCGGTGCCGATCTCGATCCGGCTGGTCCGGGCGGCGATCGCGGAGAGCAGCGGGAAGGGCGCGGCCTGCTGCGGTGCGAAGTGGTGCACCCGGAAGTAGGCGCCGTCGACGCCGGCCTCCTCGGCGGCCACGGCGAGGTCGATCGCCTGCACGAGGGCCTCACGGCCACTGCGGACCTTCGACCCGGGGACGTCGCGCCAGTGCCCGAAGGACAGGAACCCGATCTTCGTCATGCCCATGCGAACGCATCCGTGCGGCGGCCCATTCCGCCGGACTACGGTCGTCCCCATGGACCTCGACCCGCGCGCTGCCCTGGACGGGGAACGCGTCCGGGCGACGAAACTCCTCGCCGACGTCGAACGCAGCATGCAGGACGTCAGCGACGCCCGGGACGGCGCGAACACCGACGACGAGCACGACCCGGAGGGGGCGACCCTGGCCTGGGAGCGCGGGTCCCTCGGCGCGGTGCGTGACGACGCCCGGCGCCGCATCGAGCAGGTCGACGCGGCCCTCGGCCGTCTCGACGCGGGGACGTACGGGCGCTGCGCGGTCGGCGGGGAGCCCATCCCGGAGGCTCGCCTGGCCGCGGTCCCGTGGGCGGCGACCTGCGTCGCGCACGCGTGACGGGCCTCCCGGCCGGCCTGGAGGCCCGGACGACGTCCGCCGCGTCGGCTCCCGACACCCACCTGGTGCGGACCCGATGCGCCGCGGTTTCCCAGCCGCGCGCCCTAGCGTGCGGACATGCACGGCGACCCGACTGAGCCTCCCCGGAGTGCCGGCCCCGACGTGGGCGGACCCGACGCGGACCGCGCTGCGTCCGGCCGTACCGAGCAGGCCGACGGCGGTCGTCAGCGCTTCCAGTGGTTCCGCGACCTGCGGACCTGGATCCACGCCCGGCCGCACGTGCACCTCTTCTACAAGGTCCTGGTCGGGATCGTCGGCGGGCTCATCGTCGTGGTCGGGCTCGCCCTGGTGCCGCTGCCCGGTCCCGGGTGGCTGGTCGTCTTCATCGGCCTGACGGTCCTGGCGAGCGAGTTCCACTTCTTCCACCGGATCATCACCTGGCTGCGGGCGAAGCTGCACCGGTTCTGGGACTGGGCGAAGCACCACGCCCCGTCGAAGCGGATGCGGGACGCGGCGGACAAGGGCAAGGCGGACGTCGACGCGGCCCACGCCGAGGCGCACCGGAACGTCGGCGTCCCGCGCCCCCGCGGTCGGACCGCGCGGCCCGGTCTCTAGCGAGCCCGTCGCGACGCGCCGCCGGCGTCAGACCGTGCGGACCGTGCCCGTCGCCGTCCGCTCGACGGCCTCGGCGGCCGACTCCTCGACCGCGACGGTGTCCTTCGACGTGAGCTGCAGCACGAGGGCGATGCCCGCGGCGACGACGATGAACGCGCCGTAGCCGGCGAGCACCGGCACGAGGCCGACCGTCGGCTCGAGCAGCCCACCGATGACGGCGGGCACGCCGAACGCCAGGTAGCTGACGACGTAGATGGTGGAGAGCAGTCCCGCACGGTGGGTCGGCGCGGCGGTCGCGAGTAGCATCCGCAGCGGCGCCTGGAAGCCGGCTCCGAAGCCGACGCCGGCGATCGCGCTGCCGACGACGAGGCCTGGCAGGGACTGGGCGAACACGAACCCGATCGTGACGACGGGTCCGAGGACGAGCGCGACGAGACCGATGAGCACGCCGACGCGGGCGTCGAGCCGCTGCGTGGCGATGCCGGTGGCCGCGCCGACCCCGGTGACGACGGCGATGAGGGCTCCGGCGGCGAAGTGGTTGTCGATGCCGAAGACCGCGCCGAGCGCCGAGGGGACGAGGGACAGGAAGAGCCCGCCCAGGGCCCAGCTCGCGATGAGCGAACCGGCGACGCCCCGGAACAGTCGGCGCGAGGACCGCGGTACGGCGATCGTCGGGCGGAGGGACCGCAGGGCTCCCGGCCGGCGGGTGACCCGCTCGGGCACGACGGCCAGCGCGACGAGCATGAGCACGAGGAGCGCGCCGAAGAGCAGGTAGACGAACTGCTCGGGTGCCGGACCCCACTCGACCAGGGCGCCGCTCGACAGTGCGCCGGTGGCGAGCGCGATCGGCGGGACGGCCCCGTTCAGCACACCGGCGAGGGCGGGGTGCCGCTCGAGGGAGTTGTCGATGAGCGCGGCACCGAGGGCACCGATGAGCAGGCCGACGGACACGCCCTGCACGACGCGGTCGAGGACGAGGGCACCGAAGCCGTCGGCGACCACGAAGAGCCCGAGCGAGACGGTGAGGCCGATCCCGCCGGCGACGAGCACGGGCTTCCGGCCGACGTGGTCGGACAGCCGGCCGGCGACGAGCAGGCTCACCAGCAGCCCGGCGACGTAGACGGCGAACACGGCGGTGAGCATGAGCGGCGTCAGGTGCCACTCGGCCGCGTAGACGGGGTAGATCGGGGAGGGGACCGCCGACGACGCCAACGCCACGAGCAGCATGGCGGCGATGATCCAGAACCCGGCGACCGAGCGTGTGGACTGCATGGTGTCCCTCCCGTCGTGATGGACCAGTACGGACGGAGTCGTACCGGGTGGTACCGCATTGGTACCGCATCGTGGCTGTACGACGCAAGTCGTACAGGGAGGGGAACGGTGGTAGCGTCCCGTCCATGCCCGAGCGCGACGATGCCCCCGAACGGCTGCCCCAGCCGTCGCCGGCCGAGATGGACCTGCCCGTGGTGATGGACGCCCTGTCCGACCCGATCCGGCTGTCGATCCTGCACCGGTACCTCGTCGACGCGGCCGGCGGGGAGCGCTCCTGCGGATGGGTCGGCATCGACCGCCCGAAGTCCACCCTGACGCACCACTTCCGGGTCCTCCGCGAAGCCGGGCTCCTCGAGCAGCACCTCGAGGGCCTGACCCGCGTCAGCCGCGTCCGTACCGAGGACGTCCAGCAGCGCTTCCCCGGCCTGCTCGACCTCGTGCTCGACTGGCAGGTCCCGGCCGGGCTCGTGCGCGCCGAGGCCGCCGCGTGAGCGGGGGGACCGCCGAGCACCGGCTGCCCGCCGTCGTCGCCGACCCCCGCGTGACGTCGGCGCTCGCCGCGGACCTGACCGCGGCCGGCTACACGGTGGAGGGCGTCGACGCGCTCTGGGGGACCGAAGCCGCTGCAGCGCTGCACCGCGGCACCCGGGTCGCGGCCCTCCGCGCACTCGCGGCGCGTCCGACCACGCCGCTGTCGACCATCGCGACGCTGTTCGTGCTCGGACTGCCGGTGTCGCGCGCCGACGCCGACCGCGGGTTCGCGACCACCGGCGTCGACGCGCTCGTGAGCGCCGGGGTGCTCCGGACCGACGCGGACCGTGTCGCGCCGGCCCTGGACCTCCGGCCGTACGCCTTCGTGGACGACCTCGGCGCCGGCAGCTGGTGGATCGCGTCCGACCTCGGCGAACTCGCCCTCGGGCACGCGATCAGCGAGGAGCACGTCCTCGGCATCGGCGGCGCCACCACGACGCTGAGCGGCCTGCAGTTGCCCGTGCCCGTCCGCCGCGTGCTCGACCTCGGTACCGGGTGCGGCGTCCAGGCCATGCACGCCCGCCGCTTCGCGGACGAGGTCGTCGCCACCGACATCTCGTCGCGGGCGCTCGCCATCGCCCGGTTCAACGCGCTCCTCAACGGCGTCGACGGCATCGACTTCCGCCTCGGCTCCCTGTTCGAGCCGGTCGCAGGGGAGCGGTTCGACCGGATCGTCTCGAACCCGCCGTTCGTCATCACGCCCCGCCGCGAGGGCGTCCCCGCCTACGAGTACCGCGACGGCGGGATGGTCGGCGACGCCCTGGTCGAGACCGTGCTCCGGGGTCTCGCAGACCACCTCGAGCCCGGTGGGACCGCGCAGTTGCTCGCCAACTGGGAGCACCGCTGGGGCGCGGACGGCCTCGACCGCGTCGCGTCCTGGTTCGCGGACACCGATCTGGACGTGTGGGTGGTCGAGCGCGAGCGCGAGGACCCGCCCGCCTACGCCGAGACCTGGATCCGCGACGGCGGCACGAAGCCCGGCTCGCCGGAGTTCGACGACCTGGTGGACGCCTGGCTCGACGACTTCCGCGACCGGCACGTCACCGGGGTCGGCTTCGGCTACGTCGTGGTCCGCTCGCCGTCCGGTCCCCGGGGGAGCAGCCCGGCCCCGCTCCGGCGCTTCGAACGACTTCCGCAGGTGCTCGGCTCGAACCCGGCGGGCCTCGGTGCGACCGTGGCCCGGGCCCTCGACGCCGTGAGCTGGCTCGCCGCCCACGACGACCGGGCCTTCGCGGACGCACACCTCCGGGTCGCCGGGGACGTCACCGAGGAGCGCCACTACTGGCCGGGCAACGACGACCCCACGGTGATGGCGCTCGTGCAGGGCGGCGGGTTCGGCCGCCGGGTCGACGCCGACACCGCCCTGGCCGCGTTCGTCGGTGCGGCCGACGGGGAGCTGGCCGTCGGCCAGATCGTCGGGGCGATCGCCCAGCTCACCGGCGTGGACGAGGCGGCGCTCAGCGCCGACCTCGTGCCGCGCCTCCGGGACCTGGTGCTCGACGGCCTGCTGCTCCCCGCCTGACCATGGCGGTCAGCGGCGCCAGGTGTGCTCCGGGGCGTAGCCGAGGAGCTCGCGGGCCTTGTCGGAGGACAACAGCGAGCTGACCCCGTCGATGTCCGCCCGGCGCTCGATGTCCGGCAGGTACTGCTCGACGAGCTCGAGCGTCGGGGTGTCCATGACGGTGTCCGGGCTGGCGATGATGAACGCCTCGAAGCCGGTCAGCTCGCTCTCGACGGCCTTGCGCACCGCCTGGGCGCCGTCACGGGAGTCGATGTACGACCACAGGTTGAACGTCTTCGCCTCCGGCGTCGCGTCCCACGGGAACGCCGGGTAGTCCGTCTCGTCCATCACGTTCGAGAAGCGCAGCCCGATCATCTTCAGCTGCGGGTCCCAGCGGGTGAAGTGACGCGCCATCTCCTCCTCGACGGCCTTGCCGAGCGAGTACGAGGACTGCGGCCGCACCGCGAACTCCTCGTCGACCGGCAGGTAGGGCGGGTGGTGCTCGCCCATCGGGATCCCCAGGAGCGTCTCACTGGAGGCCCACACGACGTTGCGGATGCGGGCTGCGCGGGCAGCGTGGAACACGTTGATGGACGCGGTCACGTTGTTCGTGATGAGTGCGACGTCCGGCACCTGGCCCGGCGCCGGCACCGCACCGAGGTGCACGACGGCGTCGACCGAGTCGTAGCGGTCGTCGACGCCGATCAGGGTGTTGAGGACCTGGCCGTAGTCGGTCAGGTCGGTGCGGACGAACTGCACGCGCTCGGGCTTGTCCGGCGAGGGCACCCGGTCGATCAGCACGACGTCGTAGCCGTGTTCGTCGAGGTCGCGGACGACCGCCCGTCCGAGCTTGCCGCTGCCACCGGTCACCACTACACGCGTCATCGCGTCACTCCACCTCGTCGTCGAGACCCCGGGTCGGGTCGCGTCCATCCTGCACCGCGGGTGGTGGACGCGACCAGGGACGGGCGGTACCCGTGTCTGGGCGCGGGGCGGGCCTCCCGGCCGGACGTCAGGAGCCGGTCGTGACCTGCGCCATCGCGAGGCGGGTGACGAGCTCGACGTGCTCGGCCATGTCCCGGGTCGGGTCGTACAACCACTGGATCTGCATGCCGTCCGAGGTGGCGAGCAGGACGCTGGCCAGTTCCTCCGGGTCGAGGTCGGTGCGGAGCCGGCCGTCCTGCTGCATCCGGCGGAAGTCGTCCGTCATGCGGGCACGCGTGGTCTCGTAGCGCTCGCGGAAGTAGGCGTGCGCGGGGTGGTCCGGGTCGGTCGCCGCCGCTGCCGACAGGTTGACGAACATCTGCACGAGGCCCGGGACCTCGGCGTTGTGCCGGACGACCGCGGCGAGGAGTGCGGCGAAGTCCGGGGCGTCCCACTGTGCGGCGTTGTCCAGGTCGTCACGGCGGCGGAGGATCGCGACCCAGAGCTCGTCCTTCGAGTCGAAGTAGTGCAGGAGCCCGGCCTGCGTGAGGCCCACGGCGTCGGCGATGTCCTTGATGCTCGTGCGTCGGAACCCCTGCGTGGCGACGAGCTCGAGCGCGACGGACAGGATCTCCTCGCGCTTGGCGATGCCCTTCGCGTACGAACCCCGTCGTGCCATGGCGAGAGAGTACCGCCCGCTGGCCCGAGCAGAAACCGAATAGAGGTAGGGATTGGTGCTAGCGTGAGGACACTGCCGACGACGGCGCTCGGCGGTACGTCTCCGACGGAAGGAACGACCCCCGTGACCGCGACCCCCGCAGACACCGATCGGCTCGGCGAGCGCATCGACGCACTCCTCGACCGGCTCTCCACCGAGCAGAAGGTGCAGCTGCTCACCGGCCGGGACTTCTGGACCACCTGGCCGATCGAGGAGATCGGGCTCCGTCGCGTGCTCATGTCGGACGGGCCGTCCGGCGTGCGCGGCGAGGTCTGGGACGAGCGGGAGCCGTCGCTCAACCTGCCGTCCGCGACCGCGCTGAGCGCGTCGTGGGACCGTGCGATCGCGCAGCGCTACGGTGGCGCGGCCGCCGTGGAGGCCCGTCGCAAAGGCGTCGACGTCGTCCTCGGTCCGACGATCAACCTGCACCGCTCACCGCTCGGCGGTCGCCACTTCGAGGCGTTCAGCGAGGACCCGGTGCTCACCGGCGACCTGGCGGCCTCCTACGTGGCCGGCGTGCAGGAGCACGGCGTCGCGGCGACCCCGAAGCACTACATCGCGAACGACTACGAGACCGACCGCTTCACCGCGTCCACCGAGGTGTCCGAGCGTGCCCTGCGCGAGCTGTACCTGCTGGCGTTCGAGAAGGCCGTGACCGAGGCGCGCGCGTGGGCCGTGATGTCGTCCTACAACGCCGTCAACGGCGTGACCGCATCGGAGAACGACCTGCTCGAGACGCCGCTCAACGCCGAGTGGGGCTTCGACGGCGTCGTCGTGTCCGACTGGACCGGGGTCCGCTCCGTCGAGGCGGCGACGGCGTCGCAGGACCTCGCGATGCCCGGGCCGAACCCGTGGTGGAGCGAGGGGCCGCTGCTGGCCGCGGTCGAGTCCGGGGCGGTGCCGATGGCGGCGATCGACCGGAAGGTGCGCCGGATCCTGCTGCTCGCCGCCCGGGTGGGGGCGCTGTCCGGGGTGGACGCCGCGGGGCCGGCCGGTGCTGCTGCCGCTGGCGCCGCGCCGGCACGGGTTCCCTCGGTCGAGGACGGCGTCGCCTTCGCGCGCGAGGCCGAGGCCGAGGGCACGGTCCTCGCCCGCAACACCGGGGTCCTGCCCCTGGACCCCGCCGCGCTGTCCCGCATCGCGGTCATCGGGCACAACGCCGACCAGGCCCGGACGCAGGGCGGCGGTTCCGCCACCGTCGTGCCGGAGTCGGTCGTCTCCCCGCTCGACGGCATCCGTGCCGCGTTCCCGGCCGCCTCGGTCGAGTACGCGATCGGCGCCGTCGTCCAGGAGGGCATCGCCGAGTTCCCCCTCGACACCATCACGAACCCGGTCACCGGGGAGCCCGGTGCGCGGGTCGCCTTCGTGCGTGACGGGTCGGAGCTGTACACGGAGGACCGTCGCGCCACCGCGCTGTTCTGGTTCGGCGGGGACGCTCCCACCCGCGAGGCCGACCGGCTGGACATCACGACCACCTACACGGCGCAGCAGGACGGCACCGTGCGGATCGGGATCGGTGCCGCGGGACGCTCTCGGATGTGGGTCGACGGCGCCCTCCTGCTCGACGAGGACGTGCCGTTCGCGGGCGACCAGCTCGGCGCCGCGTTCCTCGACCCGCCGGCGCGCTCGGTCCCCGTCCCGGTGACGGCCGGGCGGCGGCTCGCGATCCGCATCGAACACGACGTCGTGCAGGACGAGACGCTCGGCGGGGTCCTCGCCTACCAGTTCGGCACCGAGCCCTCGGACGACGACCCGGCCGACCTGGTCGCCGCGGCCGTGTCCGCCGCGTCGCAGGCCGACGTCGCCGTCGTGGTCGTCGGGACGAACAGCCGGGTCGAGTCGGAGGGCCACGACCGGACCTCCCTCGCACTGCCCGGGCACCAGGACGACCTGGTCCGCGCGGTCGCCGCGGCCAACCCGGCCACGGTCGTCGTCGTGAACGCCGGCTCGCCCGTCGAGATGCCGTGGCGGGACGAGGTCGCCGCGGTCCTGCTCACCTGGTTCGGCGGCCAGGAGTACGGGAACGCACTCGCCGACGTGCTCACCGGTGCGCGGGAGCCGGGCGGCCGGCTCCCGACCACGTGGCCGGCCGTGATGGCCGACGTCCCGGTGCTCGACGTCACCCCGGTCGACGGCGCGGTCACCTACGACGAGGGCGTGCACATCGGGTACCGCGCATGGCTCCGTGCCGGCACCGAGCCGGCCTACCCGTTCGGGCACGGGCTCGGCTACACCACGTGGTCGATCGACGGCGTCGCGGCGACCCCGACGGTCACCGAGGGCGACGCCGTCATCGTGACCGCGACCGTCGCGAACACCGGGGACCGCGCGGGCAAGCACGTCGTGCAGGTCTACGCGTCGCGTGCGGAGTCCTCCGTGGACCGGCCGGTGCGCTGGCTCGTCGGCTTCGCCCCGGTGCGACTCGACGCGGGTGCGTCGACCGAGGTCGCGATCGAGGTCCCGGCCCGTGCGTTCGCGTACTGGGACGGCGGGCGCGACGGCCGGTGGGCGTACGAGCACGGGCAGTTCACCCTGCACGTCGGCGCGTCCGTGGTCGACGAGGCCGGACGGGCGTCGGTCGAACTGGCGTGAACCCGTTGCCCGCTCCACCCGTCCGGTTTCCGCACGGGGCACCAGCGGGCAAGTACGATCGGTGATGCGTCAGCCGGCTGGTTACCGGCGACGCGCGCATCACCGACGGTTCGTCGAGCGTGCGCCACGGCCTCCTGATCCGGTCGTCGGCGCCCCGCCGGGCCTGATGCGTCCCGATGCGCCCCCGCACTCCGTGCGGGGGCGCATCCTCGTCTCGCGACCTGTGTGACAAACCACCCAGGTGGTGGAACGATGAGTCCACCATCCCGTGTGGATCAGGGACGGGATGGTCGTCCGGCGGGAGGGTCCTCGGTACTCACCACACCGTGGGCCCCGCCGGACGTCTGTCCGCTCCGCCGGTTCAGACCGTGCGCACCGCCGGTGCGATCTCCTCGGCGACGATCCGCAGGATCCGCTCGTGGGAGGCGCGGTCGCCGTTGGCCGGGAGGGTCACGACGAGTTCGTCGGTCGCCGCCACCGCCGGGTCCGCGAGCAGCGCGTCGACGATGGTGGCCGGTTCGCCGGAGAGCACCCGGCTGAATCGGAACGGCGGGCCGGAGAGCGGCCGGCCCTCGTCGTCCATGCCGGACGCGTACCCGGTGAGGAACTCCTCGTGCACGGCGCGGTCGGAGTCGTCGAGGAGCGGGACGATGATCCGCCCGACGGCGACCTTCGGCGTGCGCTCGGGGTGCAGTTCGGCGAACCGGGAGCGGTACGCGGCGATCTGGTCGGCCTGGGCCTCGGCGAACGGGGCGCCGGTGTCCTCGGTGTTCAGCGTCGAGCAGTGCAGCAGCAGGCCCTTCTCGGCCGTCTTCACCGCGGTGCCCATGCTGCCGCCGCCCCACCAGACCCGGTCGAGCAGGTCGGGGCTCTGCGGCTGCAGGGTGATTTCGGCGCCGGCGGGGATGGACTCGTAGCCCGATCCGGCGGAACCGAGAGCGTCACCGCGCAGGACCTCGAGCAGGCGGGCGGCACGGGCCTCGGCCTCGTCGCGGAACGAGCGCTCGGAGGTGCCGAACACGGGGTCGAGGATCGGGCCGTAGCCGGCGATCCCGGTGCTGATGCCGAGTTGCACCGACCGCCGCTGAGCAGGTCGACCGTGCTGGCGTCCTCGGCGAGCCGGACCGGGTCCTCGTACCGCATCCCGAGGACGGCGGTGCCGAAGCCGATCGTGCTCGTCCGCTGGGCGGCGGCGGCGAAGAAGGTCATCGGGCTCGTCAGGAAGGGCTCGAAGTGGCGGCCGCGCACCCATCCGGTGCCGTAGCCGAGCGCCTCGCCGGCCTCGAACAGCCGGAGGCCGTCCTCGAGCGCACTCGCGGCGCCGGGGGTGCCACCGTGGTTCGGGACGAAGGAGAGGAAGCCGAGTTCGCGCACGGAGGCAGTCTATGCGGGCGTATGGATCTGTGGAAGGCGCGGGACCTGTCCACGTATCCGGGCCTCCCGGGACCGGTGACGCTTGGTGCTGGGAGGATGGGGACATGACCGACGTCACCACCGTCCCTCCGCTCGTCGCCGCACTGCCGGCGGCAGAGGGCGGTGTCGTCGATCCCGACGCCGTCTACCTGGCCTTCGCGGAGTGGGCCGCTTCCGGCGGTCGCCCGCTCTACCCGGCGCAGGACGAAGCGCTCATCGAACTCGTCTCCGGCGCCAACGTCGTCCTGAGCACCCCGACCGGCACCGGCAAGTCGCTCGTCGCGGCCGGCGCGCACTTCGCCGCGCTCGCCGAGGGCAAGCGGAGCTACTACACGGCACCGATCAAGGCGCTCGTCTCGGAGAAGTTCTTCCAGCTCGTCGACCTGTTCGGCGCGCAGAACGTCGGCATGGTCACGGGCGACTCAGCTGTCAACGCGGACGCCCCGATCGTCTGCTGCACCGCAGAGATCCTCGCGAACCTCGCGCTCCGCCAGGGCCCCGACGCCGACGTGGACGTCGTCGTGATGGACGAGTTTCACTTCTACGGCGACGCCGACCGCGGCTGGGCGTGGCAGGTGCCGCTGCTCGTGCTCGAGCGGGCGCAGTTCCTGCTCATGTCGGCGACCCTCGGCGACGTCACCACGATCGCGGACGACCTCTCCCGACGGACCGGCCGCGCCACCGCACGGGTGACCGGCGTCTCGCGGCCCGTCCCGCTCGCGTACGAGTACGTCATGACGCCCGTGCAGGAGACGGTGGAGCGCCTGCTCGAAGAGCGCAAGGCGCCGGTCTACATCGTCCACTTCGCCCAGGCGGCGGCGCTCGAACGGGCGCAGTCGCTCATGTCCGCCAAGGTCGCCAGCCGGGAGCGCCGCGACGAGATCGCGGAGGCCATCGCCGGCTTCCGCTTCAGCGCCGGGTTCGGGCAGACGCTGTCCCGGCTCATCCGTGCCGGCATCGGGGTGCACCACGCTGGCATGCTGCCGAAGTACCGGCGGCTCGTCGAACAGCTCGCGCAACGCGGGCTCCTTCCCGTGATCTGCGGGACCGACACCCTGGGCGTCGGCATCAACGTCCCCATCCGAGCGGTGCTCTTCACCGGGCTGACGAAGTTCGACGGCACGAAGATGCGGCAGCTCTCCGCACGCGAGTTCCACCAGATCGCCGGCCGTGCCGGTCGCGCCGGCTACGACACCGAGGGCGACGTCGTGGCGGAGGCCCCCGAGCACGACATCGAGAACGCGCGGGCCGTCGCCAAGGCCGGGGACGACCCGAAGAAGAAGAACAAGATCAAGCGGAAGAAGGCGCCCGAGGGCTTCGTGTCCTGGGGCCAGGCGTCCTTCGAGCGCCTGATCGCCGCCGAGCCCGAGCCGATGGTGTCGCGCATGCGCATCACACACGCCATGGTGCTCTCCGTCGTCGCGCGCGGGGGAGACGCGTTCCAGGACGTCCGCTCCCTGGTGTTCGACAACCACGAACCCCGAGCGCGCCAGCTCGCGATGGCCAGGCGGGCGCTCACCATCGCCCGGACCCTGATCAACGCGCGGGTGATCGAGAAGGTCGACGGGCGCTACCGCCTCACCGTCGACCTGCAGGCGAACTTCGCGCTGAACCAGCCGCTGTCGCCCTTCGCACTCGCCGCCTTCGAGCTGCTCGACCCCGACTCCCCGACCTTCGCGCTCGACATGGTCTCCATCGTCGAGGCGACCCTCGACGACCCGCGCGCGATCCTGTCGCAGCAGCAGTTCAAGGAGCGCGGGGAAGCGGTCGCCCGGATGAAGCAGGAGGGCATCGAGTACGAGGAGCGCATGGAGCTGCTCGAAGAAGTGACCTGGCCGAAGCCGCTCGACGAACTCCTGACCGCCGCGTACGAGAGCTACGCGGACGAGCAGCCCTGGGTGCTCGACTTCACCCTCTCGCCGAAGTCCGTGGTCCGCGACATGTACGAGCGGGCGATGACCTTCGGTGACTACGTGCGGTACTACCAGCTCACCCGGTCCGAAGGGCTTGTCCTCCGGTACCTGTCGGACGCGTACCGGACCATGCGGCAGACCATCGCCGACGAGCACCGGACGCAGGAGCTCGACGACGTCATCGAGTGGCTCGGCGAACTCGTGCGCCAGGTCGACTCATCGCTCGTCGACGAGTGGGAGGCCCTGCTGAACGGGGACATCGCGCTCGCCGAGGCCGAACACGAGGAGATCGCCCCGCCGCAGCCCGCCCGCCTCACCGGCAACGTCCGCGCCTTCCGCGTCCTCGTGCGCAACGCCCTGTTCCAGCGGGTGCTGCTCGCCGCTCGCGACGACATCGACGGGCTCGGTGAACTCGACGCGCAGCAGGGGTTCGACCGGTCAGCGTGGGACACCGTGCTCGAGGAGTACTACGACGAGCACGACACCGTCGGCATCGACGCCGAGGCCCGGTCCATGCAGTACCTCGTCCTCACCGAGGAAGGCCGGACCTGGCGCGCACGGCAGATCTTCGCCGACCCGGAGGGCGACAAGGACTTCGGCTTCTCCGCCACGATCGACCTCGACGCGTCCGACGAGGCGGGGGAGGCCGTCGTCCGGGTCACCGAGATCGGCCGGTTCGACGGGTGGGCCGAGGTCGACGTCGACTGAGGGCGGATCGACCGAGGGTGGATCGACCGAGGGCGGATCGACCGAGGGCGGATCGACCGAGGGCGGAACACGAGCGGGCACCGTCCGGTACGGTCGGGGTTCCCACGGAAGGAACGCCCATGCGTATCGGCTCCAGCATCGCCCTGATCGTGATCGGCGCAATCGTCGCGTTCGCGGTCGACTTCCAGGTCGCGGGCATCGACCTGAAGCTCATCGGCTACATCCTCATCGCAGCGGGGATCATCCTGCTCATCATCAGCCTGGCGGTCGGCTTCGGCGGGCGTCGGACCACCACCACGACCCGTTCCGGGGTCGACCCGACCTCCGGTGAGCAGATCACGCGGCAGGACCGCCGCGACGGCACCTACTGACACCGCAAGCGCGAACGACGAGGGCGGGACCGATCGGTCCCGCCCTCGTCGTGTGTCCGGGTGGTGTGTGCGGCTGCGTGCTCGGCTCAGAAGAGCGTCGCGGGCGGGACGGCCTCGGGCAGCGCTTCCGGCTCCGGGACGTCGACGCCCGGCCAGCCCGGCCCCGTCGGCACCTCGGTGCGGTTCTGGTACGCGGTCGCGGCGCCCCGGGCCCGGACGTCGGCGGCCTCGTTCATCTCGTGGCCCATGTGTCCGCGGACCCACTCGAAGGTGACCTTGCGACCCTGGAGCTCGGCGTCGAGCTCCTTGATGATCTCGACGTTCAGCACGGGCTTGCCGTCGGCCTTCCGCCAGCCCTTCCGCTTCCACCCGGCGAGCCACTCGGTGCAGGCCTTGATGGCGTACTGGCTGTCGCAGAGGATGTGCAGGGGTTCGCCGGTGTCCTTGGTCGCACGGAGCAGCTGCAGGACCGCGGTCAGTTCGCCCTGGTTGTTCGTCCCGCGGGGCCATCCGCCGGCTGCCCACCGGTCGTCGTCCACGTACCAGGCCCAGCCGGCCGGGCCGGGGTTGCCGAGGGCTGAGCCGTCTGCGGCGGCGACGATCGTCACGGTGGGACCTCCTGGTGGTGGCGAGTGCCCGACGAGCGTAACGGACCTGTCGGGCGGGGTGTGCCTCCCGGCCGTCGGCGGGGGACGGCGCCGGGGTCGCGCCCAGCTGCGCTCATCGCACCCTGTCGCGACGGGGCGCGTCGTCCGCCGCGGGGCGCGACCGGACCGCGGGTCAGCGGCCGCTCACCTGGCGGAGGCGGCGACGAGGGCGTCGCTCCCGCCCTCAGCGTCCTGCTGCGTCATCGAGCGCCTGGACCATGGCCGTGCCGTCGGCGACGTCGAAGAACGCCATCGGACGGGGGCCGAACAGCCCGTCCATCCCGGTGTTCGCGTACACGTGCTGCACGCCGCCGCCGGAGAACAGGCCGCCGCCTGATCCGCCCCATTCGACCGAGCAGTGGGTGCGACCGCGCGTCCAGGTGATGCTCCGGTCCATCCGTCGGACATCGGTCTCGCGGCTGCTGCGGCCGTTCGTGATGAAGGCCCGCTTGTCTGTCACGGCGAAGGCCTCCGTGCGCTTCCGGTGGCGCTTCACGAAGAACCGGCCCACGATCAGATGCAGCCCGATGAGGGCGAAGACGCTGCCGAACAGGGCGAAGAACCACGGCGCTCCGCTGGTGAGGACGCCGACCTCCCAGGAGATCGCGAAGCCGCCCCACAGGAGGCTGAACGGCACGAGGAAGGCGTCACGCCCGCCGAACAGGCGGGCAGCGTCGCTCTGCCCCACCCACAGCAGGCGCTCGCCGGGGCGGAGCTCGTCGGAAGCAAGGGCACGAGGATCGATCACCCCTTCGACGGTACCGACGCGGGCACGGTGCCGTTGTGCCCCGATCGGGCCGACGCCCTGGGAGTCGGCCACCCTCCGCCGCCTACCGTTCGGGGAAACGGGAGGAACCACCATGAGCAACGACATCGCAGGCCCCGAGCACTCCGACGACCGGGACCGCTCGGACGCCCTGACCTCGGCCGCGCACAGCGACGACGTCGACGGTGTCAGCGGCAGCGAGCAGCGGGCCGCCGACACCTCGTACAGCCCCTCGAGTGAGCGGGAGATGGACGCGTCCCAGACCGAGCAGCGTGACGACGACGACCTGCGCGAGGACGGCATCGACCCCTCGCGGGTCGTCGCTGCTCCGGGGACCGGTGGCGCCGACGACGCCGGTGACGTCGAGCCGGAGCCGGGCGACCTCAACCTGCCGTGGCAGTCCGAGGAGGACCGCCAGGGCTGACCATCGGCCGGTCCGTCAGGATGTGAGCCGGCCCGTCAGGACCCGGGTCCGTCCCTCAGGACACCGAGTCCGGGTGGGAGCCCGTCCGCTGCCCGGACTCGAGGCCGGCGATCGCGGCGAGTTCGTCGTCGCCCAGCACGAACCCGTCGACGTCGAGGTTCGACCGGATGCGCGCCGGCGTGACCGACTTCGGCAGGACGACGACGCCCTGCTGCACGTTCCACCGCACGAGCACCTGGGCGACGCTCACCCCGTGCGCGGCGGCGATCCCGGTGAGGACCGGGTCCTCGACGAGGCGTCCGCGGCCGAGGGGCGACCACGCCCCGGTGACGATGTCGTACTGCGCGTGGAAGGCGATGAGCTCGCGCTGTGGCAACCACGGGTGCCGCTCGACCTGGTTGAGTGCCGGCACCTCGCCGGTCTCGGCGATGATCCGCTCGAGGTGGGGGACCTGGAAGTTCGACACCCCCACGCTCCGCGCGCGGCCGGACTCGCGCAGCTCGACGAGCGTGCGCCACGTCTCGACGTAGCGGTCGTTCGCCGCGGCGGGCCAGTGGATGAGGTACAGGTCGACGGCGTCGAGTCCCAGTCGGTCGAGGCTGGCGTCGAAGGCGCGCAGGGTCGCGTCACGCCCCTGGTGGTCGTTCCACACCTTGGTGGTCACGAACACCTCGTCGCGGTCGAGCCGGGAGGCCCGGATCGCCTTCCCGACGCCGCGCTCGTTCCCGTACATCTCGGCGGTGTCGACGTGGCGGTACCCGGCGTCGAGCGCCAGGCCGACGGCCGTCTCGGCCTCCGCGTCGTCGACCTTGTAGACGCCGAAGCCGACGGCGGGGATGCTCCGGCCGTCGCGGAGGGGGATCGTGGTGACCATGCCCCCATCCTGCCGCCCCGGGCCTCCCGGACCGGCATCTCGAGCGGCGCTGTGCAGAGGCGCCGCCACCGAGGTCAGCTGGGGATCGTGACCGGCTCGGTGTCCGGGATGGGGCTGACGTCGCGACCGCGGAGGTCGGGCAGCCAGCTCCGCATCGCCAGCGGCAGCACGACGCCGGCCGCGGCCATCACCGCACCGACCATGAGCCCGCCGCTCGGGCCGTTGCTGTCGATGAGGAAGCCCGCGACAGCGGACCCACCGGCGGCACCGATGAGCTGACCGGTGCCCATCCAGCCGTACGCCTCGGCCGTGTCCGAGAACTTGACCGTCGCCGACACCGACCCGAACATGACCGCGAGGGCCGGCGCGATGCCGGCGCCGGCGATGACGAGGGCGATGCAGAGCCACCAGAACGTCGGGTTGCCCACGGCGAGGACCAGGCCGACGAAGACGATCGTCATCCGCAGCCAGAGCGTGTTCTTCGAGATCGGGCGGTGGCCGAGCGCGAGGCCGCCGATGAGCGACCCGATGGCGAAGACCGCGAGGACGATGCCGGCGTTCGGGCTGCCCTCGCCGAAGACGCTCGTGACGCTGGCCTCGACCGCGGCGCACGCCCCGATCAGGAGCAGACCGGTCAGGGTCGCCACGACGACCGACGGACGCTTCATGACGACACCGAAGGCGCGCTTCGAGCGGGGGATCCGGACGCGGCCGAGCTCGGGGGAGGCGATGAACCACGCGCCGCCGACGAGCAGGAACGCCATCGCGACGACGATCGCCTCGACCGTGCCGATCTGCGTCGCGACGAACGTCGTGATGACCGGGCCGGCGACCCAGATGAGCTCCTGCGCGCTGGCGTCGAGGGAGAAGAGCGGCGTGAGCTGCTTCGACGTCACCATCTTCGGGTAGATGGTGCGCACCGCGGGCTGCACGGGCGGGACGGCCAGGCCGCCGACGAACCCGATGACCACGTAGGCCCAGAGCGGCATCACGAAGAAGGCGATGACGCCCATGGTGACGAACGCCACGATGCTCGTGAGGACCAGGACGGGGCGCATGCCCCAGCTGCCCATCCACCGGCTCGTCAGCGGCCCGGCGAGGGCCTGTCCGACGCTGGTGGTCGCGAGCACGAGTCCGGCGGCTCCGTAGGAGTGGAAGATGTGCTCGACGTGCAGCAGGTAGGCCAGCGACAGCATGCCGAACGGGAAGCGAGCGGTCAGCTGCGCGGCGATGACCCGGCCGACACCGGGCGTCTTCAACAGGGACCCGTACGCGCTCACGTGACGAGTGTACGGACCGGACGGACCGCCCCGCAGGGGCTGTGGAGGACCGTGTCCCCTGTCCGGGGGAAGGACGATCGGTGGCTGTCCGCGCAGCGTTCTCAGACACGCCGAGCGGCAGGTGCGTCCGACGGTTTCCACACCCGTGGAGAGGGCCCCTCAACGGGGTGTGGGAAGTGTCGGTGGCGGGTGCGAGAGTGGCGGAAAACCGGGCCTCGCGGGAATCCACAGTCTGTGGAGGGCGTTGTGGAGAACTACAGGGGTGTAACACTTCCTCTAGTGGTCCAACCGGCCATCGGGCACTACATGTAGTAGCGTCGTCCACAACACAGCACCAGAACGTCGGGCCCCCACCGGGCCCAGAACCAGGGGAGATCATGGCCGTCACCGTGTACACCAAGCCGTCCTGCGTCCAGTGCACTGCGACGTACCGCGCCCTCGACAACAAGGGCATCCAGTACGAGGTGCACGACGTCTCCACGGACGAAGCCGCACTCGAGCACGTCAAGAGCCTCGGTTACATGCAGGCCCCCGTCGTCGTGACCGACGACGACCACTGGTCGGGCTTCCGCCCCGACAAGATCGCCACCCTCAGCGCCGAACTGGCCTGACGCCACGCGGGCCGTCCGGCCCGCGTCGCCCGGTGGCGGGCAGACAGCCTGGAGGCTCGTCCCGCCCCCGCCACACCCCTCCGGTCCGCAGTCCGCACCTCGCCAGGGAGCGCACCATGAGCCGCCTCGTCTACTTCTCGAGTGTCTCGGGCAACACCGCCCGGTTCGTGGAGAAGCTCGGCCAGGACGCCGACCGGATCCCGCTCCTCCCGAGCGAGCCGTTCCTCCACGCGGACGGCCCGTACGTGCTCGTCCTGCCCACCTACGGCGGCGGCAACGGCCACGGAGCGGTCCCCAAGCAGGTCATCAAGTTCCTCAACGACGAACACAACCGGGCACTGATCCGGGGCGTGATCGCCGCCGGCAACACGAACTTCGGCGAGGCCTACGGTCTCGCGGGCGACGTGATCGCACAGAAGTGCCACGTGCCCGTTCTCTACAGATTCGAACTCTTCGGGACCCCTGACGACGTGTCGGCGGTCAACTCAGGATTGGAAGCATTTTGGACGCAGCAGTTGCAGACGTCGATCTGACGTCGCCGCAGACGGGGATGGACTACCACTCCCTCAACGCGATGCTCAACCTCTACGACGCGGACGGGAACATCCAGTTCGACAAGGATCGTGAGGCGGCCAAGCAGTTCTTCCTGCAGCACGTCAACCAGAACACCGTCTTCTTCCACAACCTGAAGGAGCGGCTGGACTACCTGGTCGAAAACGAGTACTACGAGCAGGCCACGATCGACCAGTACTCGCTCGAGTTCATCCAGCAGCTCAACGACCTGGCGTACTCGAAGAAGTTCCGGTTCCAGACGTTCCTCGGCGCGTTCAAGTACTACACGAGCTACACGCTCAAGACGTTCGACGGCAAGCGCTACCTCGAGCGCTTCGAGGACCGTGTCGTGATGACCGCGCTCGGCCTGGCTCAGGGCAACGAGCAGCTCGCGATCGACCTCGTCGAGGAGATCATCGCCGGCCGCTTCCAGCCCGCCACCCCGACGTTCCTCAACACCGCGAAGGCCCAGCGCGGCGAGCTCGTCTCCTGCTTCCTCCTCCGCATCGAGGACAACATGGAGTCGATCTCGCGCGGCATCAACTCCTCGCTCCAGCTCTCGAAGCGCGGCGGCGGCGTGGCCTTGCTCCTGTCGAACATCCGCGAGGCCGGCGCCCCGATCAAGCAGATCGAGAACCAGTCCTCGGGCATCATCCCCGTGATGAAGCTGCTGGAAGACTCCTTCTCGTACGCCAACCAGCTCGGCGCGCGTCAGGGTGCCGGTGCCGTGTACTTGTCGGCGCACCACCCGGACATCATGAAGTTCCTCGACACCAAGCGCGAGAACGCTGACGAGAAGATCCGCATCAAGACCCTTTCGCTCGGCGTCGTCGTGCCGGACATCACGTTCGAGCTCGCGAAGAACAACGAGGACATGTACCTGTTCTCGCCGTACGACGTTGAGAAGGTCTACGGCGTTCCGTTCGGTGACGTCCCGATCTCCGAGAACTACCGCGCGATGGTCGACGACTCGCGTATCAAGAAGACGAAGATCAAGGCGCGTGACTTCTTCACGACCATCGCCGAGATCCAGTTCGAGTCGGGCTACCCGTACATCGTGTTCGAGGACACGGTGAACAAGGCGAACCCGATCAAGGGTCGGATCAACATGTCCAACCTGTGCTCGGAGATCCTGCAGGTCAACACCCCGACCACCTTCAACGAGGACCTGTCCTACAAGGAGATCGGCAAGGACATCTCCTGCAACCTCGGCTCGCTGAACATCGCGCTGACGATGGACTCGCCGGACTTCGGCAAGACCATCGAGACCGCCATCCGCGGCCTGACCTCGGTCTCGCAGATGTCGCACATCTCGTCGGTCCGCTCGGTCGAGGACGGCAACGACAAGTCGCACGCCATCGGCCTCGGCCAGATGAACCTGCACGGCTACCTCGCTCGTGAGCGCGTGTACTACGGCTCCGAAGAGGGCATCGACTTCACGAACATCTACTTCTACACGGTGCTGTTCCACGCCCTGCGCGCCTCGAACAACATCGCCATCGAGACCGGGGAGACCTTCGACGGCTTCCGCGACTCGAAGTACGCGTCGGGTGAGTTCTTCGACAAGTACACCGACCAGGTCTGGACGCCGGCCACGCCCCGCGTCGCGTCGCTGTTCGACAACGCGAACATCACCATCCCGACGCAGGACGACTGGAAGGCGCTGAAGGCCTCCATCCAGCAGTACGGCATCTACAACCAGAACCTGCAGGCCGTCCCGCCGACCGGTTCGATCTCGTACATCAACCACTCGACGTCGTCGATCCACCCGATCGCGTCGAAGATCGAGATCCGCAAGGAAGGCAAGCTCGGCCGCGTCTACTACCCGGCGCCGTTCATGACGAACGACAACCTGGACTACTACCAGGACGCGTACGAGATCGGCCCCGAGAAGATCATCGACACGTACGCCGCTGCCACCCAGCACGTCGACCAGGGCCTGTCGCTGACGCTGTTCTTCAAGGACACCGCAACCACGCGCGACATCAACAAGGCGCAGATCTACGCATGGCGCAAGGGCATCAAGACGATCTACTACATTCGTCTCCGCCAGCTCGCGCTCGAGGGCACCGAGGTCGAGGGCTGCGTCAGCTGCATGCTCTGATCGCTCACGCGATCACCCTTCGGACTGGAGGCGCGGGGCGACCCCGCCACGCGCCTCCAGTCCGACACCTGTTCCGCTCACCACCACCCGGAAGAAAGCCATGACCCTCACCGACCCGGTCCACGCCACGGGCAAGTCCATCCCGCTGATCAGCGCGGTCAGTGCCATCAACTGGAACCGCATCCAGGACGACAAGGACGTCGAGGTCTGGAACCGGCTGGTCAACAACTTCTGGCTGCCCGAGAAGGTGCCGCTGTCGAACGACGTGCAGTCGTGGAACACCCTCACGCCGGAGGAGCAGCAGCTCACCATGCGGGTCTTCACCGGCCTGACGCTGCTCGACACCATCCAGGGCACCGTCGGCGCGATCAGCCTGATCCCCGACGCGATCACCCCGCACGAAGAGGCCGTCTACACGAACATCGCGTTCATGGAGTCGGTGCACGCGAAGAGCTACTCGTCGATCTTCTCGACGCTCGCCTCGACGCCCGAGATCGACGACGCCTTCCGCTGGTCCACGGAGAACCCGAACCTGCAGAAGAAGGCCCAGATCGTCCTCGACTACTACACGGGTGACGACCCCCTGAAGCGCAAGGTCGCCTCGACGCTGCTCGAGTCGTTCCTGTTCTACTCCGGCTTCTACCTGCCGATGTACTGGTCCTCGCGCGCGAAGCTCACCAACACCGCCGACCTGATCCGCCTGATCATCCGCGACGAGGCCGTGCACGGGTACTACATCGGCTACAAGTTCCAGAAGGGCCTCGAGGGCGCCTCCGAGGAGCGCAAGCAGGAGATCAAGGACTACACGTTCAACCTGCTCTTCGAGCTCTACGAGAACGAGGTGCAGTACACGCAGGACCTCTACGACGGTGTCGGGCTGACCGAGGACGTCAAGAAGTTCCTGCACTACAACGCCAACAAGGCGCTGATGAACCTGGGCTACGAGCCGATGTTCCCCAAGGAGACGACGGACGTGAACCCGGCGATCCTGTCGGCGCTGTCGCCGAACGCGGACGAGAACCACGACTTCTTCTCGGGGTCGGGCTCGTCGTACGTGATCGGCAAGGCGGTCGTGACGGAGGACGAGGACTGGGACTTCTGATTTGAGAGGGCCCGTTCGGCGGCAAGAAGGAACTCTTCATGCGCGCGTTCCTCAGTGACACCGCCGAGGCCGTCGAGGTCGTGCAGACCGTCCTGCGGAGTGCGGAGTACCCGATTGCCCGGATCCGGACGCAGCTGGTGTTCGTTGGTCGAGCACGGGGCGGCGCAGGGGGTGCCCTCGCTGCTGCTCCGCGCTGCGGTGGAGCTGTCAGCCCGTGACCCTGAGGTCGCCCCACCGTCTCTGAAACCTTCGACACCATCCGCGCCGGCTACACGGCCTGCATCGTGGACGCGCAGGCAGCCGGCGAGGCCGACGCCGACGCCGAGGCGCTCGGCACCTACTTCTGCGCGGTCATCGAGGGGATGGGGGCGATCGGACGCGTCGGGACCTCACGAGCGGCGCTCCTGCAGGTGGGGACCGCGAGCCTCGCGGCACTGCCGATCACGCCGCTAGGTGCAGAGCACCTCGGAACCGCGGACGGCCCCTGGGACTGAGCGTCTCCCTGTACCAGGGTGACGCGCGGCAACGCGAGCGCCGGGACGGACCGCCACCGCGCCTCCAGTCCGGGTATGGAGGCCCGCATCCCGCTGACGTGACGGCGTTCGGCTGTCACGTGGTCGCGTTCTCCACCGCTCCACCGCTCCACTGACCAGCGCTGAGACCAAGAGCGCGGTGACGGCGCCGGAGACCATCATGATGATCGAGACGGGGTCCGCCCACACCGGGTGCACCAACGGGTGACCACCCGGCTTCGTGGCCGCCATCGCCGCGAACGAGGACGCGGACACCAGGACTGCCCACGCTGCCGTCGTGTTGACGATCGCCACGAAGCTCGACCGCAACCGAGCAACGGGTAGGCGAGCGGGAGGAGGAACATCGCCGTGCGCCGATGAAGCCGGTCCTCGCCATGCGAACACCTCGTTCAGGCGGTCCGCTCAATCGGGCTGGTTCCCTCGAGGATCGGCGGCACGCGGGCGACGAGCCTGCGTTAGGTTCGACTGAGACAACACCGCATTCCATGGGGGGACACAACGGTGACTGGACCGACAGACCTGACCGCGTACGCGCTGCCGGACCTGACGTACGACTTCGCCGCGGCCGACGACCTCGCACGGCAGTGCGACCTGGCGAAGACAACGGTGGAGCTCCAGTCTCCGTCGCGCGCGGCGCTCGTCACGCTGGCCGGCACCGACTTCGCAGGCGGTTTCGCAGAGACGTTCCGGTCGAACGCGGAGATCGCCCAGGAGGACGCGCGCGAGCTCACCACGAAGCTCGGCGAGGTCGCGAGCGGCATCCGTGCGCTGAGCGATGCCGCGCGCGCCGAGAACACCCGCCGGCGCGAGGCCCGGGCCTGGCGCGACCGCGTGATGGCCCGCCGGTCTGACCTCGTTGACAGCACCTGGGACCAGATCTTCGGTGAGGAACCTCCGCCGAGCAGTGGCAAGGTCGACGTTCCGGCCTTCCCGAGTACGAGCTACACGGCGCGTACGAGGAGCACGCCGCCGCCGGGCGCCGGTCCGGGTACCGGGGGCAGTGTCTCGTCTGCGCGACCGGACCATCTCCGATCGTTCGCCTCCGGAACCACCTCCCTCAACGGCAGCGTGCAGGCGCTGCCGGGGCGGATAGCGGCTGCCCTGGCGGGCTTCGCCCAGAGGTGCGACTTCGGCCGCGCCGACCTGTCGCCGCTCCTCGCGGGCTTCCGGGCCTGGTTGGCCGCGAACGAAGGCGACGTGGACTGGGCGAACACGGTCGCAGCCGCCTTCGAGGCAGCCGGGGCGAGCGGCGATGTCGTCTCGCTGAACGACAGTTCGCTCCTGGCCGCGCTCCTGGCGGCAGGGGTGGGCAGGACGCGGACCGACCTCGATTTCGGCAAGCCCTCGTTGCTCGGCGCGGTCCCCACCAGTGGCTTCGCAGCCGACCCCGTGAACACGGCGACCGGCAACTTCGTCGAGCTGGAGCGTGACCTCTCCTTCGCCGGAGGCGCTGAGGGCTTCGAGCTCACGCGGATGTACAACTCGTTCGACGTCGTCGGTGGGTCCTTCGGTCGCGGCTGGTCCTCCGTCCTCGACCAGCGCCTCGAAGTCCTCGCCGACCACATCGAGTTGGTCCACGACGACGGACGACGGAGCACGTTCCCGACCCGGGGCGACACAGCGGTCCGTGCCGTCGGAGAGAACCTGTGGCTGGCACCAGAACCCGACCCTTCGGCGGGTTCGACGGCCGACCGTGGGGTGGTCCTCGTCGTCCGCGACAATGCCGGCTCCTGGTGGTCGTTCACACCCAGTGGGCTGTGGATCGCGGCCGGTACCGGGAGCGCGGCGACCACCAGGGCCGTGCGGGACGGCGACGAGAGGCTCGTGCGGCTCCAGCACCGACGCGGACGGTTCATCGACCTCCTGCACCTCGACGGGCTGGTCCGTTCGGCGCGCTCTTCCGACGGCCGCACGGTCACGTACGAGTACGCCGACGACGGTGCACTCAGAACGGTGACGGGTCCCGGCGGAACACGGACATATTCGTGGGACGTCGACGGTCGGATCGAGCGGGTGACCGCTGCGGACGGCGTCGTCGAGTGTGCGAACACCTACGACGAGCACGGTCGGGTGGTCCTGCAGACGACGCCGCACCGCCGCACGATCCGGTTCGCGTACCTTCCCGGACGGGTCACATCGGTCGCCGACGAGGACGGCACACAGTCGAACACGTGGACATCCGATCGGCACGGTCGTGTGGTCTCGATCACCGACTCAGATGGTCAACGACAATCGTTGAGCCACGACGAGCACGGGAACCTGGTGGCCTCGACCGCGCGAGACGGGTCAGTCGCGGTTCACAAGTACGACGACCGTGGCCGCCTTACTCGGACGGTTGCCGCGGACGGGACCGACACGCTCGTGGCCCACGACGATCACGACCGCGTGCACAGTGTCGAGCGCCACGGGCGGACGGTTTCGTTCGAGTACGCCGACTCTTCTGCGACGTCGCCTTCGCTCGTCGTCGACGAACGGGGTGCGCGCTTCACGTTGACCTGGGTCGACGATCTGCTCGTCCGCGTCGAGGACCCCGCGGGTGTCGTGCTGACGTACGACTACGACCGTTCGGGTGATCTCGTCGCCGTCACGGACGCGCTGGGCGCGACGACTCGGTACACGCGGGACGACGCTGGTCACGTCGTCACGACCACCACACCCATGGGACACCGAACGCGCTTCGAGCGTGACCCCGCCGGCCGCGTGACCTCATGTGAGGCCCCGGATGGTTCCGTATGGGAACTCGAACGCGACGCTGGTGGTCGTGTCACCTCGGTCGTCGATCCGGTTGGTGGGCAGACGACCTTCGAGTACGGAGCGAGTGGAAGCCTCACGCGCGCCACGGATCCGCTGGGACGGGCGAGCGACATCAGGTACGACCGTCTGGGCAACCTGCACGAACTCCTCCAGCCAGACGGTACCCGCTGGACGATGCTCCACGATGGGCTCTCGCGACTGCGCGAGGTGACGGACCCGGAAGGTGGGCGATGGCTCCGGGAGTACGACGCCGTTGCGCGCCCCACGGCCCGGATCGATCCCACCGGTGTCCGTTCCGTCGTCGAGCAGCCAGACCGTCCTGCGTCAGTACCGTTCTTGGACTTCGACCTCGCGGGCCGCGTCGTCGCCGGGACCTCGCCGCTCGGTGACCGTGCGACCATCGAGTACGACGTCTGTGGTCGGCTCTCGGCGTGGACCGACTCAGATGGTGGCCGGACGATGCTCGGATACGATGCGGACTCGCGGATCGTGGAACGCATCGAGCCCTCAGGAGCCGTCACGACGTTCGAGTACGACGCCTGTTCACGGCTGGTTGCGGAACGAGTGCCCGGCATCGGGACGACGCGGTACGGTCACGATCCTGCCGGACGTCTGGTCACTGTCGACGACCCATCCAACGGTCGACGGACGATCACCCGGGACGTTGCCGGTCAGGCGGTCGCGGTCGACGACGCGCTCGGGCACTCCACGACCTTTCACCGAGACGTCCTCGGGCGGGTGACGCAGGTGGTCAGCCCCTCCGGCGGGCGCACGCTGACCACCTGGACCGGGCGCGGTGACGTGGCATCCTCGACCGACTCGATGAGCCGCGCCGTGGCGTGGACGCGGGATGCAGCCGGCCGGCCGACAGCCCGTAGGGATCCCGATGGCCACACGACCACCTGGGGCCACGACCCAGCTGGGCGGCTGTCCGAGGTCCGTCAGGACGGCCGACTCGTTGCGGCAGTCGCGCGGGACGAGTCCGGCCGATCGGTCACGATCACCGACATGACCCACCCCGACGGTGAGCAGACCGTGCACCGGCTGGAGTACGGCGCCCGGCAGGAGTTGGTCCGGCGCACGACGAGTCGTGCCGGGCGGAGCACGACGACCCGATGGGAGTACGACGCCGCTGGCAATCAGCGCGCGATGACCACTCCAGACGGAGTCAGGACCGAGTACGACCGCGGTCGTGCGGGCATCCTGACCGGCATCAGGCGACCCGACTTCCCCGACGCCTCGTTCCGACACGACGGTGATGGCCGACTGACCGAGGTCGTCGCCGGGTCCGTAGGTCAGTCGTGGCAGTACCGCGATGGCTTCGTCGTCGGGCACACGTCAGGCGGGGGGACGACCACGCTCGAGCGCGACAGCCGAGGGCGTGTCACGTCCGTGCTGGATCCGGACGGCAAGACCGTGACGTACGAGTACGACGAGGCGTCGCAGTTGGTGGCCGCGACCGGGATGACTGCGTCGACCTGGACCTACGACCGGTCCGGCCGGATGATCGAGGAGCGAAGCGCGTCCGGGGACACCTCGTACCTGCACGATCCTGCCGGAGCGCTCCTGCAGGCCGAACGTCGTGGCGATGGGACCGCGGTCGTCCGATTCGAGTACGACGGCTCGGGCAGGCGTGTCCTCGCCGCAACCGACGAAGGCACCACGACGTACGAGTGGGACGAGCTCGGTCAGCTCCGCGCCGTCGTGCGTGAAGACGGGGCAGGCGTGAAGCGCTTCGACCTGTGGGTGAACGCTCTCGGTGAACTCGCCGAGGTCGACGGAACGACGCTCTGCTGGGACCCGACGGCGCCCGTGCCCACCCTGCTGTCGATCGGTGAGGTTCCGATCGTCTCCGCGCCGGGGATGCTCGGCGTCGACGGGATCTGGGCGACTTCAGGCTGGCGCCAGGCGCGCTCTGCGCAGATGCACGACCCGTGGTCCTCGGCCGACGTCGCGACGTCACCGAGCCTCCCAGACGGCATCGGGGTCAGCCCGACCGGCACCGTCATGGTCGCGGGGCTCGAACTGAGCGGAGCACGAGCGTACGACCCGTCGGCACGGGCGTTCCTGTCCCCAGATCCCCTGCCCCCGGTGGCAGGTGCGGCCTGGGCCGACAACCCGTACGCCTTCGCTGGTAACGATCCGGTCAACCAGACCGACCCGTCCGGACTCCGACCGATCACGGACGCTGAACTCGCGGCGTACGGAGCTGGCCGGCAGGGCTTGCTCGGGATCTCGTACCACTGGTCGAACAACAGCGCCTTCTCCATGGATGGGGACCTGCACGCCTCACACGCATTGTCGTGGCTGCTCGGCATGTCACTCCTCGACCCACGCAGGCCAGGTCCCGGCGTCGTCCTCGGCGCGCTCAGTCCGCTCCCGATGGTCGGCATCCCCGTCGGCATGGCGGCGGACTTCTACGCCGGAACCGTCCTGACGAGTGGGCAGGGCGAGATGCTCTTCGGGTGGGCGACTGGCACGTCACCCCGGACATTGCTCTACGGATCGGACAGCAAGATGACGCAGGTCGTGAAGAACGAGCTGCCGGGTGACCAGCGCAGGGACATCCTCGACGACTTGAAGGAGACAGGCGTCGCGACCGGGTACGGCTACCAGGCGGGACCCGCGTCGTTGACGAACCAGAACCTCCTGCGAGACATCCGCACAGTCGTCACCTGGCCGGTGGCGTCCGAACGGAACCGAACTCTCCTTGCCCTCGGGACGTACGACGTGGATGCGAGGGTCGTGTCGAAGGGCGACGACGGAACCGCCGTGGTCGAGTACACGGCGACGAACGAGACCACGCTCGGCTCGGCCCTGCGGATCCCCGGGCTCGACTACGACGCGTTGAACCGAGCCGCTGGAGACCACGGGCCGTTCTCACGGGTGACAGAGCGGTTCACGTGGAAGGAGAAGGTGAAGTGGTGACGAGACACCCGGCGGGCATCGCGACGTCGATCGCGGTGCTGACGCTGTTGTTGACCGGTTGCGCCGTCACGGCACAGCCCGAGCCGGAGGACTACGCCGGCACCTGGGTGCTCGAGGGTGCGGACGGCGACCGAGCGACGGAGTTCACCGTGTCGGCGGACCGGACGTACACAGCGCGCAACATCCCGATCGACCTCGCGTGCCGAACCGGCAACGCTGCGACGAGCCCTCCGGGTTGTGCGAACGGCGAGGACTCGGCGAGCTTCTCCGGACGATGGAAGGTGGCCGACGGTGACTCGACCGGCATCCGGTTCTACTTCGATGACCACTTCGTGCGCCAGGGCTACCCGACCAACGGAGCACTCGGTTTCTACAGCGGATCACTCGATGTGCCACATCCCGACTACCTCTTCGTCCGTTCGTCGTCGGACTGACCGGAAGCCTCTCCCACAGCCTGTCCGGTGACCGTCCCGACGGGGACCGCGACGACGATCGGGGAGTCGTGGCGGCGCGGATCTGCAGGATGCCCTGCCGGTGGGGGTTCACCGGGTGCTCGAAGGTCACTTCGATGAGACGGACTGGGCAGCTCGGATCAGCAGGTCGCCACGAGCTGGAGGCTTGCCTACCGGCCGCCAGCCGACCTGCGGAGCGCGAAGCGCCACGACCACACCCCTGCTCCGACCCACAGGACGCCCAGCGCTGTGGTGAGCAGCCCAGCAGCACGTCTCCTTCGGGACGTGTGAGGCGCAGACCGATGTCGCGACGAAGATGAGGCCGAAGGCGAGCGCGATGGAACCCAGCACCTTCGCGCTCGCCGAGTCCATGTCGAGAACCTTGCGGAGCCGCAGCCATGACCGCGTTCGCCGCGGGCAGGGAGATCATGTCCGCCCGGCCAGCAAGACCGCGACCGGGACGACGTAGGACCACGCGCCCGGTCCGTGCAGCGGAGGAAGGACGATCAACGGTGCCGTCGTCGCAGCGGTCAGGACGGCGCCGAGCGCGATGAGCGTCCCGCGCCGTCGCCTGGCGACCCACCGGGTGACGGCGCGGGAAGAGTGCGCACAGGCCTGTGGCGATGGCGAACTGGATGGGTGCGACCGCTGGGGACATGCCCCACCGCTCGATGAACAGGACACTGAACGCGACGTTCGGCAGCAGCATGGCGAGGCCGATCAGGAACTGGCCGAGCGCGATGAGACGCATCGACCGGTCGGCGACGAAGCGCACGGAGCAGCCCGGAGGCACCGGCTGGTCCCGCTCCCGTCGGTGCCGCTGCCTGCGGGGTTCGATGGCCGGTGCGTTGCGTGGCGAACACAACGGCCGCTGCGACGCTGGTGACGACGTTGGCGAGGACCAGCCACCGCAACCCGTCCTGGTGTCCGTGCGCGAGGGTGACCGCGGCGACGATCGCGCCTGCACCGAGGGCGGCGGCCTTCGTCGCTTCGAGGAATGCGAACCAGCGCTCGAACGGGCGGCCTGCCGCGAGGTCGTGGACGTACGTAATCCACGAGGTCCAGTAGAGCCGTTCGGATGCGTTGGCGAGGAAGAACGCCGCGAAGATCACCACCGGATCGTGGGCGGAGAGGTAGAGCGTGAAGCCCGCTGCGGAGAGCAGGTTGTTGAGGACCATCGACGCCCTCGCACCGAACCGGTCGGTGAGGACGCCGCCGACGAGTCCGATCGGGAGGGCCACCAGCGATGCGACGGTGGAGAGGACACCGATCACCGCCAGGGACACGTCGGTGGTGATCGTGAAGTAGACGATCGTCAGCGGCAGCGTGAGGCCGGCGCCGATGGTGTCGGTCAGGACCGCGGACGTGACGAAGCGGTGCTCGTGCAGGCTCGCGAGTGGAGCCCGGAACCGGGCAGGGGTGAAGCGCATGGAGGTGTTCCCGTGAGGTCGTCGCACCGCCGCCGAGCGGCGGCACGGGCGTGCAGGAGCACGCGAGCAGAACGCTCGCGGCGAGGAGGGCTGGCCGTGTCGGTCAGCTCAGTGCTGCGTTGCCATGACTCCGGGAGGGACGGGCCGCGGTCCGACGAGCTCGGGCGCGGGTTTCGTGGGGAACAGTCCGCGAGGGGCACTGAGCGGCATCGTCGCCACCTTCCCCGTCGTCGGACCAGACCGACGAACGCCAGCAGCGTCCACGTCGCCCCAGCAACGGCTGGTACCGCACGCCGTTCGGCTCAGCGGCGCTCGCGCGCCTCCGTTCCGGGCCGGGAGGCGCGGGTCCTGCGGGTGCAGGGGCGCCCGCCCGTCACTTCGTTGCCTGGTAGACCGTTGCGACGATCGACCCGTACAGCGCGAAGGCGGCGATGCCGCCGGGGATCATCGCGAGGACGGCCGCGGGTACCGCCCACACCTGGTGCACCCAGGGGCGACCTGCTGGCTCCGTGGCGGTCATCGCAGCGAACGAGCACGCGGATACGAGGACGGCCCACGCCGCCGTCATGCAGATGATCGGCAGGAAGTGCCACCCGAGGCCGAGCAGCGGGTAAATGAGCGGGAGGAGGAACATCGCCGGCGCGATGATGAAGCCGGTCCTGGCCGTGATGCGGAATGCCTTCCGGCTGCTGTTGACCTGGGCGATGGTGCGCTGGTCGTCGAACTCCGACTCCGGCCATGAGCCGTACGCGAGGCCTGCGCGCGTGTCCTGGTCGTCCATCTACGGCAGCCTCGGCCAGGACACGGCGGGCCACTCGAGCTGCCCGGCCGTCGATCGTTCTCGAAGATCAGTGGTCACGGTTCCCCCTCGCGTTCCCCTGAGGGCAGCGTACTGCTCTCGGCCTGATCTGCCGCCGCCGGACCTGCCCCCGCCTCCCGCTTCAGTTGATGTGCTCCCACGACGACAGCGCCGTCCAGTCCTGCGGGTCGAAGGTGAAGGAGCTGCCCATCGCGGGCTGGTCGAGTGCGCGGCTGATGGGCTCGCGTCGGAGGCTCGCCAGCAGGAGCGCGCCGACCCCGCCGTGGGCGATGAACGCGATGCCTAGCTCGGGCGTCTGGGCCGCGATGCGTCGGACCGCGCGCTGCACACGGCTCTGGGCGTGGATGGCTGGTTCCCAACCACGGACGGACCGGTGCGGTTCGGCGAAGAACGCGTCGACGGTCGGTTCGAACTCGCTCGGGTCGAGGTAGCCGGTCGCGCTGCGGTCCATCTCGCCGAGGTCCTCAGCGATCTCGAACTCCGAGCCTTACTGTCCGGCGATGATCTCGGCGGTGTCCAGGGCCTTCCGCTCGCTGCTGCTGACGATGCGGAGGGGCTGGGGGAACAGCGTCGCGATGCGTGCGGCGCGGGCCCGTCCGACCGGCGACAGACCCCAGTCCTGGATTCGGACGGTCGGGTCGACGGTCACCTCGGGATGGGACACCCACGTGCACAGCATCGTTCGACCGTACCGGCGTCGTCAGTGTCCCTCTCGTTCGAGACGGGCGACGGCCTCCGCGGCCTGCATGGTGGTGGTTCCCGGGTGGTCGTCGCGGTACCGGCGGACAGCTCGCGGGTCGACGTCGGTGATGCTCGACGACGGCGGGGTCGCGGGGGAGCCATCGGAGTGAGAGCCGTCGCCCCCAGCCTCGGGCAACGCTCGGCGTACGGCGCGGTGGGCGGCCGGGACGGACAGGAGTGCTCCGCCGACGAGGAGACCAGCGGCTACGAGGACGGCGGCAGGTGTGCGGAGTGCTGGAACTCCGATGCTGATCGTGCACCACGCCGTCACGAGGAGGCCTGAGGTGATCGTCGGGCACAGCGCTGCACGATGGCCGATCCGCCAGGTCGCCTCGCTGGACATCGTGACCGACGTCCGGACGCCGGCGAGGCTGTTCCGTGGCAGGGAGCCGTTGGCGGCCCGCCACGTCAGCCACGTGACCAGAGCAGCGGCCCCGATCTCGAGGGCCATCGGGAACACCACCGCACCGTCCATGCCGACGACGCTAGCGCCCTCGGCGGAGAACGGCGAAGTATCAGTGTCACCTGCGTGTCGTCGTACCCGGCATCGTTCTCAGTGGGCCCTGCCCGAAAGCGGACCTGCGGCGCACCGTCAGCGTTCCAGCGGAACAACACGAGGTGCCAGAGGCCGGGACGCCACCACGTCCACCTCGACGGACGAGCTGAGGTACAGCGTGGGCTGGTCAGGACGTCAGTACCGACCTGCGGACCGTGACCCTGCGATGGCGGATGCGCGGAAGCGGGAATCCACCGCGCGGAAGAAGGTGCCTTGCGCCTCCGGTGCGAAGACATCTCGGTCGTCGTTCAGCCTGGTGCGGCTCACGTCGGCGGCGTCGCTCCCGCCCCCTCGGTGTCGTCAGCGCCCGCCGGACCGGTACCGGCCTGGTCGAGGTTCTCGTGCGGGTCGCCCATGTCGCCGGTCGCCTTGCCCGCCGGGGACAGCCCGAAGTGCTCGCGGACGGCATTCGCCTGGGTGTCGGTCACGGTGTTCCCGGCTCCCGGGGAAGGGGCATCCTTGATCGCGCTCTTCGAGTAGCCGACGTGCAGGTCGGTGCCGTCGAACGTGGCGTCCTCGACCGGGACGAGCACGGCGTGACCCCCGAGGAGTCCGATCGCGACGCTGACGAAGGCGGCACTGCCGTCCTCGGTGGAGGGGAACACCTGCGCGACCTTGCCGACGGATGCGCTGTCGCGGTCCTTGACGGGCGCGTTCTCGACCTCGTGGATCGTGCTCTTGGTGATCATGGGCGTAGTCAACGCTCCCAGCCTGACCTGCTTGTGTCAGTCGTCGCGCGACGGGCCCGAGCGCTGCGAGACGTGCTCGTGGCAAGGTCGATGCAGGACGTCTACCTGGGGGGAGATGCGTGTGAACCTGACTCGGGGCGGGACGCTCGCCGGTATCCGAGCGACTGCGGTGGCGCTGCTCACGGTGGTCGTCCTCGCCGGCTGCAGCGTCGGGATGGGGAAGAGCCCGGAGCAGGCGAAGCAGTCGATCGTCACGTTCGTCGAGGGATCGACCGATGTGGTCGGCGACGGCTGGGCGGCGAGGACCTCATCCTCGACGTTCGAGGCAGGGGCGGCCCGGTGGGCTCATCCGACTTCCGCGCGGACCCCCGCGGGTACACGATCGACGGCGGCTCGCTGTGCGTCGCGGGCGACTTCGACAAGATGAGCCTCGACAGCCAGGACTGACGGACGGGACCTGTCCGCCGGGACCGAGCCGTGCCTCCAGACCGGTCTGGAGCCGCGCCGCTTCCGTGCTGCCGGCGCCGCGACGCTCGCGAGCTCGGCTCGCACGATGTCTGCACCCGCGGACAGCGCGCCGAGCTTCTACAGTGCCGCGCCGCGTGCCAGCGGTGCCATGCCGCAGTTCGAGCTGGGGATGAGCTTGTCCGCGTCGACGAACTCGAGCGCCTGACGGAGCACCTCCGCGACCTCCTCCGGCCAGGCGCGTGCCGACTCCGCGCAGAAGGAGGCACAGGGCCTCAAGCAGTACGAGGAGCAGCGTGGCGTCGAAGTCGCGTTTGACAACGGCGTTTCCTCTGACAAGCGTGCGTATGCCACGCTGCGTGGGGAGCGCATCAAGATCACCTCTGTCGCCTACGAGCACGTGGAGTAGCCCGCTTTGATCATCATGAAGACCAACGGTTCTGTCAGCAGCGTCCTGAACGGCACGTTCCGCCCGATCCCTGACCAGATCCGCCGCAGCCTTGGCCTGCTCGACAACGGCGACCACTTCGCGTGGCTCGTGTTCTCCGCACCGATCGACGATCAGACCTGGCGCGCCGGCCCACAGTCGGTCATCGACGAGTACGGAGGTTCGTACCTCCAAGCCGGCGGCACCGCGGAGAAGATGAGCGTCGAACTCCGCCGGCGTGAGGACGACGACGAGTACCGGTTCTACGTGATCGGGCGTGACCACGACCTCGCCGAACCGCTCACGCAGACCATCGACGTGCAGGCTGCTCACGAGCCGCGGCACCCGGCGGAACTGTTCACGGCCGACCAGGCAGCGCCGGTGTTCGTGCACTACGTCGAACACCAGACGGTCCCCGACGGCTACACGCTCCGTCTCGTCGCCGACATGTGAGCGGCGGCAGCGCTGTCGCCCGGTGAGCTCCTCCGACTTCCGATCGGATCCCCGCGGGTACACGATCGACAGCAGCTCGCAGTGCGTCGCGGGTGACTTCGACAAGATGGGCCTCGACAGCCGAGAATGACGAACTCGGGCTGACCGACGGTCAGGCCCGCGACGGGTGAGTCACTGCCGACGCGATCTGCCCGGCGGAGTCGAGCCGTGCCTCCAGGTCGGACCGAGACCCGAGCTCCTGGCGGACTCGACACGAAGGACGGCCCGCCCCGTTGCCGAGGCGAGCCGTCCTGTGCTGCCGCGCGGCTAGCGCCGTACCGGCACGGCGACGCTGGCGAGCTCGGCTCGCACGATGTCTGCACCCGCGGACAGCGCCCCGAGCTTGTCCAGCGCTGCGCCGCGTGCCAGCGGGGCCATCCCGCAGTTGGTGCTCGGGATGAGCTTGTCAGCGTCGACGAACTCGAGCGCCCGACGGAGGACCTCCGCGACCTCCTCCGGGGTCTCCACGGTCTCGGTCGCGACGTCGATGGCCCCGAGCATGACCTTCTTGCCGCGGATGAGTTCGACGAGTTCGAGCGGCACGTGGGAGTGGATGCACTCGAGCGAGACGATGTCGATCGACGACTGCTGCAGGAGCGGGAACGACTGCTCGTACTGCCGCCATTCCGCCCCGAGCGTCTCCTTCCACTTGTTGTTCGCCTCGATGCCGTAGCCGTAACAGATGTGCACGGCGGTCTCGGCGTGCAGGCCCTCGGCAGCGCGCTCGAGTGCGGCGACGCCCCAGTCCTGCACCTCGTCGTGGAAGACGGTGAAGGCGGGCTCGTCGAACTGGATGACGTCGACGCCGGCGTCCTGCAGCTCCCGAGCCTCCTGGTTGAGGATCGTGGCGAACTCCCACGCCAGCTTCTCGCGGCTCTTGTAGTGCTGGTCGGAGAGCGTGTCGATCATGGTCATCGGGCCGGGGAGCGCCCACTTGATCGGGCGGTCGGTCTGGGCCCGGAGGAACTTCGCGTCGTCGATGAACACCGGGGCGGGACGGCTCACGGCGCCGACGACCGTGGGGACCGCGGCGTCGTACCGGTCCCGGATGCGGACGGTCTCCTTGCGCTCCTGGTCGATGCCGTCGAGGTGCTCGATGAACGTCGTCACGAAGTGCTGCCGGGTCTGCTCACCGTCGCTGACGATGTCGATGCCGCGGCGCTCCTGCTCGTGGACGGCGGACCGGAGTGCGTCCTGCTTGCCCTCGGTCAGCGCTGCGCCCTCCAACTGCCAGGGGGACCACAGCCGCTCGGGCTCGGCGAGCCAGGACGGTTTCGGCAGGCTGCCGACGATCGCGGTGGGCAGGAGGGTGGTCATGCGCGGGTGGTTCCTGTCGGTCGGTGGGGAAGGCGGGCGGCGGGGCAGGGTCCAGCGGGCCGGAAGGTCAGTGCGTCAGAGCGGTGTGGCTGAAGGCCCAGCGCTCGAGGAGTGCTCGGTGCGGCTGCACGAGGTGCTCCTCCGTGTACCGCCCCTGTGTGACTCCGAGGCGGCTGCGCTCCTCCCGGTCGTACGTGACGGGAGGCGTCGAGAAGTCCGTGTGTTCGAGGGTCGGGCGGTACGTGCTCGGGGCGACCGTGTTCGCGTTGTAGATCTCCGGTCGGTAGATCTTCTGGAACGTCTCCATGGTGCTGATCGTGCCGATGAGCTGGAGGTCCGAGTAGTCGCCGGTGAGGTCACCGCGCGTGTAGAACGCGAGCGGTGCCTTCGCACCCGGCGGCATGAAGTAGCGCACCTGCATGCCCATCCGGCCGAAGTAGTCGTCCGTGAGCGAGGAGTGCTCGTGCTCGTACTCGGCGCCGAGCACGGGGTGGCCGTACCCCGTCTGCCGGTACGTCTGGCTCGTGGAGACGCTGATGCAGACGACGGGCTCGGCGGCGAAGTGGTCGCGGTACGCGTCCGACTCCAGGAATCGCTGGAACAGCGCCCCGTGGAGCTGGCCGAAGTCGTCGGGGACGCCGGCGCTCTTGTCCAGGGACGGCAGCAGGACCGCGAAGTCGTAGTCCCGGAGGTACGAGGAGAAGTTGTTGCCCAGGATCCCCTGGTGCCGTTCCCCGGTGTGCTGATCGAGGATCGCGACGTCGAGCACCTCGATCAGCGGGAACTGCTCGGCGCGACCGCCGTCCTCGAAGTGCAGCGTGACCGAGACGATGTCGAGCTCGAGGCGGTACCGACCGCCGTCGGCGTTGCCCGCTTCGCCCGCGAGGTCGTTGCAGCGCGCGTTGATCATGGCGAGCGCGTTGCGGAGGTTCTGCTGGCGGCGCTCGCCGCGTGCCAGGTTGGCGAAGTTCGTGGTCAGCCGGGAGCTCTCCGCGGGGGAGTAGTCCTCGTCGAAGCGGGTCCTGGTGATGCTGAAGGTGAGGTCGTTCGCCATGGTCGGCAGTCCGTACGTCGAGCGCCTGGAGGCACTGTGGGAGGTGTTGCTCGATCATGACGCGGCGCACGGGTCATCAGGTAATCCGGAATCACTATGCGCCGGTATAGCCTGCGGCTATGGCGCGCGTCTCGAACGACATCACCCTGCAGCAACTCCGGTACTTCATCGAGGTCGCGTCCGAGGGATCGATCAGTGCGGCGGCCGACCTGCTCTACGTCTCGCAGCCGACGATGTCGGCCGCGATGAAGGACCTGGAGACACGGATCGGCCGACCGCTGTTCACCCGATCCGCGCGCGGTGTCGTGCTCACCGTCGACGGCGTCGAGTTCCTCGGGTACGCGCGACAGGTCGTCGAGCAGGTCTCCCTCCTCGAGCAGCGCTACGTCGGGCGGCAGGCGTCACGCCGACTGCTCGGGGTGTCGGCGCAGCACTACTCGTTCGCGGTCGAGGCCTTCGTCCGGATGGTCGAGGGAGCCGACGCGGAGGAGTACGAGTTCTCGCTCCGGGAGACCCGCACGTGGGACATCATCGAGGACGTCCGCACGCTGCGGAGTGAAGTGGGCATCCTCTACCGCAACGACTTCAACCGGCAGGTCCTCGGCAAGCTGATGCGGGACGCCGGGGTCGTGTTCACGCCGCTGTTCGTCGCGCAGCCGCACATCTTCGTCGCCCGGCGGAACCCGTTGGCGTCCCAGGAGCGGGCGACCCTCGCCGACCTCGCGGAGCTCCCTCGGCTCACGTTCGACCAGGGCGCGAACAACTCCTTCTACCTGGCGGAGGAGATCCTGTCGACGATGTCGAGCAAGCGGGAGATCCGCGTCTCGGACCGTGCGACGATCTTCAACCTCATGATCGGCCTCGGCGGGTACACGATCTCGACGGGACTCATCAGTGACGACCTCGACCCCGAGATCGTCGCCATCCCCCTCGACGTCGACGAACGCATCGAGATCGGGTGGATCGCGCACGCCTCGGTCCCGCTCACCGTGCAGGCGCAGACGTACCTGGAGGAGCTGCGGGCCGTGGTCACCAGTTACGGCGTCGAGCCGCTCGGGTAGGCGGACCGCCGGACCCGCCTGATCACCCGCCGGATCGGCCCAGGCGTCAGGTCCGCGCTTCCGTGCGCCGCGGCTTCAACCGCTCGGGGGCATCGGTCGCCGGCACCCACTCGCACGTGAACGTGCCGCGGTAGCCGAACAGGAAGCCGAACACCCGGTTGCGCACCTCGAGGTCGACGTGGAAGGCGCCGTCGTCCTCCGACCACCATTCGCGCAGGGCCGCGCGGCCGCTGAACAGCATCGGGAAGCGGAACGAGATCGGCCCCTCGTGGAAGCGTTGCGCGGCGGAGGTCAGCACGAGCCCGCCGCGCTCGTCCACCCGCAGGTCGAGGTCGACCGCGAGGTGCTGGTGCGTCCCGAGGTAGTCGAGGACCCGGCCCTCCGACAGGACCATCGTCGCGTCGAACCGTGCCGGTCGGCCGGGGCGCGTGGCATAGGTGCGGACGAACGTCACCGTCTCCCGCCCGAGGGCGTCCCGGTAGGGATAGTTCTCGATCATGAACGGCACGTCGGTGCCCAGGTCCGGCACGAGGATGTTCCGCAGCCGCCCGATCTGCAGGAACGGCACGGTCCACCACGGCCCGCGGCGGATGGTCATCCTGCCCCGGCCAACACAGGCCTCCGCGGCGTCGAGGCCGACGCCGAAGCGGCGCTGCATCATCGGGTGCAGCCGACGGAAGTCGGCACCCAGCGCTTCCTCGAAGACGGACGTCATGCCGGGCCTCCCGGCTCGGGCAGGGCCGCCACGGTGGCCGGCGCATCCTGCAGGTGGTCGTCGCGTCGGCTGCCGCCGACGGGCGCGCGGAGCGTCCTGGAGGCCCGTGGCCGGTCCGGCCGCCAGACCTGCAGGGTGCTCGTGAGCGGCCAGGCCTCCGGTTCGGGTCCGCCCTCGAGCCAGATGCGGAGGCGGTCGAAGCTCCAGGCGGTCGCCCAGCCGAGGAGCGGCCGCACGAGGACGTCCAGGACGCCCCACCCGGAGTCGTAGTCGTACCCGGTCAGGAAGCGGGTCCGGCCGTCCGCGGTGGGGACGTACCGCCAGTATCCGCGGCCGGCGCGGATGGGGGAAAGGCGGTTGGCGGTCGCGAAGCGGAGGGCAGACGTACGCGAGCCGTCCGGACGGCGGCGCTCGCCGAGGCTGACGCCGGTGCCGTGGACGTCGTGGACGAGGGACCGGCGGACGTAGGTGAACCGCGTCACGCCGTCGTCATCGGCGGGCTCGGGCATGATCTCCGAGAAGCGGACGTCCCACCGGACGTGCTGCTCCGGGTCCTGCGTGGCGTCCCAGATGCGTTCGAGTGGCGCGTCGATGACCGTCTCGACGTAGATCCCCCGACTCCCCACGTGCCGGAGCGTACCGCGGCGGCGTCGGCCCAGGGGAGGCCCCGTTCGCGTGCGTTCAGGCAGGCTGCCCTGTGGCTCCTGAGGGGCAACGCGTCCGGTGGGCCACCGGCGTCAGGCCGGATCGACTCCGGCAGCGTGGAGGAACTCCGCCACGAGGTCGACGACCGCGGCGTACGCCGAGTCCGCGTCCGTGAAGTCGGGAGCGGTCGCCTCCAGCCGGCCGTCGACGAAGCGGTCCGCGTCGGCCCAGCCACCGGTCCACACGACGAGCTCGAGTTCGTCGGAGCCCCGCCACAGCCGGAGACCCAGCGACTCCGGCGACGACACACGGGAGCGGTGGCGCTCGATGGGCTGTGGCCACGCGGCGTCCTCGTCGCGCCACGTCAGAGGACCGACGGCGGCGGATCGCGCCCAGTCGTCCAGGTGCGGGCGTAGCAGCAGGGCGAGCGCATCGAGGTCGACGAGGTGGTCCACGGCGTTCATGCTCCCGGGTGGTGACGGCGCTGTCCAGGACGCGGCGGGTCGGGAAGGAGGCGCGGTGTCCTCGGACGGAACGGGCCGCATGGACGGTTCTTGACAGGTATCTGAATACCAGTATGTTAGCGGCATGAAACTGCACTCCGGGCTTGCTCATGTCGGCGCTGCTGCTGTCGTCATCGGTGCGCTCAGCGCGGGCGTGACGGCGCCCGAGGCGCCCTCTGCTCACGCCACTTCCACTCTCGCTCCGTCTCGTGCAACAGCCTGGTCGATGACGGAGGTCCTCGAGGGGCTGCTCTTCATGCAGGGCAGCTTCGGCGAAGAGCTGCTTCGCACTGGGGCGCTCGGGCCGCTCTCGGCTGAGCAGTCCTCTGCCCTCGAGAAGGCACTGGCCGAGCCCAGAGCCGCCGCGATCGCTCGTTCTGTCGTGTCGGAGTTGGAGCAACGGGTGCCTGAACAGACGGCAGCCCTGATGAAGGCTTTACAAGCCAGCGATCCCATCGCAGTTCAGACGGCCATGTCCGAGCTCGGAGCCGAACTCCCGAGCATGCCCACCTTGCAGGGTCTGACGGGTCATGCTCCGGCCGCCTCGTCGACGTACGTACCCGGCGAGATCGGGACGGATTGCGGCGTGCTGGTCTGGGTGGTCGCTGGCGCCGTGCTCGTGGTCACCGTCGCGGCGGTGGGGGTCGGCGTCCTGGCGCTCGCGTCCACTGTGGCAGTGGGCTCGACCAAGGTCGCCGGCGAGAACGCGATCCGACGAGCCACAGGTGCGACCGGCCAGGCTCTCGAAGACCTGCTGACCGCCAAGGCGATCGACATCTTCCGTGCTCGATGATCGAGTCCGTCGCTGGAGAGCATCTCGGACCGTGACGGCCTGTGGGCTCCTCGTCGCGGTCCTGTTCGCGAGCTACCTGCTGGCAGGTCGGCTCGGCGGAACGGCCGCGGTGCAGATGCCCGCGCAGGGTGACGTCGGAGCTCTGTTCTCCCGGATCGCTCCGCAAGGTTGGGCCTTCTTCACCAAGCCCGCTCGCTCAGCGACCCCGACCGCGTACACCCATGACGGCGGACGATGGGTCCAGATAGCGGGTCTGTCGAACGCGCAGCTCCGCTTCCTCGGCGGATTGAGCCGGGAGGGGCGTCGGCAGGGCGTGGAGATGGCGTCCGTCCTCACCGGGATCCCGAGGAAAGCATGGCGGGAGTGCGATGGCAGGGATCTGCCGCAGTGCGTCAGCGGTCAGCGACGGCAGTCCGTCCTGAATCCGCTTCCCCATCCCACGCTCTGCGGCAACGTCGTTCTGGCAGCGACGAAGCCGACGCCCTGGGAGTGGCGGTACATCTCCAACGAAGGCACATACGTCAGCGAGGCGATCGCGCTCGAGGTGCGTTGCCGACATGCCTGATCGCAGAAGGTGGACGATCCCCTACCCGTGGGGAGCGGGGCTCGGAGTTGCCAGAAGTGTGCTCTACGCCGGGATGGCGCTGACTCTGCTCATGAACCCCGCATGGATCCTGTTCACGGTCAGCACTGCTCAGCCGGAAGTGCCGGTCTGTGACTCGTACAACGGCTGGGCGTTGTTCTGCTTGTTCGATCAACACCTCGACGTCGCTCGCGTTCTTGCAGGTTCGTGCCTTCTGGTCTTCGCCAGTGGCGTTCTCCCGTGGCTCACGGCCGTACCGGCGGCCTACTTGATCGTGAGCGCGAGTGTGACGATGACGTTGGGCGACGGGGGCGACCAGCTCTACGGGATCCTCGGCCTTCTGCTGCTTCCGCTCAGCTGCACGGACTGGCGCCGGACCTCGTGGTCGAGTAGAACATCGGATCGATGTGCTGCAGGACGCGGCAGCCTGGCGTTCGTGGGATGGGCGCTCGTTCGATCGCAGATCTTCGTCGTCTACCTCGAGGCATCCGTCGGAAAGCTCGCGGTACCGGAGTGGGCGAACGGGACCGCGCTCTACTACTGGCTCCGCAGTCCGACCTTCGGTCCGGGGCCGCTGCTCGCTCCGGTGATCCAGGCGGCGACCATTGCGCCGCTCATCGCTGGTCCCGCGACCTTCCTGGTCATCGCACTCGAGTTCGTCCTCGCCATGGGACCGCTCTTCGCTCCCAGGGTCCGGCGCTGTCTCCTCGTGCTCGGGCTGATCCTCCACGGCGCCATCGTGCTCGTCATGGGCATCACCTCGTTCTCGCTGGTGATGGCGGCTGCGCTCCTCCTGCACCTGGTCCCTACGAACGCCTCCTACGGAGACATCTTCCCGAGAAAGCGAGACTGGTTTGTCGCTCGACAGCACGCAGATTGAGTTACGCGATCGCATCGCAGCACCATTCGCAGTCCGAGTGCTCGGGACCGCGGTCGGCGCTCTCGCTGGCGGGATCATCATCACCAACGCAGTCACCGGCTTCGACGCCGAGACTTTCGTCGCCACGCTGGTCGGTTTCCTGGCGGGCTTGTCGGGGGTGGTCGCGCGGATCACCATCCTCGTGACCGGCGGAACGGTCCGCATCTCGTTCTTCCCGTTCCTCAAGGTCGCGTTCGAACTCGCGGAGATACGGCGAGCGACCGTGGTGGCGATCGATCCTGTACGCCTCGGTGGTGTGGGAATCCGACGTTCTCAAGGGGCCCGCGTGCTCGCGACGTCCGCGGGCACGGGAGTTCGGCTGGAAACGACCCGCGGCGCGATCATCGTGCAGAGCACGATCGCGGAGCGCGTCGCTTCGGCACTGACGCCTGCTGGGTGAACGCCTCAGCGCAGGATCCCTCCGGACGATGATCGCGGGGTGCGCTCACTGGGTCGGCACGGGCAGGATCCGGCGCCGCCCCAGGTCGTCGAGGAGCTCCACGAGCCGGTCCGCCGAGTCGTGGCACTCCCCGAACCCGGCCTGCCGGATCTTGATGAGGGAGGAGACGTTGTCCCACGTCGAGTTCAGGATCATGTCGGCGAACCGCCAGTCGACGAGGTCGGCGTAGGGCGTGGCGACGAGCCCGTGCCGCTCCACCATCCGCTGCCACAGGTCCTCGCGGGAGGGCATGACCTGTGCGAGTTCCATCGACTGCGGCTCGGCGAGGTCGAGGCCGTGGTGGTCGGCCAGGCGCTCGAACAGGTGGCTCCAGCGCACCACGTCACCGTTCGTGACGTTGAACGCCTCTCCGGCCGCAGCGGGGGTCGTGCCCGCCCAGTCGGTGGCGCGGGCGAGGAGCTCGGCGTCCGTCATCTGGTAGAAGATGCCGTCGTAGGTGGTGCGGGCGCCGGGGAACCGCAGCGGCAGCCCGAGCTCCTTCGTCATGCTGACGTACGTCCCGATCGCCATGAGCAGGTTCATGGGCGTGCCCTGCGCGTACCCGATCACGGCCTCGGGGCGGAGCACGGTCAGCGCGAACCCTTGGGACGCCGCGCGCTCGCGGAGCAGGTCCTCCTGGTCGTAGTAGAAGTTCGGGACCATGAGTCGCGGGTCGTCCTCCTTCGCCGGTGTCCTGAACCGGCCGAGGTGTGCGCCGTAGTACTTCATGCCCTGGTAGAGGGTGACGTGGCGGAGTGGTGCATCGAGCCGATCCAGGGCGTCGAGCGTGTTCTCGAGGAGCGCGACGTTCGGGGCGATCTGCTCGGCGAGATCGGCGTGCTCCACGTAGGCGGCGAACGCGAGGCGCGTGGTGTCGGCGGCCAGCCGGAGTCCGTCGACCGCTGCGTCCGCGTCGGACAGGTCGACGGGCAGGTGGTCCCAGCCGGACACGGGGCCCTGCGGAGCGCGGCGACTGGCACCTCGCGTGCGGACACCACTGCGGGCGAAGTGCTCCACGACGCTGCGCCCGACGACGCCGCCAGCCCCGACGACGAGGACCGCGTCGCTGTCGTCGGCTGGTGTCCCGGAGGCCGGGGATCCGTCGTCCATGGTGCTGCTCCTGTCGGGTGGCGAACGCGGCGCGGCTCCTGCCGCGCCGGTGCCGATCCTGCCCCGCCGACCCCGGCCGGAGCCCAGGAACGGCTGGCACCCAGGAACGGCCGGCGCCGAGGAACGGCCGGCACCGAGGAACGGCCGGACGGGAGGCGGTGGTCCCTCCGCGTCGACCCGTGCCGGTCAGTTGATGCAGGTGCCCTTCGCCCCATACGCGTCGCCGACCGGCCTCGACGGTGCGGGTGCGGGTTCGGCTGCGTGGCTCGCAGCGGAGGGTGCTGCTGCCGGCGTGCTGCTCGCTCCGCCAGCCGGTGCCGGTGCAGGTGTCGAGACGGTGTGCCCGTCGGTGCCGAGGACGAGCGTCATCCCGCTCACCGTCGTCGACACGACCGGCGTGGCGCCGGGCACGACCGCTGCGACCGCTTTCGCCTGCGCTTCCGCTCCCGCGGGGTACTCGATGACGGTCGTGCTGGTGCTCGGGGCGTCGCCGGGCGCTCCGACGACGAATCCCTTCGCGGTCAGCGCGTTCGACGCCGTCGTGGCACCGCCCGGGGTCCCGGCGCCGTTCAGGACCGAGACGTGCACGGTCGAGGGATCAGCTGCCGACGCAGCGGTGTACGCGGCAGGCGGCCCGACGATGTCTTGGATGAAGGCGGGCATGGCGGCGAAGTCGACGGCCACCGTCGCGTACCCGTCGATCGTCGGGGTGCCGGCCGTGGGGATCGTGGTCGAGCGGATGGCGGACAGATCGATGTGGCTGAACGTCGAGACCAGGTCGGGGATGCTCAGTGTGTCGTCGACCTGCACCGCGTCGCCGACGCCGTGCAGCAGGTCCGCGACCTTCACCGGGTTCAGGAGCGTGCGCGCCGACAACGCCTCCCGGGCCTCCTGGGAGAGGAAGTACTGCTGTCGGACCTCGCGGTCCAGGTCACCGCGCGGCAGCCCGTCACGCTGCCGGACGAAGGACAGGGCCTGGGACGCGTTCAGGGTCGATCGTCCCGCGGGCAGGTCGACGCCGGAGTTCGTGTCGTGGGCCGCCTGGTTCAGACAGACGTCGATCGGCCCCAGCGCCTTGACGAGCTGGTAGAAGCCCAGGAGCGACACTCGCACGAAGTGGTCGATGGTGAGGCCGCTGGTGTTCTCGATGGTCTGGATGAGGAGCTTCATCCCGCCGGCGTCACCGCCGCCGTCCGCGGCTCCGTCGGAGAACGCGCTGTTCAACTTGAAGGTGCCGTGGCCGGGGATGGGGACCCAGGAGTCGCGGGGGAACGAGATCATCGTCGCGCTACCGCCGTCCGCGGGGATGTGCAGCACGATCATGGTGTCGGTGTTGGTCGCGCCGTCGTCGAGCTGGGTGCTGAGCTCGGCGAGTTCCTGGGGCGTGGCGTCGGCCGGGCGGTGGTCGTCCCCGATGAGCAGGATGTTCTGTGCCTTCCCGTCGGCGTCGTCGGCCGCGTCCTCGACCGTGGAGCCGTCCGCAGCGGACTGCGCGACGTGCACCTTGGTGAGGCTCGAGTCGAGCTGTTCGTACGACCACGCCGCGTAGCCACCGGTCAGGAGCAGTGCCATCGTGAGGGCACCGCCGATGGTCGGCAGGACGAGACCACGGCGGCGCTGCCGCCCGTGCCGGACAGGGCCGCCGAGGGCGGTGGCGCGGGGTTCGGTGGGCATCGGGTTCCCTCGATCGTGTTCGGTGGCAGGAGGAGCAGTCTCACATCGGGACGATCCGGGGACATCCGTGGGACCACGGGTTGCGTATGTGGGTCCTCGCAGCCACGGGACCTCGCGGCTCGGTGCTGGCCATCGGTCTGACGGTCCTGGTCGCCCAGCTCGTCGCGACCGTCGTCAACGGGTTCACCGGGCTCGTCACCTCGCTGTTCCAGGCCGCTCTGCTCGTCACCCCGGCGATCGTGATGTCGATGGCGCAGGGGATCCTGTTCATCTCGATCGTCCTGCTCGGCGACCTGTGGTTCGGACTCGCGGGGATCATCTGGGCGCTGACCCTCACCGAGGCCCTGGTCGTCCTGGTCGTCCTGGCCGGCGTGGGCATCTGGCTGGCGTCGCGCGGCCGGATCAACCGCGGGCTTGCGGCGGGCAGTGAGGAGCGCGCGGAGGCCGCGCTGGAGCAGGCCACCGTGAGACGGGGTGCTCGGCCGGGAGGCGCGGGTGCGGCAGGCGGGGCCAGTGCCCCTCAGGGGCGGGTGCCGCTCCCTGCCACCCCGCTGCGCTCGCGGGCGAGCAGCGCGTAGCCGTCGAGCGTGGTCCACGCGCCCTTGAACCAGTCGGCGTCGACCTGCCTCGACTCCTGTCGGAATCCCGAGTGGGTCAACAGCCGTGCGACCGCGACGTTGCGCAGATCACAGAACGCGACGACCCGGTGGGCGTGCTCGTCGTCGAAGAGGTGGTCGAGCAGAGCCGCCAGCGCTTCGGTTGCGATCCCGCGGCCCCGCGATGACCGCGCCAGGGTCACGCCGACCTCGAAGGTGTCCGGCTGGTCCTCGAGGCGGTGCAGCGCGAGGTCGCCGAGGAGCACGTCGGACCCGGTCTCGCGGACGGCGAGCTGCAGCCAGGACCCGGACGACGGGAGCCGCCCGTCGGGCTGATCGGTGACCAGGCGCTCGGCGTCCGCCCGGGAGTAGTCGGTGTCCCACGACTGGAACCGAGCCACATCGGGGTCACGTCGGTACTCCGTGAAGGCGTCGATGTCACGTTCCGCGAGCGGCTCGATGCTCAGGCGGGCGGTCGTCAGCGTCAGTTCGGTGTTCCTCGGAGCCATGCGCCGAGGCTAGCGGGGGACCGGGGCGGGCTCGGCGCCGGACAGCGTCACGAGGAGAAGACGAACGTCCCGAACCCGATCCACGCGAGACCGATGCCGACCAGGGTCGCGAGGCTCGAGACGGTGGTCGCGACGACGGCCGTCACCGGCTGCCTCCACCTCCGCAGCGACCGCACCGAGATCCACAGTGCGACGACGGAGACGGGCAGCGAGCCGATCAACACGAAGGCCTGCAGGGTCGCGCTGGCGCCGGCCGCCGCTGTCGACAGCTGCCCGCCGGCCTGGTCGAACAGGGACGGCGGGGTGTCGCGCTGCGGGCCGAGCGCGCCGGTGGTGACGAGGACGGCACACCAGGCGACGACCAGGAGGATCGCGATCAGCGCGCCGACGTCGGGTTGCCTCCGATGCGCGTCTACACGTGTCGTCATCGGTCGACCACCACCGCGTGCGCGTCGGCGAGGGCGTCGGTGTCGTCGTCGACGGACCGGTCCCGACGCGGCCCGATCCGACGCCACGTCGCGATCGCTGCAGCGGCTCCGGCAGCGATCGCGATGCCGAGGGAGAGCGACGGGTCGGCGCCCGACATCCACCACGCCATGGCGAGCGACGACGTCACCGCGCCGAGCGCGCCGGCCAGTGCCGCGTGTGCTGTCGTGTGGACCGCGCGGGAGCGCACCCGCTGCAGTGCCCGGCCGAGCAGGTGCGTGAACGGCGCGGACAGGACGGCGCCGAGGAGAGCCAGCGCGTCGGTGACGACGACGAACAGGAGGCTCCACCACACCCATGAGAGAGCGTCGGGAGCGGTGCCACTGGTGACGGCGACGATCGCGGGGACGGCCGCCGTGCCGACAGGGACGGTCACCGCGGCCATCCAGAGGAAGCTCCGGCCGATGAGTCCGACGGTGTCGCCGATGTCCCAGGTGTCCATGCACCTCACTCTGCGGTGCAGTGCCCGCGGATCGGCCGCGGTCCGCCGGAACGAGACCGAACAGCAACCTCGGCAGCACCACCGTGACGGCACCGACACGCCGGAGCTCGGAACTGCTCGTCAGGATCGCGCCGTCCCGGACACTTCCAGGTGAGAGGGGGCATCAGTGGATGACGACACCGAAGCCGACGCAGCACTGGCTCGTCGGCTCGCGGACGGGGACCGGACGGCGCTGGCCGACGCGTTCGACCGGTTCGCGCCGACCCTGACGCGCTACGCGTGGGCGCTGGCCGACAGCCGACAGGACGTCGAGGAACTCGTGCAGGACACCTTCCTCACGCTCTGGCAGAAGGCTGCCGGGCTCGACCTGGCCACGAGTGCGCTGCTGCCGTGGCTGCTCGTGGTGTGCCGCAACCACGCCCGCAACCAGGCCCGACGCTCGGCGAAGAACCGCGGGGACGAGCTCCCCGAGGAGCTCGCGGCGCATCCGGGTGCCGACGAGGCCCGCGAACGCCTGCGCTGGGTCCGCGACGAGATCGCAGCACTGGCACCCATCGACCGACGCATTTGCGAGCTGTGCCTGCTCGAGGGCCACTCCTACGCCGAGGCCGCGCAGATCCTCGGCCTCAGCGTCGGGGCGGTCACCCAGCGGGTCTCCCGCTCGCGCGCACGACTGAAGAAGGCGGTGATGCACGATGAACACTGAGCCCCCCAGCGGAGACGACTTGCAGCGGATGCTCGTCTCGATGAAGCACACGGTCCTCGACCGCGCCGAGGACCGTCGCCCCGCACCGCGTCGTCGCGGCCGACGTGCCGGCATCGCGATCGGCGTGATCGCGCTGCTCGGCCTCGGCGCCACGAGCGGGGCTGTCGCCCTCGGGATGATCCCGCAGCCCTTCGCCGAGCCCGCACCCACCTCCACGCCGAGCCCCACAGCGCCGGCCGTACCGAGCACCCCAGCAGCGGCACCGGTCCAGGAGGTCCCGGTTCCCGTCCCGACACCGACACCGACGCCGACGCCGACGAGGGGCGCATTCGTGCTGGACGACCCGTCGACGTGGACCATCTCGGGGAACGAGGTCGGACCGGTCGCCCTCGGCGGGCAGTTCGACGATGAGGTCGACGACCTCGGCTCCGGTTCCGTCCGGCCGCGGGTGGACGACGCGTGCCCTGCTCCGGGTCAGGGCGTCTGGACCTGGGATGACGGAACGAAGATCGAGGTCCTCTCCGATCTCGGGAACGTCGTCCGCATGGTCCGGGTCATCGGCGCCGACCCGACGGCCGATCTCCCCGACCCGTCACGGCCCGGCCCGAGGACCACGGGGGGTTTCGGCCGCGGTGCGACGCTCACACAACTCCGATCCGAGTACCACGACCTCCGCCCGGCGAACCCGGCAGCCTCCGGTCAGTGGTCCGTCTGGCAGGCGTCCAGCGCCAGCGGGACGATCACCTTCGAGACGGGCATCGATGGGGAGACCGTGGTCGGCATCCGGATCGGGGACGAGTCGCAGCTGCCGCAGACCGTCTGCGACTGACCGACGACGGGCGGGAAGCGGCCATTGGGGGGCGCGTCCCGCCCGTCGTCACACCGGTGGGGCTGAGCGCTCGTTCACGGACGGCTGTGACAGCGCCGGGGTGTGGACAGGAAACGTCCTCCCTGCGGACCCCGCACCGTGACGCGCCTACCGTGAGGGCGTCATGACAGCCGAACACCGCAGACCCGCCGAGCCCGATGCGGCTCCGTCCGTCGCCCACCACACGGCGCACCACGCTGCGCCCGCCGATGCGTCGAAGCCCGCGCAGACCGACGACCGCAGCTCCGGCGACCAGCCGGACCCGAACCGCTGGAAGGCGCTCGTCATCTGCCTGCTCGGCGGGGGCATCGTCCTGCTCGACGTCTCGATCGTGAACGTCGCGCTGCAGTCCATCTCGACGGGGCTGCCCGGCACCACGCCCGAGGCGGTCCAGTGGATCCTGTCCGGGTACGCGCTGTCCTTCGGCCTGCTGCTCGTGCCCGGTGGACGACTCGGTGACGCCACCGGCCGACGTCGGATGTTCGTCATCGGGGTCGGCCTGTTCACCCTGGCGAGCGCCCTCTGCGGCTTCGCACCGAACGGCATCGTCCTGGTCGTCGCCCGTCTGCTGCAGGGCCTGGCCGGCGGCCTGCTCACGCCGCAGGTCACCGCGCTCATCCAGCAGCTGTTCCGCGGCAAGGAGCGCGGCACCGCGTTCGGACTCTTCGGCGCCACCGTCGGCATCGCGACCGCGATCGGCCCCCTGATCGGCGGTCTGCTCATCACGGCGTTCGGCACCGAGAACGGCTGGCGGTTCGTCTTCTTCGTGAACCTGCCCGTCGGACTCGTCACGATCCTCCTGGCCTTCCGGTACCTGCCCGCACCGAACGGGGACGAGCGGGGGAAGAAGCACGACTTCGACCCCGTCGGCATCGTGCTCCTCGGTGCCGCCGTGGTCGCCCTGCTGCTGCCGTTCGTGCAGTCGCAGGAGTGGAAGGGGAACGCGAAGTGGTGGCTCATCGTCGTCGCCGTCGTGTTCGGCGTGCTGTTCGTCCTGTGGGAGCGGCACTACGGGCGGACGAAGGAGCCCGTGGTCGACCTGCGGCTGTTCCGCCGCCGGTCGTTCTCGCTCGGCGTCGGTCTGGCGACGGTGTACTTCGCCGGTTTCACCCCGCTGTTCTTCGTCCTGACGCTCGCGCTGCAGTCCGGCCTGCACTACTCCGCGCTGATGGCCGGACTGGCGTCGATCCCGTTCGCCATCGGCTCGGGCATCGCCTCGACCGTCGGCGGCCGCGTCGTGCACCGCTTCGGTCGGCAGCTCATCGTCATCGGGACGATCCTCGTCCTCATCGGGCTCGGTGCGGTCGTCTGGGTGGTCGCGAACCACTTCGAGTCGGACCTGGGGTGGTGGCTCGTCCTGCCGCTGCTCGTCGCCGGCATCGGGTCCGGGCTCACCATCTCCCCGAACCAGACCCTCACGCTCTCCGAGGTGCCGGTCGAGCAGGGCGGATCGGCGGGCGGGCTGATCCAGGTCGGCGCCCGCGTCGGCTCCGCGATCGGCATCGCGGCGGTCGGCAGCGTGTTCTACTCCACGCTCGCGAGTTCGCGCGGCGACTACGCGCAGGGCCTGCCGCTCGGGCTCGCGGTGTCGCTCGGGTTCGTCGCGGTGGCGCTGGTCGCCGGGATCGTCGACGTGGTCGTCGGGAAGCGACACGGCACCGAGGCGTCGGTCTGACGCCGCGCACACTGCATTCGGATCCGGACATCGACGCGCACCGACCGGCCGCGGCGTTGACTGGCCCGGTCACACGACTGGAGGACACATGAGCAAGACCTGGTTCATCACGGGAGCATCCAAGGGCTTCGGCCGCGAGTGGGCGGAAGCAGCACTCGAACGCGGCGACTCCGTCACCGGCACGGCGCGCAACCTCGACGACGTGCAGGACCTCGTCGACCAGTACCCGGACACGTTCCTCGCGCTCCGGCTCGACGTGACCGACCGGGACGCCGACCGCGATGCCGTCGCCCGTGCCGCGGAGCTCTTCGGGTCGCTCGACGTCGTCGTCAACAACGCCGGCTTCGGCCACTTCGGCATGGTCGAGGAACTCAGCGAGGACGAGCTCCGCGCCCAGCTCGAGACCAACCTGTTCGGCGCCGTGTGGGTCACCCAGGCGGCACTGCCGATCATGCGCGAGCAGGGCTCCGGGCACGTCATCCAGGTGTCGAGCATCGGCGGCATCAGCGCGTTCCCGACGGTCGGCGCCTACCACGCGTCGAAGTGGGCACTCGAGGGCCTGTCGCAGTCGCTCGCCCAGGAGGTCGCGGGCTTCGGCATCTCCGTCACCCTCATCGAGCCCGGCGGGTTCTCCACCGACTGGTCCGGCCCGTCCTCGAAGCACAGCGAGGAGAACCCGGCCTACGCCGAGGTCCGCGAGGCCGCGGCGAAGCGCCCCTCGGCGGCCGACCCGGGCAAGCCGGAGGCCACGCGGGCCGCGATCCTGAAGGTCGTCGACGCCGAGCAGCCCCCGCTCCGGGTGTTCTTCGGCAAGGCCCCGCTCGGCATCGCGGAGCGTGACTACGAGTCGCGCCTCGCGACGTGGCGCGAGTGGCAGCCCGTCGCCGAAGCGGCACACGGCGCCTGACCGGCTGCCGCATCAGGACGGGAGGCACGGTGGCGGGCGGGCACCGTGCCTCCCGTCCGTCGTGACCCGGCCACGCACGCCGCGGACCTGAGCCGACACCGGACCGCCGACGCGTACCGTCGCGGACACACGACGGAGCGACCCGGAACGCGATCTGCACCCGGACCCCGCCGCGGGCACGGCCTCGCGCTGCTGCCCGCCCCCGCGCGGCCGACCGCCTCGCCGCGCCAGCGCCACCGACCAGGAAGCGACTCCCATGTCCCAGAACAACACCCTCATCCGCAGCATGCACGACCTCGGCCTCGCCGCCTGGTTCGGCGGCAACCTCATGGGTGCCACCGGGCTGAACGGCGCCGCCGCCGGCGCGAAGGACCCCGTCGAGCGCCTCACCCTGTCGAGCGTCGGCTGGGGCAAGTGGGCACCGGTGCAGCTCGCCGCGCTCGCGGTGCACGGCATCGGCGGCATCGGCCTCATCGTCGCCAACCGCGACCGCCTCGGCGTGCAGCAGGGCGCCCGCACGAACACGGGCATCAAGCTCGTGCTGACCGGTGCGGCCCTCGTCACGACCTTCTGGTCGGCCTCGGTCGGCAAGAAGATGGCCGAGCACGCCCGCGAGGGCGCCGAGGGCACCACCGAGCCGAGCGCCGACGCGTCGGGCACGCTCAAGGCGGCGCAGCGGCAGCAGAAGATCCTGCAGTGGGCGACCCCGGCCCTCACCGGCGTGCTCCTCGTCATGGGTGCGCAGCAGGGGGAGCAGCAGCGGTCGAAGGCCGGCATCCTCGACAAGTGGCGTCGCTGACCGACTCGGTCCGGTGACGGACGGGAGGCGCGGTGCCGGCTGGCACCGCGCCTCCCGTCCGTCGTGCGGTGGCCCCGGCTACCAGCCGCCGGACCGGACCGCGTGCGGTGTGAGTGCGTGTTGCAGGGCCAGGCTCGCAGCGCCGCCAGCGGCGGCGTCGAGTCCGGGGTCGGCGAGTTCGACGAGGACCCCGTGGATGCCCCGGGTGCGGGCGAACCGCTCGACCTGCTGTCGGATCTCCCGGACGTAGATCGCGCCGGCCTCCGCGAAGCCGGGGCCGGCGAGCACGATGCGGTCGAGGTCGAGGACGTTCACGACCGACAGCGCCGCCGCAGCGAGGTAGCGCGCTGATCGCTGGATCAGTGCGTGGCAGTCGACGTCGCCCTGCGCGGCTGCCTGGGCGATCCGGTCGAAGTCGACACGGAAGCGCTGGGCGTCACCCGTCAGGCCGAGGCGTGCGGCGAGGTCCGCGTCTGCTGCGGCCACGACGGCCCGCGGTGCCGCGAGCATCTCGAGGCACCCGCGTGCGCCGCACCAGCACTCCGGCCCGTCGATGTCGACGATCGTGTGACCGATCTCACCCACGTTCGACGACGCTCCCCGCGCGATGCTGCCGCCGACCATGATGCCGAGACCGAAGCCGTTCGACATGTAGAGCGTCGCGAAGTCCTGCGTGGACGGCACCCGCCCGGCCCAGTACTGGCCGAGGGCGGCGCACGCAGCGTCGTTGTCACGCACGACGGGGAGGCCGATGCGGGGCTCGAGCGCCTCGGGCAACGCGAAGGACTCCCACTCCGTCGCCGTGAGGGAGTGCCGTTCCGCTCCGGCGCCGAGGTCGAGGCCGGCTCCGGCGACCCCGACGCCGACGACGGACTCGAGGGGGATGTCCAGCTGCACGAGGAGTTGCCCGAGTTCGCGGGCGATGCGCACGACGTCCTCACCGGGCGCGTCCTGCTCGATGCCCGGCGACACCAGACGACCGACGACCGCACCGGCCAGGTCCGTGACCACGTAGGTGAGTCGGCCGGCGTCGAGGGACACCCCGACGGCGAACCGTCCGGTGGTGTTGAGCTCGAGCAGGCTGCTCCGTTTGCCGCCGGTGGAGTCGAGGAAACCGACCTCCACGACGAGTCCCTCGTCCAGGAGGGTCTTCACGATGCGCGTGATGGACGTCGGCGTCAAGCCGGACCGTGCTGCGAGTTCTGCGCGGGTGACGGTCCGGCCCGAGCGCACCATGTCGAGCACGGCGCTCCGGGTGGCCGCCGAGGACGGGCCCAGCCGCCGGCCGGTCACGTCGTCTCCCGGGGCACGACGACCGGAGCGGGCATCGCGACCGCTGGCAGGACCGCGTCGTCGACGGCCCGCACGGCGGCCTCGCCGAGCACGGCTCCGATCTCCCGACCACGGCGGTCGATCGCGGTGATCGGGAGGCTCGCACTCTGACAGACGAGCGAGTCGCTCCGGCAGATGAGCGCGACGTCCTCCGGGACGCGGATGCCCGCCTCCCGGAGACCGGTGAGCACCGCGACCGCGTCGTGGTCGCCGTCGACGACGAGGACCGTCCGACCGCTCCCGTCGGCTCCTGCGCCGATCCGGAGGCAGGTCCCGACGACGTCGTCCGTCCGGACGACCTCGGTGACGGTGTCGTCCGGTCCGAGCTCGTCCCCGAACGGTTCGGCGGGTGCCGTGCCCGTCACCGAGACGCGGCGCTCGGCGGGGTAGCCGTCGAGGTACGCCGCGAGGGCCGCGGACGACGCTGCACGGTCGACGACCACCGCCGGGAAGTCGACCGGGAGCGTCGACGGAGCGAGCGCCACGAAGGGCATGTCGATCTGCCGGAGGAGCGCCGGGCGCGGGTCGTCGCGCGACACCTCGAGCAGGATCACGCCGGCGACCCCTCCGGTCCGCGCCCAGAGGCGGTAGACCCGGAGCTCCGCGTCCTCGTCCGCCACGGACCGGGTCACGAAGCGCTTCCCCGCGGCGACGAGCGGGCCGGCGATGGCCCGGACGACCGCTCCGGCAACCGGGTCACGGTCGTGCCCCTGCCGGATGACGAGCCCGATGGAGGCTCCCTGGTGGCTCATGCGGGTCCCTCCCGTCGTCCGGTCCGATGCGTGGGCACCGGGGACGGCACCGCAGGACAGCAGTCTGCCGGATCGTGCACCGGCTCGAGGCGCGCACGGGTGCGCCTACTTGAGTGCACCGGCCGCCATCCCCCGTTCGAACTGCCGCTGGAGCGCGATGTAGGCGACGATCGTCGGGATCGCGGTGATCACGGACGCGGCGAGGATCTTCGGGGTGTCGTCGTTGTACTGCCGTCGGAAGAACTCGGGCAGCTGCGTGACCACCCCCAGCCCGTCGTCGATGAGGAAGACCTTCGGCAGCAGGTACGAGTTCCAGGCGTAGATGAGCACCAGCATCATCAGTGCCACCGCCATCGGTCGGGACAGCGGGACGAGGATGGACCAGAACACGCGCCAGGTGCTCGCGCCGTCGATCCGCGCCGCCTCGAACAGTGCGTCCGGGATCCCGTCGACGTACCCACGGGCGATGAGCACCGTGAACGGGATCTGCAGCGCGGCGATCGGCAGGATCACCGACCAGTACGTGCCCAACAGCCCGAGCCGTACCGCCGTCGTGTAGAGCGGAGCGATCAGGACGACCTCGGGCAACGTGAGCGCCGCCATCATGAGCCAGAAGTAGACCTCCTTGCCACGGACCCGCAACTTCGAGAAGCCGAACGCCGCCATGAGGGTGGCGAGGTAGACGATCACCATCGACGCGGCGGCGATGACGATCGTGTTGAGGAAGAACTTCGGGAAGCCGGGGACCTGCACGACCGCGAGGTAGTTCCGCCAGCCGGCGCCTTCGAAGCTCGTCTGCAGCATCGCGATGAGGGGCACCACGAACGGCACGACGGCGAGCGTCAGGACGAGTTGGAGGACGATCCTGGATCGTCGGGAACGGGTCTCAAACACCGGAGGTCTCCTTGCGACGGCGCACGGGTCGCGCGACGCGTTCGCGTCCGCGCATCTGCATGAGGACGGACACCGCGACGGCGATCACGAGGACGAGGATCGACAGGGCGGAGGCGAACCCGAGGTTCCGGTCGCTGCTCGCGGTCTCGGCGTAGATCATCGTGCCGAGGAACTCCGACGAGTGCGCCGGTCCGCCCTGCGTGATGAGCCAGGGGTTGTCGAACAACTTCAGGGCGGTGATGAAGTTGAGGATGGCGAGGGACACGATCACGGGTCGGAGGCTCGGCATGACGATCGAGAAGAGGACGCGGAGGTTCCCCGCACCGTCCAGTCGACCGGCCTCGACGAGCTCCGGGTCGACCTGCGCCATCCCCGCGTAGAGCAGGATGAAGCCGTACCCCACCGCGCCCCAGCAGCCGACGAGGACGACGACGACCAGGGACGTGGTCGACTGACCGACCCACGACTGCTCGAGTCCGGAGAGTCCGAGCCATCCGAGGACGTGGTTGACGGTGCCGTCGCTCTGCCAGACCTGCAGCTGCGCCGGCGCGAGGGTGGCCGGCGCGACCACCACGGGGATGACCACGAGCACCTTGTAGACGTTGGCGAAGCGGATCGACGAGTGCATCGCGGCTGCGAAGAGCGTCCCGCCGACGACCTGTACCGCGAACACGACGATGAAGTACACGAGCGTGTTCCGCAGCGCGCCCCACAGCACGGGGTCCTGCACCGCCTGGACGTAGTTGCCGAAGCCGACCGGCGTCATCAGTGCCCGACCGCCGGGCCAGTCGAAGAAGGAGAGGTAGCCCGAGTAGACGATGCTGTAGTAGATCAGGCCGACCGAGATGACGAAGCCGGGCAGGATCCAGCGGAGTCCGCCGGGCAGGACGAGGGGGCGTCGACGCCGGGGGCGTCCGGCCCCCGGCGTCCGGCCGGCGCGGACGCCGGGCCGGACGGACGAGGAGGTGTCGATCACGATCGCGCCGTCCCGCTGCGGTCGGCCCGGCTCACTTCGTGCCGACCTTGCTGGCCACCGACGCCGCTTGCTGGTCGTCGGCGATGTCCTGGATCGACTTGTCCACCGAGGGGTCGAGCACCTGCTGCGTCGCGACGACGATCGCGTCGAGTGACTTCTCGGTGGCCTGCCACTGGCGGGACTCGCTCGCCTCGCTGCTGTCCTCGATGAGCTTCTCGATCGCCGGACGCTGGACGGACTCGTCCACGAGCTGGATGGAGTCCCAGTCGGGGCTGACGCCCTTGACCGCGGGCAGGAGGTCGATCGCGTTGGCCACGTTCTGCTGACCCTGCTTGTGGAGGGTCATCCAGGACACGAACGTCTTCGCGGCACCGATGTGCTCGGACGCCGAGTTGATCGCGATCCCGTAGTCGGCCTCGCTGAAGTACGCGGAACCGTTGCCCTTCCCGGCGACGTCCGGGAAGGCCGCCGGCAGCTGCACGAAGCACTTCGGACTGCTGACGCCGGCGGCCTCCATCGCGGCCTTGCACGAGTCGGCTCCGGCGTACTGCGTGTACCAGAAGCCCATCTGGACCATGGCCGCGTCGCCCTTCATGAACTCGTTGTTCGCGAGGGGGTACTGCGGGCCGTCGAGGGCGTCCTTCGGGATGATCCCGTCGTCCTGCATCTTCTCGATGATCCGGAGGACCTCGATGCCGTTCGCGTCGTTCCACTTCGCCTTGCCGGTGGACGCCTTGATGAACCAGCCTGGGGCGACCGAGTTCGCGATCGCGTGGTACATGTCCGTCGGGAACGTGTCGCTGCCGCCGGCGCCCATCGTGAAGCAGGTCTTGCCGATCGCGGTGACCTTCTCGCAGGTGTCCACCCACGACCGGTAGTCGGTGGGGACATCCACGCCGGCCTCGTCGAGGACGTCCTGGTTGTACCAGAGGAACCCGGCTGACATCCCGCCCAGCGGCAGTGAGACGAACCGTCCGTCCGAGCTGGTCAGCTGCTCGACGTAGTCACCGCCGATGTCGTCCTTCCACCCGGCACCGAGCGTGCTCTTCGCGAGCGAGCTGAGGTCGAGCGCGTAGGGCCCCCACAGGTCGGGCGACCCGCCGGCCGGCGAGAGGTCGAAGACGTCCGGGCCCTTGCCGGAGTCGAGCGCCGGCGTGATCGTGTTCCGGTAGTCGACGTTCTCGAAGTTCTTGTACGTGACCTCGATGTCGGGGTACTGCTCGTTGAAGGCCTCGATGTACCGCTCGGCCACGGGTGTGTCCGGCGTCCACCCCCACCACGTCACCGAGCCCTTCTTCGCCGGCTTGACGTCCTCCCCGGCGTTCCCCGGGGACCCGGAGCAGCTGGTGATGAGCAGAGCGGCGGTCGCGGCGAGGGCCGCGGCGGTCAGGATCCGCGTTCGCTTCATTGTTCTTCCTTCACGTCGTTGTGCTGGGGGTGCACCGAGGTGCCCGTTCGGCGGCGAGCCTACGGACGCCGCTCCGCCCGCGCAAGAGTTCGAACCTATTTGTCACGAACTCGCCCAGGCCGACAGTGTGGCCGGTGCGTGCTCTCCGCCGCCGCGAAGCGCGACTTAGTTGCACAGTGTTCATGACGGCACTAGCGTTGCCCCCGCCTGGCACGAAGGCACCCGCTTCACCGACGAAAGGACCCTTCCGTGGCCATCGAATCCGTCCTCCTCAACGTGCGCGACGTCGCGCAGTCCGCGGAGTTCTACACGCGTCACCTCGGCGCGACCGTCATCTCGTCCTCGCCCGACGCGGCCGAACTCGACCTCGTCACCGCGCGCTTCGTGCTCACCCGCGTCGACGCGCCGGCGGAGTCCACGTGGATCGGCGACGACCTGCAGCGCGGCTTCCGGCACGTGGGCTTCAAGGTCGCCGACCTCGACGCCCGCGTCAGCGCGTTGCACGACGCCGGCGTCCCGTTCCACCTCGAGCCGATCAACGCCGAAGGCGGCGTGCGCATCACGTTCTTCTTCGACCCCGACGGGACGCTCCTCGAGCTCGTCGAAGGACCGTTGCAGTACCACGAGGTCCACGACCAGCAGGCCGTGGACCGGGACTGGGGTCTCGGCGAACCGGACCGACCGCGTTTCGACCACGTGGCCGAGACCGTCGCGGACATCGACCGGACGACCGAGTTCTTCGCCGAGCTCGGCTACGTCCGCATGGCGGGCATCCACCAGCCGAGTGACGACCGGGGCTTCGAGATCACCTTCCTCCGGGCCGGCGACAGCTCGCTCGAGGTCTTCACCTACGACCGTGCGGACAAGCAGGAGCGGACGCCGCAACTCGACGCCCTCGGGTTCGCGGCCGTGGCCTTCGGAGCGACCGGGACCGAGTCGGCCCCCGCGGCAGGAGCGGGCGGCGGCAGCGTCGCCCTCGCCGTCGGCACCCTGCTCGGTCAGGACGTCCGCACGGACCCGGACGGTCTGCCGTTCATCGTCGCCTCGGCATGAGCGCCGGTCTCCTCCGACCCCTCGGCCGCACGGGGCTGCTCGTCAGTCCGGTCACCCTGGGCGGGGCCCCGCTGGGCAGCATGCCCGAGAACTTCGGCCACGAGGTCGCCGAGGCGGACGCGGTCGCGCTCGTCGGCGCGGTGCTCCGCAGCGGCATCCGGACGATCGACACGGCCAACGGGTACTCGGACGGCCGGAGCGAGACCCGCATCGGGCGCGCGATAGCCGAGTCCGGTGGTGTCCCCGACGACGTCACCGTCATCACCAAGGTGGACGCGCGGGACGGCGACTACAGCGGGGACCGCGTCCGCCGGTCGATCGCCGAGAGCATCGAGCGCCTCGGCATCGCCCCGCTGCCCCTGGTGCACCTGCACGACCCGGAGTTCCACGACTTCGGCGCGCTGTCCGGCCCCGGCGGAGCGCTCGAGGCGCTCGTGGCCGCGCGGGAGCGGGGCGAGGTCGAGCACATCGGTCTCGCCGGTGGGAACGTGCACGAGATGCGCCGCTGGCTCGACCTCGGGGTGTTCGAGGTCCTGCTCGTCCACAACCGCTGGACGGTCGTCGACCGGAGCGCCGGACCGCTCCTGGACCGGGCCGCGGAACTCGGCGTCGGCGTCGTCAACGCCGCCGTGCTCGGCGGCGGGATCCTCGCCGACGAGACCGGGCGGACGACGTCGTACGGGTACCGCCCGGCGCCGCCCGCGACCCTGCGCGCGATCACGGCGATGCGCGACCTCTGCCACGACGCCGGGACGACGCTCGCCGCAGCGGCGCTGCGCTTCTCGACCCGTGATCCGCGCTTCGCCAGCACGATCGTCGGGATCAGCCGGCCGGAACGCATCCGGCCGACCCTCGACGCCGCCGACCTGGACCTGCCGGACGCCTTCTGGGAGTCCCTCGAGGACCTGGTCCCCACCCCCGACAACTGGCTCGACGCGCCGGACGCGCGCTGAGCCTCCAGACCGGCCGCCAGGCCACCACCGACCCAACGAAACCGAGGCCCACATGCCACTCGTCCGCATCGACATGCACACCCCCCTCGCCGACCTCCGACCGCAGATGAGCGAGGCGATCAACTCCGCCCTCGCCGACGGCTGGGGGATGCCCGCCGACGACCTGTTCCAGGTCTTCCAGCTGCACGAACCCGGCGACCTGTTCTACAGCCGCACCTTCCCCGAGGCGGACCGGACGGACATCGTCTTCGTCGAGATCCTCGCCTACACCGGGTACTCGCCCGAGGTGAAGCAGCGCGGCGCCGCCCTCGTCGTCGACCGCCTCGCCGCCCTCGGCATCAAGCGCGACAACGTGCTCATCGCCATCCACGAGAACGGCGACGGCGACTGGCTCGCCCCGTCCGCGGTGCAGTGACCATGCGTCGGAGCGACCTGCCCGCCGACTTCGTCCTCGGCGCCGCGACCGCCTCGTACCAGATCGAGGGGGCGACGCAGGCGGACGGCCGCGGCGCGAGCATCTGGGACACCTTCGCCCGGGTGCCCGGCGCGATCGCCGACGGGTCCACCGGTGACCCGGCGGACGACCACTACCGCCGGATGCCGGAGGACGTGTCGCTCATCGCCGACCTCGGCTTCGACGCGTACCGGTTCTCGATCGCCTGGCCGCGCATCCAGGGCGACGGCACCGGCCCGGTGAACCCCGCCGGCATCGACTTCTACCGGCGGCTCGCCGAGGGGCTCCTCGAGCGGGGCGTCACTCCCTGGGCGACGCTGTACCACTGGGACCTCCCGCAGGCGCTCGAGGACCGCGGAGGGTGGCTCGAACGGGACACCGCCGCACGCTTCGCCGAGTACGCAGCGCTCGTGACCGAGCAGCTCGGCGACGTGGTCACCGACTGGATCACCCTGAACGAGCCCTGGTGTTCGTCCTTCCTCGGCTACGCCAGCGGGGTGCACGCACCGGGGCGGCACGAGGGAGCCCGGTCCGCGCAGGCGGCACACCACCTCCTGCTCGGGCACGGACTGGCGCTGGAGGCGGTCCGGGCGACGCGACCCGAGGCCCGGGTCGGCACGACGCTGAACCTGTACTCGGTGCGTCCGGCGTCGGACTCCGCCGAGGACCGCGACGCCGCACGCCGGATCGACGGCCTGAGCAACCGCTTCTTCCTCGACCCGGTGTTGCGGGGGAGCTACCCGGCCGACGTGCTCGAGGACCTCGGGCAGACGTCGTGGTTCGCCGAGCACGCCACCGCGGAGGACCTGCAGCGGATCGCCGCGCCGATCGACTTCCTCGGCATCAACTACTACAGCCGGCACACGGTGGCGGCGCCGGCCGACGACGACGGGGCTGGCACCACGGAGCCGAGCGCCTACCCCGGCAGCGAGGGGGTGCGGTTCGTCCGGACCGGGGCAGCGGTGACCGGGATGGGCTGGGAGGTCCACCCGGACGGCATGGTCGACGTCCTGCGGCAGGCGCACGACCTGGCGCCGGAACTGCCGCTGTACATCACGGAGAACGGGTCGGCGTACCCCGACCCGGACCACGTCGGGACGGAGGGTGAGGTCGTCGACCCCGACCGGACGGCGTACCTCCGCGCACACCTCGGAGCGTGCGCAGCGGCCGTCGACGCCGGGTTGCCGTTGCGCGGGTACTTCGCGTGGTCGTTGATGGACAACTGGGAGTGGGCCTGGGGCTACTCACGGCGGTTCGGCATCGTGCACGTGGACTACGAGACGCAGCAGCGGACCGTCAAGCAGAGCGGGCACTGGCTCGCGGCGTTCCTCCGCGACGCGGACTGACCCGCGGTCACGCGATGACGGACGGGAGACGCGGTGCCAGCTGGCACCGCGCCTCCCGTCCGTCGTGCGGTCGACGGCCCGACGCACTCACCGTCCCGGCAGCGCCACCACCCGGTCGTGGTCCCACGGCTCGGTCCACCCGACCCGGTCGAACAGACCGTCGAGCAGTGTCGCGGTGAAGCCCCAGACGACGTGCGAGCCGGATCCGGTGTGGACCGTGAAGGCCGGGCTGCGCCACTCCCGGCCGTCGCGGTGGAAGGCTGTGACCCCGCGGTTCGCGGGGTCGAGGAGGTCGGCGACCGGTGCGCGGAACACCGCGGCCGACTCCGCCTCGTCCACCACCCGCACCGGTGACGGCGCTCGCCACCACCCGAGCACCGGCGTCACCAGGTGCCGTGAGAACGCCAGCGGCACCGGAGCCGCGGTCCCGAGCACGTCGACGCCCGTCACGTCCAGGCCGGTCTCCTCTCGGGCCTCCCGGAGCGCTGCCGCCACCGCGTCGGTGTCACCGGGGTCGACACGGCCGCCCGGGAAGGCGACCTCGCCCGCGTGGGACCGCAGGGTCGCGGCGCGCGCGAGCAGGAGCACGTCCAGGTCCCGCGCGACGTCACCGGCCCGGGCCGGGCGCTCACTCGGCACCTCGTCGAGCACGCCGAACAGCATGAGCACGGCGGCACGTCGCGGTGACGGTGCCGTGGGCATCCCGGTGACGAGCGGCGCCGCGCCGGGGGCGACGGCCGTCGCGAGTCGGTCGCGCGCGCTCACGGGGTCCTCGGAGCGGTGCGGACGGGCAACGTGCGGGGCGGGGTCACGATGCCAGCCTAGGCACCGGTCGGAGGCGCGGCTGGCTGCGTGACCCCCTGGCTGGCCAGGGGGTCACGGCCGGGTCCGCACGCTGTTCCGGAGGCGTCGGGACGGCTGTGATCGAGTCATGACAACGACCGCTTCCACCCAACCCCTCGTCCACCACGACACCGCGTTGGCGCTCCTCGGCGTCACCCGGACCCACGGCACCGGTGACGCGAGCGTGACCGCGCTCCGCGACGTCACCCTCGAACTCCCCACCGGCTCCTGGACCGCGATCATGGGTCCTTCCGGCTCCGGGAAGTCGACCCTCCTGCAGATCGCCGCCGGCCTCGACCAGGTCGACTCCGGCCGCGTCGTCCTCGGCGGGACGGACATCACCGACGCCACGGACCACGAGCGCACGCTGCTGCGCCGCAACCGCATCGGGTTCGTCTTCCAGGCGTTCAACCTCATCGCGTCGCTGACCGCGGAGCAGAACGTCGCGCTGCCGCTCGAGCTCGCGGGCGGGCACCCGTCCCGGCAGATGATCCGCGACGCCCTGGCCCGCGTCGGCCTGGGCGACCGGGTGGGACAGCGGCCACGGGAGCTCTCCGGCGGGCAGCAACAGCGCGTCGCGATCGCCCGCGCGATGATCACTGCACCCGAGGTCCTGTTCGCCGACGAGCCGACCGGGGCGCTCGACTCCACCGCCGCCCGCGTGGTCCTGGCGATGATGCGCGAGATGACCGACGCCGGGCAGACCATCCTCATGGTCACCCACGACCCGGCTGCCGCGGCCGCCGCCGACTCCACCGTGTTCCTCCGCGACGGCCAGCTCGTCGACGCCCTCACCGGCGCCGACGCCGCCACGATCGCGAACCGCCTCGTCAGCCTGGAGACGGGACGATGAACCGCATCGCACTGAGCGGCTTCCGGGAACGCTGGCAGACGTACTTCGGCGCGATCGTCACCGTCGCCCTCGGCGTCGGGCTCGTGCAGGCGTCGCTGCTGCTCCTGCTGTCCGTGCTCGGCATGCAGCCGGCGGCAGGCGCCGATGCGCTCACCCAGGCCCGGGCGGACGGCAGCAGGATCGTCGCGGTCACCGTCGTGTCCGTCACCCTCGGGTTCGCGGCCTTCCTCGCGGTGTTCATCATCGCGTCGACCTTCGCCTTCTCGGTCACCGAGCGGCGACGGGACCTCGCCCTGCTGCGCATCGTCGGAGCCGAGGTCGGGCAGGTACGACGGATGCTCCGTGGCGAGGCCGTCGTCCTCGGCCTCGCCGGGGCCGTGCTCGGAATCCCGGCCGGCATCGCACTGATGGCGGTGGAGACGCGCATGCTCGTGGGCGCCGGCTTCGTGCCGTCCGGCTTCTCCCCGTCCTGGCAGGTCTGGGTCGTGCCCGCGTCCCTCGCCGTCGGGATCGGCCTGGCGTCGGCGGGCGTCGCCGTCGCCGCGCGCCGAGCAGCGCGCATCGACCCGCTCGACGCGGTGCGGGAGACCGGCGCTGCCGCACGACCGTTGACGCGGTCGCGATGGGTCGGCGGGCTGGTGCTCGCCGTGGTGACGGTCGCCCTGGTCGTCCTCGCACCCGTGGGCGGGCTCGCCGGCGCGCAGGCGATGGCGATGTCAGCGGGCATCACCGGCGCACTCGCGATCACGATGACCGCCCCGGTGCTCGTGCCGCTCGTGGCAGCCGTCCTCCCGCGTCCGCGTTCGGCGGTCGGGTCGCTGGCCGTCGCGGAACTCCGCGACGCCCGGACCCGCTCGGCCTCCACCGCCGCCCCGCTCGTCGTCCTGCTGGCCCTGGTGCTGAGCCAGCCGATCGCGATGCTGTCCTTCACCGACGCCGCGACCGCCCAGATCGCGCGGGGCACGGACGCGGACCTCGTGCTGCAGACGACCGGCGCGTTCACCGCGGACCCGGCTTCGGTGCCCGGGGTCGCGGCCGCGTCCACCGAGTGGGCCGTCCCCGTGCGGGTCCAGCCGTCCGGGTCGGCCGTCCCGGGGATGTCCGAGGAACTCGCGGGGACGCCGCTCGCCGTCACGACGGAGGCCCTCGTGGTCGATCCCGAGGGGTTCGCGGCGGCACACCCCGGTGCGCGTACCGCGATGCAGGACCTCGGCGGTCGGTCCGCGGCCCCCGGCCCCGGTGCGACCGGACTCGGTCTCGGACGAGCCGGGACCGTGGCCATCGGTGACCGTGCCCTCGGGGCGGTCCGGTTCGGTGTCCCCGTCCCGGCCGGGAGCGCCGGGCAGGTCGGGATCGTCGTTCCCCGGGGCCTGGTGCCGGCGGACGTCCTGGCCGACAGTCCCGCGACCACGTTCGTCGTCCTCGACCAGGGTGCGGACCGCGACGCCGTCACCGCCGCCCTCGCCCGCATCGGGACGGTGGCGGAGACCGACGCCTGGGCCGAGGACGCCGGGGCCGCCGGGCTCGACCAGAACACCCGCGTCCTGCTCGTCGTGATGGCGGTCGGTGCGCTCTACGCGGTGATCGGTGTCCTCAACGCCGTCGCGATCGCGACCTCCGGCCGACGCCGGGCCTTCGCGGTGGCCCGCGCGAGCGGGATGACGCGCGGACAGGTCCTGGCCGCGGCGACACTCGAGACCGTCCTGGTCGCCGGCTCGGCGGTCGGGCTGGCGCTCGTCGCGACCGCGATGACCGCGGCGGCCGTGCTCGCCGGGACGGCCCAGGCCACGGGAGCAGCGGTGCTGCACGTGCCGTGGCTCCTCGTCGTCGCGGCGAGCGGCGGCGGGCTCGTCCTGACGGGGGCGGCCGGGCTCGTGGCGGCGGCGGTCGCGACGCGTCAGGGCCCCGCGACGCTCCTGGCAGCGCGAGGATAGGCCCGTGACGGAGAGACGACGACGGTACGTCGACGAGTGGCGCGGCTGGACCGGGCGGACCTGGTACCTCCTGACGGCACTCCCGGTGGACCTCGTCGGCTTCGTCGTCGTCCTGACCCTGCTGTGCCTGGGGATCGGGCTGGGGATCGTGTGGGTGGGGCTCCCGGTGCTGGCCGTGACCGTGCGGACCGGACGCCTGCTCGGGGTGTTCGCCCGTCGCCGGGCGGGCAGGGTCGGCGAGGTCCCGGATGCTCCGGACTGGACGGTCCGTCCGACCCTGCCGACCGGCGTCCCCGGGGTGCGGTTGGTGGCGCCACTCGCGGACACCAGGAACTGGGCCGCGACCGCCCACACCCTCGCGACCTTCCCGGTGTCGGTCGCCACGTGGGTGGCCACGGTGACGTGGGGCGCGCTCGCACTGGGCGCCGTCACGTACCCGGCGTGGAGCTGGGCCGTCACCCCGGCCGAAGACATCTGGCTGGAGCGGGTGGCCGCGGGCATCGGGGAGACCGGGCAGTGGACCGGGACGGTGCTCCGGCCGGCGGTCGTCGTCCTCGCCGGACTCGTCCTCGCCGCGACGTTCCCGTTCGTCACACGCGTCCTGGTCGTGCCGCACCTGGTGCTCGCCGGGCTCCTCCTCGGGGAGCGGCAGGACGTGCAGCTGCTCCGCGGGGCGCAGCGCGCCGAGGCCGGGCGTCGGGCCGCCCTCCTCGCCGAGGACGCCTCGCTGCGCCGGCTCGAGCGGGACATCCACGACGGCCCCCAGCAGCAGCTGCTCCGGCTGCAGTACGACCTGGCCATCGCCCTCCGCCGGTTCCCGGACGACACCGCAGCCGCCGAGCGGCTCGTCGAGGAGTCGTTGGACCGGTCGAAGGTCGTGCTCGAGACGATCCGGAACCTCTCCCGCGGACTCGCACCGCCGATCCTCCAGGACCGCGGTCTCGCGGCGGCCGTCCAGGCCCTGGCCGAGGACAGCGTCCTGCCGACGACGGCGCACGTCCGGCTGGACGCCGCCGGGGCCGGGCTCGCCGCCGTCGAGCGGAGTGCCTACGCGATCCTGTCGGAACTGCTCACGAACGTGACGAAGCACGCCCATGCGAGCAGCGCGACGATCCGGGCGGTGGCCGCCCCGGGCGGCGACCTCGAACTGGAGGTCCGCGACGACGGGGTCGGCGGCGCCCGACTCGACCCCGGACACGGGCTGGACGGACTCCGGGACCGCGTGGAGGGTCTCCAGGGCGTGTTCACGGTCATCAGCCCGCCCGGGGGACCGACCGTGGTGCGGGTCCGCATCCCGGTCCCCGTCGAGGCACCGGCGACCGGAGGTCGTACCCTGACGGGGTGACCCTCGGAGCAGGTGCAGTCCCCGCCGCGTTGCGCATCGTCCTCGCCGAGGACTCGGTCCTGCTCCGGGAGGGCACGATCCGCCTGCTCGAGGAGGCCGGGTTCACGATCGGCGGGTCGTACGGGGACGCCGGCGGCCTGCTCGCTGAGCTCGCGACCGTGCGACCGGACGTCGCCGTGCTCGACGTGCGGATGCCGCCCACGTTCCGGGACGAGGGTCTCCGCGCGGCGATCCGGATCCGGACCGAGCACCCCGAGGTGGCGGTGCTGCTGCTCAGTCAGTACGCGGAACTCGACTACGCACGAGAGCTCCTCGCGACCGGCGAACACCACGTCGGGTACCTGTTGAAGGACCGGATCTCGTCGATCGACGACCTCCGGGACGACGTCGCCCGGGTCGCCCGCGGCGGTCTGGTCCTCGACCCGCAGATCGTCCAGCGCCTCATCACCCGCCGGACCGACCCGGTCGAGCGCCTCACCCCGAGGGAACGCGACGTCCTCCGGCTCATCGCCGAGGGACAGACCAACCAGGCGGTCGCGCACCGGCTGCGCATCGCGGTCGCGTCCGTCGAGAAGCACATCAGCTCGATCTTCACCAAGCTCGACCTCGAACCGACACCCGACGCGCACCGGCGGGTGCTCGCCGTCCTCGCCTGGCTGCGGGGCGGCGGCGCCTGACGGCAGCGGGACCCTGACGACACCGGACCGGGAGGACCACCGGATGCCACTGCCCGACCACATCGTGATCCGCCGCACCGGCCCCGAGGACTGGCCCGTGTTCCGCGACCTGCGCCTGCGGATGCTCGCGGACACCCCGCTCGCGTTCCTCGAGACCCTGGAGCACGCACGGCAGCTCGGCGAGGACGAGTGGCGTCGGCGCGCCGGCAGCGGTGCCGAGGCCGACACGCCCTGGTTCGTCGCGGAGGACGTGACGACCGGCGGGTGGGCGGGCATCATGGGCGGTCGACTCGACGGCGGCGACCCGCTCCTGGTCGGCGTCTTCGTCGACCCCGGGCACCGGGGGCGCGAGTCCGGCGTGACGGACGCGCTCCTGGACGCGGTGGAGGACTGGGCGCGGGGCCGGGGCGACCGGATCCTCCTGCACGTGCACGAGGACAACCCGCGCGCCATCGCCTTCTACCGTCGTCGTGGGTTCGTCCCCACCGGCCGACTCGTGCCCTACCCCCTGCCGCCGTACGGCGAGGAACTGGAGCTGCGCAAGGCCCTACGGTGAACGGTCCCGGTCGTCGCACGGCTGCGTCCGTCGGCGGGTGCGGTGCGGCGACGCCGGAGTGTCCGCAGGACGCGCGCCCGCCCGGCCCGCCTGGTGGGTTCCCGGCGAGCGGGGGCTTTGATGGTCTAGCGAAAGGGGCTCCCGATGAAGACCATCCACTACGACAACACCGTGATCCTCACGAGCGACGACGTCGCCGACGCCGTGATCGAGTACGCCGCGGCGCTCTCCGGCGGTGACCGGGCCGACACCGTGGCGGTGCCGTCGGTCGCCGAGGACGGCACCATGACGACGACGAAGATCCTCATCGGCCCGTCCAGCGAGGTCGTCGTCGCCGACGCGGAGGAGGACGAGCTCGAGCTCGAGAACGACGAGTTCGTGGCCCGACTGCGCGCCGCTGCCCGCACGTTCGGCCACGACACCGTCATCCACGCCGACACGCGGTCGGACCTGACGACGGGCGACGACGAACCCGGAGCCCCGGCGGAGGCGGCGAAGCCCTGAGCGGGCACGCGGGCGGTGGCCGTGACGCCGTCGGCGTCAAGTGCCGGACCCGGCCGTGGCCAGCGCCCTGCTCGACCGCGGGCGCGCGCACGAGGGGGGCGTGCCTCCCGGCCGTCAGCCCGCGCTGGCGGCGGACCGCAGCGTCGCCTCCGCGTCGTCGAGGTAGTCGGCCAGGAGCGCTGCCGCGCCGTCCCGGTCGCCGGCCCGCAGCGCCGCGACGATCGCCTCGTTCCGGTCGACGAAGTCCGCGTGGAACGCCGCCGGGTCGTCGGTGGTGAGGAACGCCAGGCGCATCTCGGCGAGCAGAGCGTCCATGAGCACGTGCAGCCGCTCGCTCGGCACGGCCCGCACGAGCTCGGAGTGGAACCGGATGTCCGCCGTGCCGACCGCGCGCCAGTCACCGGCGGCGGCCGCCGACCGCGCGTCGGACACAGCGGACGCAGCCGCGGCCAGGGCGGGGGACTCCGGGGTGCAGGCGCGGATGCCCGCCTCCTCGAGGACGCGCCGGGCCGCGTAGAGGTCCGTGACGTCCGCCACGGACAGGCGGCGCACGAACACCCCGCGGTTGAAGACGTGCTCGACGAGCCGGTCGCGCGCGAGCAGCCGGAACGCCTCGCGCAGGGTGTTCCGCGAGACGCCGAACTGGTCGCTCAGGCGCTCCTCGGACAGCTGCGTGCCCGGCATGAACGCGCCGTCCGCGATCGAGGACCGCAGCCGTGCCGCGGTGGACTCTGCTCCGCTGACCGTCCGTGTCATGCCCCGATCCTCGCAGAGCGCCCGTGTGACCGGCGTGTTACAGATGCCAGCCGGGCCTTGAGATTGTTCAACAATGCACGCCAGACTGGCCCGCATGTTCGTCCTCATCGGCGTCGCCGTCGTGATCATCGGCTTCGCGTTGCGCATCAACGCGCTGCTCGTGGTCACCGTGGCGGGCATCGTCACGGCAGCCATCGGCGGGATCGACCCCGTCGGCATCCTCACCGCGTTCGGCAACGGGTTCGCGTCGAGCCGGAGCGTCACGACGTTCGCGCTCGTGCTGCCCGTCATCGGTCTCATCGAGCGCTACGGGCTCCAGGACCAGGCGAAGCGGCTCATCGCGAAGCTCGACAAGCTCACGACGGGCCGCATCCTCGCCGGGTACCTGGCGGTCCGGCAGGTCACCGCCGCGGTCGGCCTGACGAGCATCGGCGGGCCGGCGCAGACCGTCCGCCCGCTCGTGCACCCGATGGCGGAGGGCGCGGCGACCAAGAAGTACGGCCGCATCGACGAGCGGATGCGCGAGAAGATCAAGGGCTTCTCGGCGTCGTCCGACACCGTCGGGGTGTTCTTCGGCGAGGACGTGTTCGTCGCGGTCGGGTCGATCCTGCTCATCACGACCTTCGTCGACACCACGTACGGTCTCGCGCTCGAACCGATCGACCTGGCGCTGTGGGCGATCCCCACCGGCATCGCGGCGCTGATCGTGCACGGCATCCGCCTGCTCCTGCTCGACCGGAAGCTCGACAAGATGGCGGCCGACGTCCGCCAGACCGAGGGGGTCGCGGCATGATCACCAGCGAATGGCTCTACTGGCTCATCGGCGCGTTCTTCATCGCCGTCTCCGTGTTCATCGTCACGGACCGCTCCCACGCCAAGCGCCTCGGCAACGCCGCCTTCTGGGGCATCCTCGGGCTGTCGTTCTTCGCCGGCACCTTCGTCGTGTCCGGGGTGATCCCCGCCTGGGTGCTCGGGATCGCCGTCCTCGTGATGGTGGCGCTCGCCGGCCTCGGCTTCACCGGCACGACGAGCCGCACCCGCGTCGCGAGTGTCCCCGGCGCCGGGGTGGGCTCCGCGACCGGCCCGGCCGAGCCGACCGCCGTCACCACCCGCCCGAGCTCGAGCACGAGCGTCCTCGCGACGACGAGCCCGGACGAGCGCGCCGCGTTCGCGCAGCGGTACGGGAACAAGCTCTTCATCCCGGCGCTGGTGATCCCGGTCGTGGCGGTCCTCGTCGCCACCCTCGGCCCGCTCGTCCGGATCGGAGGGGAGCCGCTCCTGGCCGAGGGGAGCGCCACCCTGACCGGGCTCGGCATCGGCTCGGTGCTCGCCGTGGTCGTCGCGGTGTTCGTGCTCCGTCCGCCGCGGCTCGACACCCCGGTCCGCGAGGGCGCACGGCTGCTGCAAGCGATCGGCTGGGCGGCGCTCCTGCCGCAGATGCTCTCGACACTCGGCATCGTGTTCACCCAGGCCGGCGTCGGCACGGCGGTCGGCACGATCATCAAGGCGGTCCTGCCGGACGGGTCCCTGTTCGCCGCGGTCGTCGTCTACTGCCTCGGGATGGCCCTGTTCACCGTCATCATGGGCAACGCCTTCGCGGCGTTCCCGATCATGACCGCCGCGATCGGCTGGCCGGTCCTGGTGCAGGGCTTCGACGGCAACCCCGCCGCGATCTTCGCGATCGGCATGCTCGCCGGCTTCTGCGGGACCCTGGTCACCCCGATGGCCGCGAACTTCAACCTGGTGCCCGCCGCCCTGCTCGAGATGCGGGACAAGTACGGGCCGATCAAGGCGCAGCTCCCGACCGCCGGGATCCTGCTCGTCGTCAACATGGGAGTGATGTACCTTGTCGCATTCTGACTCCGCCGACGGTACGCCGTCGTCCTCGTCGGCACCGGACCTGGCCCGCGCCGCCTGGGCCGCCGGTTTCGCCGCCGTCGCCCTCGACAACACCACGCGTGAGTACCCGTACGCCGCGCACCACACGACGTCGGGTCCGGAGGACCGCGCGCTCCCCGTCGAGCTGCACCCCGCCTTCGCCACGTCGTACGACTGGCACTCGTCGGTGCACATGCACTGGCTCGCGACGCGCCTGGTCGCGTACGGCGTGCCCGCCGACCTGGAGTCCCGGATCACGTCCGTCCTGCAGGCGCACCTCTCCGCCGACCACCTCGCGACCGAGGTCGCGTACCTCCGCGCCACGCCGCACTACGAACGGCCCTACGGCTGGGCGTGGCTGATGCGGCTCGCCGCCGAGGTCGCCGCCTCCGAGGTGCCGGCGATCCGCGCACTCGCGCCGGGTTTCGCGCCCGTGGTCGAGGTGCTCGAGGACCTGGACACCCGCTGGGTCGAGGGCGCTGCGCACCCGGTCCGGCACGGCGTCCACTCGAACTCCGCGTTCGGGCTGTTGCTCGTGCTCGAGGGCGCCCGGTCGCTCGGCCGGACCGAGCTCGTCGCCACGGTCGAGCGCACCGCCCGCGAGTGGTTCGGGGCCGACGCCGGATGGCCGTTCGCGTGGGAGCGCAGCGGGCACGACTTCCTGTCCGCCGGGTTGGCCGAGGCGGACCTCATGCGTTCGGTGTTGCCGGCGCCCGAGTTCGAGACTTGGGCTCAGGCGTTCTTCTCCGAGGTCTCCGCCGGTGACGGGATCCTGACCCCGACCACCGTCCGCGACGAGAACGACCCACAGCAGGTGCACCTCTTCGGCCTCGACCTGTCGCGGGCCGGATCGGCACGGCGCATCGCCGACGCCCTGCGTTCCGCCGACGCCGAGGACGCCGACCTCACGGCCCTGCTGGACGGGGCAGCCGATCGGCTGCTCGCCTCGGGGCTCGCCGCGAGCGTCGGCGAGGAGTACTACTCCACGCACTGGTTGGCGAGCTTCGCGTGGGACGCCATGGAGGCCCGGGAGCACGCAGCCCGCTGATCCTGCCGCACCGCGACGAGTGTCAGCGCAACGGGATGGTCTGACCGAAGGTCTTCGTGACCGGCGGGGCGGCGAGCACCGCGCCGAGCGCCTCCGCCGCGCCCTCGGGGGTGGCGCGCCAGGCGACGTAGGCGTCGTGGTCCTCGGCGGTGGCCCAGCGCTCCAGCACGACCATGCGCGTCGGGTCCTCGTCGTCGACCAGGACCTCGAGCGACTCGCTGCCCTGCCGGGCTGCGGTCTGCGCGAGGGTCTCCCGGATCGCGGCCTCGACCGTGTCCGCTGCGACGTCGTTCCGGATCTGGACCTCGAGGAAGACGGTCATCGTCATGGTGTGCACCTTTCGTCGTCGGACCCCGTCCGCTGACGGCGCCCCGTGACGGCAACCACGACCGGCGGGGAGTTGTTCCGGGTGCGCTGCGTCAGCGGGCGATGCGGAAGCGCAGCGTGTCACCGGGGCGGAGTTGCGCCGCACGGTCGACGGACTCCGGCGTCAGGACCGCCACGACCGGGTAACCGCCGGTGACCGGGTGGTCGGCGAGGAACAGCACGGGGAAGCCGGCCGGCGGGACCTGCAGCGAGCCGGTCTGAACGCCCTCGCTGGGGAGCTCGCGGGTGACCGCACGCACGAGGGGGGCGTCTGCGGTGGTGCGGACCCCGACCCGGTCGCTGTCCGGGGTGACGTGGAAGTCCTGACCGGTCAGGGTGGCCCGCCAGTCCGGCGTGAACCAGTCGTCACGGGGACCGGGCACGACGTCGAGCACCACGGGGTCGCCGGGCCGGGGCAGGAGCGGCGGCGGCACCGCGTCGACCACCGGCCAGGGGCCGACGCCGAGCCCGTCCCCGGCCGTCGCCGTACCGTCCGTGGTCGCCGTGGCACCGCGCACGGCGGGCCCGACCGGCAGGACGTCCCCGGCCGACAGCGGTGCGGGACCGAGCTGCGCGAGTGAGTCCCACGACCGACTGCCGAGCACCGGCTCGACCGCGATGCCTCCGCGGACGGCGACGTACGCGCGGAGTCGGTCCTCCGGCAGCCCGACCCGCAGGGTGTCGCCGGGCTCGAGGAGGAGCACCTCGTAGGCGGCCGCACCGCGCACTCGTCCGTCCGCGCGTTCGATCGACACCGGACACGGTGCCCCGGTGACGGCGGCGACCACGTGCGCGTCGGTGCGGAGCGCGACGGAGCCGAGGAGGGCCTCCAGGACGGCAGCGTGCGGACGGTTGCCCACCATCCGGTTCGCCAGTGCGGCCGACCCCCGGTCCGCGGGGCCGGCCGCACCCAGCCCCATGTCGCTCAGTCCGGGACGGCCGAGGTCCTGTGTCGTCACGCCGTAACCGACCTGTACGACGGTCAGGGCACTCACGACCGTGCCGCCGCGTCGACGAACCGCAACCGGACGCCGGCCGGTGCGAGCGCCGGCGGGGTGCGGTCGAGCGACCACATCGGCACCTCGGTCCGGCCGATGAGCTGCCAGCCGCCGGGGGAGGTCCGCGGGTAGACGGCGCTGAACTCGCCGGCCAGGGCGACGGCGCCGCTCGGGACGGCGGTGCGCGAGGTGTCGCGGCGGGGCAGGTCGAGCGACGGTGCGGTGCCGGTCAGGTAGCTGAAGCCGGGGGCGAAGCCGCAGAAGGCACTCGTCCAGACCTGCCCGGTGTGCCAGGCGACGAGTTCCCCGCGGGTCATGCCGGTGAGCGCGCCGACGGCGTCGAGGTCGGCGCCGTCGTAGGTGACCGGGACCACGACCGGGTCGCGGTCCGCGCGGTCGTCCGAGGAGCGCACCGGCTCGACGTCCGACAGGAGCGCGCGGAGTCGTCCCGCGTCGGTGGCGGTCGGGTCGAAACGGAGGAGGAGGGTCCGCGCACCGGAGACCACTTCGGTGACCCCGGGCAGCGCGGCCGCGGTGAGGCCGGCGCGGAACGCCACGACGTCGGTGAGGGTGTCGAACGTCGCCAGCAGCGCCGTCGCCCCGGCGACCCGGACGTCGGGCGTCATGCCGCGGCGGCGGTCGAGAACGCCGTGATGCCGACGCCCTGCTCCGTCAGGAGCGTCCGGATCGCCCGCGCCATCGCGACGGCGTCGGGGGAGTCACCGTGCACGCAGATGGAGTCCGCCGCCACGCGGACCTCGGAGCCGTCGACCGCGGTCGCGACCCCCTCGGTGACCATGCGGAGCACGCGGGCGGCGACCTCGTCCGGGTCGTGCAGCACCGACCCCGGGCGGCTGCGGGACACGAGCGACCCGTCCGGCTCGTAGGCGCGGTCGGCGAAGGCCTCGCGCACCGCGCGGAGCCCGTGGCGTTCTGCGGCGAGCACCAGCTCCGAGCCGGGGAGGGCGAGGACCGACAGGGACGGGTCGACGTCGGCGACCGCGCGGACGACCGTCTCGGCCTGCACCGGGTCGGCGCAGGCGGTGTTGTACAGCGCGCCGTGCGGCTTGACGTACGTGACGGCGGTCCCGGCGACCCGGGCGGCCATGATGAGCGCGCCGAGCTGGTGCACGACCTCGGCGTACAGCTCGTCCGGGGTGACCGAGACGGGGCGGCGGCCGAAGCCGAGCAGGTCCCGGTACGCCACGTGTGCTCCGACGGCCACCCCGCGCTCGGCGGCGGCCCGGCACGTGTCGAGCATGATCGTCGGGTCGCCGGCGTGGGCCCCGCAGGCGATGTTCGCGCTGGACACCACGTCGAGCATCGCGTCGTCGTCGCCCGCGGTCCAGGCGCCGAAGCCCTCGCCGAGGTCGCTGTTCAGGTCGATCGTGGGCACGCGGACCTCCTGTCGGGATTGTTCAACAATGTAGCGCCCGCCGCCGGCCGTGTCACCGTCGGGATCCCCGGCGGCGATGCGCCGACCCGGCTACAGCGCGTCGACGAACATCTGCGTCGCGAGCGGGACGTTCGTCGTGTTCGACGTCGGGTCCCACCCGACCAGCGCGACGACGTCACCGCCGACCCTGGCGGTGTGGCCGACGAGCGTGAACGCGTTGCCGCCGACGGTGCCGCGCACGCGCCAGCCGATCGCCTCGTCGGTACCGGTCAGGGACGGCTCCATTGTCTCGACGGTGGTCTCGATCGGCTTGCCCTGCATCGAGAACAACGCCGAGCCGTCCGCGCACCGGGTCAGAGCACTGCGAGCGTCCTCGACCAGGTCCGTCGCGGCAGCGGTCTCCCCGGTGCTGGCGACGACGGCGGTCATCGACCGGTCGTTGCTCGTGCCGAACACCACGGCCCCGGCGTCGTCCGAGGTGTCCCACCCGACGCCGAACGGGGCGAGGCAGCTGGCATCGGAGACCGTCAGGCCCGGGTAGACGGAGTCGAGCATCGCGTCCGTCGTGGTGAACTCGGCGGGTCTGAACTGGATGCGCTGGAACACGCCGGTCAGCTCGGCCTCGGTGTGGGCGGACGCGCGACCGCCCGTCGACGACGCCGACGGCGTGGGCGCCGCGCTCGTCACCGGGGCGCTCGTGGCGGGCGCCGGTGTCCGGGCTCCCGCACCGCCGGTGGTGTCGTCCCCGCCGCCGGAGCAGCCCGCCAGGGTCAGTGCCAGGACGGCTGCGGCCGCGGCGACGGGAATGGTGGTGGTGCGCATCGGTGTCCCCCTCGTGTCGACGGCCCCCTCGACCGCCCGACGCGTCGAGGTTATCCGGCGACCGGGCTGTCCGGCGACCGGGCTACCCGGCGACCGGGCCGGAGGGCAGGGTGAGGACCTCGGCCCCGTCCTCGGTGATCGCGATGGTGTGCTCGCTGTGGGCGGTCCGGCAGCCGGTCGCGCTGCGGAGCGTCCACCCGTCGGCGTCGGTGAGGAGCTCGTCGGTGTCGACCATCACCCACGGCTCGAGTGCGAGGAGGAGGCCCGGACGCAGCGTGTACCCGCGGCCCGGCCGGCCGTCGTTCGCCACGTGCGGGTCCTGGTGCATGGTCGAGCCGATGCCGTGCCCGCCGAAGTCGAGGTTGATCGGGTAGCCGGCCTCGGTGAGGACGGATCCGATCGCGTGTGACAGGTCCCCGAGCCGTGCCCCCGGGCGGGCGGCCGCGATCCCGGCGGCCAGGGCCCGCTCGGTGGTCTCGATGAGCGCGACGCTTTCCTCCGGACGGCTCGTCCCGACGACGAAGCTGATCGCGGAGTCGGCCGCGTAGCCCTGGTGCACGACGGCGAGGTCGAGCGTCAGCAGGTCCCCGTCGGCCAGGGCGCGGTCGTGCGGCAGACCGTGCAGGACAGCGTCGTTCACGGCGGTGCAGATGTGGTGACCGAAGGGGCCGCGCCCGAACGACGGGGCGTAGTCGACGTAGCACGACGTGGCCCCGGCGGCGGTGATCATCTCGGCCGCCCACCGGTCGAGGTCGAGCAGGTTCGTGCCGACCGTGGTGCGGCTCCGCAGCGTCTGCAGGATGTCGGCCACCAGGGCGCCGGCGGCGCGGGCCCGGGGGAGCTCGGCCGGGGTGAGGATCTCGATCATGCGGGTGCCGTTTCTGTTCCGATTGTCATACCGGTATTACTGTAGGTGCATGGTCCGTCTCCCGCTCTCCCCGGTCGACCTCGAACGCGGGCGGCGCCTCGGTGCCGTGCTCCGGTCCGCACGTGGCACCCGGTCGATGCTCGAGGTCGCGCTCGAGGCCGGTGTCTCGCCGGAGACGCTGCGGAAGGTCGAGACCGGACGGATCGCGACGCCGTCCTTCCCGACCGTGGCGGCGCTCGCCGGCGTGCTCGGCCTGTCCCTCGACACCGTGTGGGCCGAGGTGTGTGCGCAGCGCGAGCCCGAGCCCTCCGCGGTCGGAGCGGCACTCGCGCCCTGAGCCCTGAGCACAGAGCCCTGAGCACAGCGCCCTGAGCACAGCGCCCTGCGTCCAGCGGCGTGCGGCCGTTCGTGCGGCGCGGTGCTCGTCTGCTACCGTCGTCGTGCCAGAACCAAGGGGGCTGCCCGTCACGCGAGAACGACGGTCGGCTCGTGTACCGCTCCCTGTCGGTGCCACCCCGCGTCCTTCGGTTCGCACCCCTCGTGCCTCTCGTCGTGCGGTCCCACCGCCGGAGCACGGTCCGTGTCGTCCGAAGGAGCCCTCATGGGCACAGCCATGCCCGGATCCCGCCGCACCCTGCGCGGCAACCCGATCGCCACCCTCGTCGCCGTCTGCTTCGGCCTGTTCATGGTCGGCCTCGACGCCACCGTCGTGTCGATCGCGAACCCCGCGATCGCCGCCGACCTCGGCACCACCTTCACCCAGCTGCAGTGGATCACGAACGCCTACCTGCTCGCCCTGGCCGTGTTCCTCATCCTCGGCGGCAAGCTCGGGGACCGGTTCGGCCGCCGCCGCATGTACCTGATCGGGGTCGTCGCGTTCGCGCTGGCCTCGGTCGCGATCGGCATCGTGGGGACCGCCACGGGCGTGATCGTCTTCCGTGCCGTGCAGGGGCTCAGCGCCGCGCTGCTCATGCCGCAGACCCTCGCGCTGCTGCGGGCGACCTTCCCGAAGGAGCGGTTCGGCGTCGCCGTCGGTGTCTGGGGCGGTGCGTCCTCGGTGGCCATCGCGGCCGGTCCGATCGTCGCCGGCGTGCTCGTCGCCGCACTCGGCTGGGAGTCCGTCTTCTTCGTGAACGCCCCGATCGCCCTGGTCGGCCTGGTGTTCGGCGGGTTCGTCCTGCGGGAGTCCACCGCTCCCCACCGCGGACGCTTCGACGTGCCCGGCGTGGTGCTGCTCGCGCTCGGTCTGTTCGGCATCGTGCTGGCCGTCGTCCAGTCCGAGTCGTGGGGGTGGGGGAGCCCGCTCACGCTCGGGGTGCTGCTCGGTGGCGCCGCGCTGCTCGTGGTCTTCGTGCTGGTCGAGCTGCGCGTGACCGACCCGCTGCTGCCGATGTCACTGTTCCGGTCGTCGACGCTCTCGATCGGTGGCCTGGCCGTCGGCGCGAACTTCTTCGCGATGCTCGGCGTGACGTTCTTCCTGTCCCTGTACATGCTCAACCTGCGCGGGGTGACCGGTCTGCAGGCGGGGCTCATGCAGCTCCCGCTGAGCGGCGTCTCGGTCATCGCGTCACCGATCGGCGCGGCACTCGTGGGGCGGCTCGGCATCCGCCGGACGCTCACCATCGGTCTGCTCATGGTCGGGGTCGCGCTGTTCGCCCTGACCGGCACCACGCAGGACTCCGCGTACGTCGGGATGGCGGTCCCGTTCGTCGTCTTCGCCCTCGGGGCTGGCTTCACGATGACGGCCGGTGCCGAGGCCGTCGTCGGCAGCGCCCCGGTGCAGCTCGCCGGGGTCGCCGGCGGGTTCCAGGCCACCGCGCTGCAGCTCGGCGGTGCGCTCGGCACCTCGGTGCTCTCCGCCGTGGTCAGCGCCGGGGTGCTCTCGGGCACCGCCGGGCTCGGACTCGCGAGCGCTGACCGGCAGGGGCTCGCCCAGGGCATCGTGCCCACCGGGCTCGGTCCGGCAGCGTCGGCGGCCGCCCGCGATGCGTTCCTCGGGGGCATGCACACCGCCTTCGTCGTCGCCGGTGTGGTCGCGGTCGTCGTGGCGGTCCTCGCCGCCGTCTTCGTCCGGTCCGGTGGCACGTCCGCACCGGCCGCGGTGCTCGAGGAGACGGCCGAGGCCACCGCCGGACACGCCTGATCGGCGCACCCCGAGCCGTCCGGGAGGCCCGTGGCGCGACCCGCCACGGGCCTCCCGTCCGTCCTGCGGTCACCGCGCCGTCTGGCCGCGCAGCGCGGGGGACCCGGACGGGGGCATGGTGTTCCGGCGGAACGTGTCGTCTACTGTTCCTCTGCCCGATGACAGCACACCGTGCCGGAGGACCCATGACGAAGGACGACCAGTCCCGCGCCGACGGCGCGATCGACCGCCGCCGCCTGCTCACGCTCGGCCTGGGCGCCGCCGCAGCGGTCGGCCTGACGGGCGTCGCGACACTGCGGCCGGAGGTCGCCCGAGCGGCCACGGCGCCGATGCTCCTCGCCGCCGACGAGTTCGACGGACCGGCCGGCAGCGCCCCGAACCCGGGCATCTGGCGCCACGACCTGGGTGGCGGCGGCTGGGGCAACGGGGAACTCGAGGTCTACACCGACTCGCGGCGGAACTCGGCGCTCGACGGCAACGGCAACCTCGCGATCACCGCGCGGCGCGAGGCCGACGGCTCGTACACGTCCGCCCGCCTGACGACGCAGGGCACGTACTCCGTGCAGTACGGCCGGGTCGAGGCCCGCATCAAGATCCCGCGTGGGCAGGGCATCTGGCCCGCGTTCTGGATGCTCGGAGCCGACCTGCCGCAGGTTGGGTGGCCGGCGTGCGGCGAGATCGACGTCATGGAGAACATCGGACGCGAGCCCGGGACGATCCACGGCACCGTGCACGGACCCGGGTACTCCGGGGCCGAGGGCATCGGTACGGCGGCGACGCTGCCGAGCGGTGCCTTCGCGGACGCCTTCCACGTCTACGCGGTGGACTGGCGACCGGGCTCGATCAGCTGGTCCGTCGACGGTGCGACCTACCGGACGATCACGCCCGCGGACACGAACGGGGACCCGTGGGTGTTCGACAAGCCGTTCTTCGTGGTCCTCAACGTCGCGGTCGGCGGCGGATGGCCGGGTGCGCCGGACGCGACGACCCCGTTCCCGCAGCAGATGCTCGTCGACTGGATCCGGGTCTGGCAGAACGCCTGAGTCCCCGATCCGCCGGCACGACTCACCAGCACCGACCCCCAGCACGAACGAGACCGGCCCCGTGGCAGACGCCACGGGGCCGGTCCTGAGTCGCTGGTCTTACTTCACCCGGACCGAGATGGTCGGGCTGGTGCTCGTGTTGATCATCGAGGTGGGCGAGAACACGGCGTGCAGCTTGTGCGTGCCCTTCGCCAGCGGGAAGGTGGTGGTCGCCTTGCCGTTGACGATCGAGACGGTCTTGAGCTTCTTCGAGCCCTCGTAGACCTTCGCGGTGCCGTTGACCGTCACGCCGGGGACCTTGACGGTGACGGTCGTCTTGCCGCCGCTGTAGGAGATGCCCGTGGTGGACGTCGCCTTCGTGACGGTGACGACGGTGCTGCTCGTGGTCGACGAGTCCGCGCCGGCCCAGTCCGAGCTGCTGGCGAAGGACGCGGTGATCTCGTGCTTGCCCATCGCGAACTTGCTCGGCAGCGTGATGCTGGCCGTGCCCTTCGCGACCGTGTCGGTGCCGAGCACCGTGTCGCCGTCCGAGAACGTGACCGTGCCGGACTGCTCGCCGATGCCGCCGCCGACCGTCGCCGTGATCGTCACCGGGGTGGCGGTCGCGTACTTCTGGGTAGCAGCAGAAGCCTCGAGCGTGGTGGTGGTCGCCGGCAGGGCCGCGTGGAGCGTGAAGTCGTCGACCGTGGAGCCGATCGGCGCCGGGTCAGCCGACGCGGTCGGCTTGAGGGTCACGCCGCAGCTGTCCACGTTCCCGTGCTGGACGGCCGAGTTGAGCGTGGTGCAGTCGCCCGCCCGGACATTCGTGACGGCGAGGTTGTCGTCCGTGACCGAGACCTTGACGTACGTGCGGACGTGCTCCTGGTTCTCCACCGAGTTGGCGAAGTGACGCTGACCGGTCGGGTCGAGCGGGTCGGCGCCGTAGCCACCCTGGGTCGCGTCCGGGGTGGTCAGGTCGTAGTACTTCGAGCCCGATGCGGAGTTGGCGGTGAGGTAGATGACGCCACCGGGACCGGCGAAGACGTCCTCGGCACCCGGCTGCTCGTCCGGGTTGGCCTTCTTGCCGTTCTTGATCGCGTAGCTGCGCGAGTAGGAGTGGTCGTGGCCCTGCAGGACGACATCGACACCCATGTCCGAGAAGGCGCGGGTGAAGTCGAAGCGGCGCTGCTGGTTGTCACGGTCGTTCGCGTGGTCCGCCGGCGAGTAGATCGAGTGGTGGTAGACCAGCGCGGTCCACTTCGCGTCGTCGCCGTGGCGCGTGATGACGTCGCGGATGTAGTTCACGTGCGCCGCGTCGGAACCGGCGGCGTAGGCGTTCGAGTTGATGTCGATGAACAGGACGCCCTTGTACATGTACCAGTAGTCACCACCCGAGTTCGCGGTGGAGTTGCCACCCGGGTAGAAGTCCGGCACGCGGAGGGAGTTCGGCAGCTGGTTGTGCTGCTCGTACGCCTTGCCGCCGACGTCGTGGTTGCCGATGGTCGAGGCCCACGGGTAGCGCTTGAGGACGTCGCTGCTGTCGGCGAACGCACCCCACTGGTACTCGTTGTTGGCGTTCTCGACCTGGTCGCCACCGGAGACGAGGAGCTCGGCGTCCTTCTCCTTGGTGGTCGCGTACTTGAGTGTGTCGGCCCAGCCGGCACCGTCGTCGTCGACGAAGCCCGACGAACCGATCTGCGGGTCACCGAAGAACAGGAAGTCGAAGTCGCCGCTGAAGCTCTTCGTCGTGAACGTGTACGGGGCGGACCAGGCCGACCCGTCCGCGGCACCCACGTGGTAGGTGTACGTGGTGTTCGGCTCGAGGTCCGAGATCGTCGCGTGGGCGTTGATGTAGCCGGCCTCGGCGGTGATGCCCGGGATCGAGCGGGTCGACCGGTCGGTCGTGCTCGTGTCGGCTGCCGTGTTGGCGGCCTCCGACGCGTCGATCGTCTTCTTCGCGTCGGTGAAGACACCGCCGGTCATGCTGTCGGTCTTCTGGATCTCGAGCGACTGGGCGACGTTCGCGGGGAAGTACCACGAGGCGATGCGCTGGCTCTCGGTGGCACCGACGCCGAGCAGGATGTGGAGCGGGCCGCCGGACGAGACGTTGCTCGTCGGGGTGTTCGTGGCCGCGGTCGCCGGGTTGGCGCCGACGAGGCAGGCGCCGGCGATGAGCGCCGCGCCGATGACGGCCCCGCCGAAGCGGATGGTGGTGGTTCTGCGCCGGGAAGGGGCGCCGGACAGGAGACTCATGTGGGTCCGTTCTCGAGGGAAGGGATGGTGCAGCAGAGAGACTCTGCATCGCCCTGGTGGATGGTGAGTAAACGCTGTGTGACCATCCGTCTCACAGCTCTGAAGCGGTAGGAGATCAGCCCTCGACGAGCCGCTGGACGAACCAGACCATCCCCATCACGAACACGCCTGCCGTCACGGCACCGGTCACCCAGAGCGACGCGATGTGCGCCTTCCGCCGCAGCAGGGACAGCGGCGGGAACACGATGACGATGATCGCGAGCTGGACCGCCTCGATGCCGACGTTGAAGACGAAGAGCGACACGAGCAGCTGCCACGAGAACGCCTCCTGGATGCCGAGGGCGCCGGCGAACCCGAGCCCGTGGATGAGCCCGAACGCGAAGACCACGGCGAGACGCGACCACCCCGACCGGTCCAGGGCGAACCGGCCGTGGTCGGCCACGACCAGCTCGTCGGCGCGCGACCGGCGCTGGAACAGCCGCCAGAGGTGCCACCCGGCGACCGCCGCGATCGACAGCGCGATGAGCGGTTCGACGACGATCGACGGCGGACTCACGACGCCGAGCGCGGCGAGGATGAACGTGATCGAGTGCGCGATGGTGAACGCCGACGCCGTGTAGACGACCTCGCGCAGCCGTCGGGAGCCGGCGATGAGCGCGATGAGGAACAGGATGTGGTCGATCCCGGTCAGCAGGTGCTCGGCGCCGAGGGTGAAGAACTCCCAGAACCGTGCGCCCGCGGACTGCTCCGTGGAGAACGACGGCTCGTCGGCGTCGAGCGTCGCGGTGCCCTCCTGGTCGTCGACGTCGTACGTGACGATCGTCTTGGTGTCCTGCACGAACGTCTCGCTGTCCGGGAACAGCTCCGAGCGCACCACGTGGCCGGACGCGGTGTGTCCGGGCTCCGGGCACGCGAAGTCCGCCGTGAGCATCGCGTACGGGACCTCGTCGCGCATCTCGACACGGACCGAGTCGTCGAGCGTGCCGGTGCACTCGTGCCCACCGGACGTCACCGCGAAGCGGTCGAACACGTACCGGCCGATCGAGTCGAGGTGCGCCTCGGCGGCTCGCACCATCCCGGCGTCGTCACCGTCGTCCCAGGCCGCCTGACCCTGGCGGTAGAGCGCGTCGTCGTCCTCGCTCGTGCCGACGGACACGAGCATGAGGTCGTACTCGAGCCCGAGTCCGGCGCGGACCGTGTCGGCACCGTCACCGCTGACGTCCGCGTAGACGACGGAGCTGAAGCCGTGCGCGCTCGCAGCCGACGCTCCGCCGAGCAGGCTCAGGACGACCGTGCCGAACAGCACGAGGGCTGCGACGATCCGCGTGACGGGCGGGGGGAGGAGGGACAGCCCGCCGGGGG
>NZ_QKTK01000012.1:0-125377 GCF_003234475.1 Curtobacterium sp. MCBD17_008 | reverse complement strand
GGTGGGCTCGGCGGGCGCGGTGGGCTCGGCGGGCGCGGTGGGCTCGGCGGGCGCGGTGAGCACTGCAGGGTCCGTGAACACTGCGGGGTCCGTGAACACTGCGGGGTCCGTGAACACTGCGGGGTCCGACACGCTCGGACCGGCCAGTCCAGCGGGGGCATCGAGTCGGACCGGAGCGGCCGGTGCACCAGGTACGCCCGGTGCGGACACTGCACCGCCGGACGGACGACCGGCAGCGGGGGTGACGCCGGCCGCGGCCGTTCGCCTGGCGATCGCGTCGAAGAGCGGCGTGGAGGACACAGCGGACCTTTCCCGAGGAGGAGGAGTCGGATGTCCCGCCGATGTCGGTGCCGGCGAGTGGGACCGAGCATAGTGCGCGTATTTCACATCTGCAATACTCAACACCCGCGACTCACCCGGCGGCGGCGACCACGTCCAGGACCGCACGCCCGTAGGACTCGAGCTTGGCCGCACCGACTCCGGAGATCTCGGACAGCTCGTCGAGGTCGGACGGTCGTACCGCGGCGATCCCGCGCAGAGTGGCGTCGTTGAACACGACGTACGCCGGGACCCCCTGCTCGCGTGCCTGCCCGGCTCGCCACTGTCGCAACGACTCGAACAACGGCATGGCCTCCTGCGGCATGTCCGACACGACGGCTCGGCGGGAGCGACCGGCACGCGGCGCCTTCACCGGGTCGCGACGCATCCGGACCTCGACCCGTCCGGCCAGGACGTCGGCGCTGGTCGGGCTGAGGACGAGCGTGCCGTACCCGTCGCCGGAGACGGCCACGTACCCCTGTGCCAGGAGCTGGCGCGCGACGGCCTTCCAGTCGGCGTCGGACAGGTCCTGGCCGATGCCGAACGTCGCGAGGGTGTCGTGCCGGAGTTCCTGCACGCGCGGCGACTGCTTGCCGGTGAGGATGTCCACGAGGTGCGCCACCCCGTACCGCTGCCCGCGCTCACGGTCGAGCCGCACGATCGTCGACAGCAGCTTCTGTGCGGGCACGGTGCCGTCCCAGGACTCCGGCGGCGCGAGGCACGTGTCGCAGTTGCCGCACGGCGTGGACTCCTGCCCGAAGTAGGCGAGCAGGCGCACCCGTCGGCATTCGACCGTCTCGCACAGGGCGAGCATGGCGTCCAGGTGCGCGCTGAGCTGCCGGCGGTGTGCGGCGTCGCCCTCGGACTGGTCGATCATCCGGCGCTGCTGCACGACGTCGTTCAGGCCGTACGCCAACCACGCCGTCGAGGGCAGTCCGTCGCGGCCGGCACGACCGGTCTCCTGGTAGTAGCCCTCGACCGACTTCGGCAGGTCGAGGTGCGCGACGAAACGGACGTCGGGCTTGTCGATGCCCATGCCGAACGCGATCGTGGCGACCATGACGATGCCGTCCTCGCGCAGGAACCGGGACTGGTTGCGCTCACGCACCCGGGCGTCGAGGCCGGCGTGGTACGGCAACGCGGCGATCCCCTGGTCGACCAGGGCGGCAGCGGTCCGCTCGACCGAGTTGCGGGAGAGGCAGTAGACGATGCCGGCGTCCCCGCTGTGCTCGGTGCGGATGAACGTCAGGAGCTGCTGCAGGGCGCCGGTCTTCGGCTCGATGCGGTACTGGATGTTCGGCCGGTCGAAGTCGGCGACGAAGTGGGCGGCGTCGTCGAGTCCGAGCCGGGCGGAGATCTCGCGGTGGGTCTGCGGCGTCGCGGTGGCGGTCAGGGCGATGCGCGGCACGGTCGGCCAGCGCTCGTGCAGGATGCTCAGCTCGAGGTAGTCCGGCCGGAAGTCGTGCCCCCACTGGGCGACACAGTGTGCTTCGTCGATGGCGAAGAGCGCGATGCGGGCCCGGTCCAGGAGCGCGCGCGTCGACTCGATCCTCAGACGCTCCGGAGCGAGGTAGAGCATGTCGACCTCGCCAGCGACGATCGCGCGCTCGACCCGAGCACGTTCGTCCGGCGCCTGCGTGGAGTTGAGGAACGCGGCCCGGACGCCGTTGGCGGCGAGGGCGTCGACCTGGTCCTGCATGAGGGCGATGAGCGGCGAGACGACGACGCCGACGCCGTCGCGCACGAGCGAGGGCACCTGGTAGCACAGCGACTTGCCGCCGCCGGTGGGCATGAGGACGAGGGCGTCCCCGCCGGCGACGACACGGTCGATGATCGCGGCCTGCTCCCCGCGGAAGGCGTCGTACCCCCAGACCCGGTGCAGCACGTCGAGGGCAGCGGAGCGGGTGCCCGCCGACTCAGGCGCGGGCGCGGTGGGACTCATGCGACGAGCCTACGGCCGGGGGCCGACACCACCGGACTTCTCCACAGTCACCGCTGCGGACGCGGCGTGACCGGCATCGGCGGACGCACCGTGACCCGCGTCTGCGTCCGGGTCGGCACCGGCGCCGACCGGCAGGGGATCCCGCACCGGGTCGCCGGGGGTGACCGCCCCGTCACCGAGCGCCGGCGCACCGGACCAGCCCGGGCCTCCCGGCCGGAGCCACTGCCGCCCGCCCGCCCAGGGCGGCACCGGTCCACGGAACCGCGGGGCCTCCTGTCCGGGGAACCGACGGTCCAGCTTCCGCCAGTGGGCCACGAGCTCGACGAGTCCCCAGTACCCGAGGGACGACGCCAGCGTGACGACGAAGCCCTGCCACGAGCCCTGCGAGCCCTCGCCGGTCAGGTCGATCTCCGACCAGCCCGGCGCTTGCAGCACGAAGATCATGATGTTGTTCAGCGCGTGCTGGAGGACCGTCGCCTCGAGCCCGCCGGTCCGGAGCACGATGACCGCCGCGACGAGCCCGAACGAGCCGACGTCGAGGATGCCCCAGATGTTGTACCCGTTCGGGACGTGCAGGACGGCGAACAGCAGCGTCGAGACCCCGACGGCGACCACGGTGCTGACGACCCGCACCGGGATCCACGAGCCGATGGTCTGCATGAGGAACCCGCGGAAGACGTACTCCTCGGCCGCCGCCTGGAACGGCACGAGCAGGACGACCAGCAGGATCGTCACCGTCAGCGTCTGCACCGACACGGTGGACTGACCGATCGCGGCGGTGTTCCAGTGCAGCCCGCCGTCGAACGCGAACATGCCCCACGACTGGAGCAGGAACATGATGATCCCGAGCACCAGCAGCGGCAGCAGGCACCACCCGAGCCAGCCCCACCGGATCCGTAGCCGGATCGAGGACAGCAGCCCGTACGGACCGAGCCGCGCGATCCTCATCGACAGCATGATCGCCGGCAGGAGCACCACGAGGGACACGAGCGACATCGACAACACGAGCGGGTCCGTCGGGTCGAGCGCCCCCTCGGACAGCTTCGCCAGCAGGTCGTTCAGCCCCTCCGGGCCGCGCTGCACCCCGATCGGCACGAGGTAGGCGATCGCGATGACGATCTGCGACAGCACGTAGAAGCCGAGGAAGACCGCCAGGGCCACGAGCGGACGCCACCACCGCCAAGCCGCATCGACACGGGGCAACCGATGGTAGGGAACGCTCACGCCGAGCAGGGTACCGGTCCGGGCAGGATGGGACCCGTGATCACCGTGCTGCTCGGCCTCGCCGGCGCCGTCGTCTACGGCGCCGCGGACTTCCTCGGCGGCCTCGCGTCCCGCCGGGCACGGGCGGTGTCCGTGACGGCGGTCGCCGCCGCCGTCGGTCTCGCGCCCCTCCTGGTCGGACTCGCCCTGCTCGGCGGTCGCTTCGGCGGCGAGGCCGTCCGATGGGGCGTGGTGGCCGGGGTCTCCGGCGGCGTCGGCGTGCTCCTCCTGTACGCGGCGCTCGCGACCGGACCGATGAGTGTCCTGTCGCCGCTGACGGCGGTCTTCACCGCGGTCGTGCCGGTCGCGGTCGCCCTCCTCCGCGGCACGGTGCTCTCCCCGCTCGGGGTGGTCGCGCTCGTCGTGGCGGGCGTCGCCGTCGTCCTCGTGGCGGCGGTGCCGGACAGCGGTGGCGCCCGCCTGACCGCCCGCGGGGTCGTCACGGCAGCGGCGGCGGGGTGCGGGCTCGGCGGGATCGTCCTGGCGTACGACGCATCACCGACGGACGCGGGCGTCGCGACGCTCGTGGTGGCGCGGGTCGTGCAGGCGGTCCTGCTCGGTGCGGCGGCGCTCGTGGTCGTGCGGCTCCGGCCGGGAGGCCCGCCACACGACGCAGGGTCGGCCGGCGGCCCTGCCGGCGCCGGGTCCGGTGCCGTGCGGTCCGGACCGGGCCGGGCGCTCGTGCTCGCGGTGGTCGGGTGCGGGGTCCTCGACGCCGTCGCCAACCTGTTCATCCAGGCGGGCCTGCACTCGAGTGACGACCCGTCGACCCTGCCGGTGATGAGCGTGCTCAACGCGCTCTACCCGATCGGGACGGTCCTCCTCGCCGGGCTCGTGCTCCGTGAACGGCTCACCGCGGTGCAGGCGACGGGCATCGTGCTGGCGTTCGCCGCATCCGTCGGGCTCGCCCTGTCCTGAGAGGACTGCGAGGAATCGTCAGAGTCCTGCGGCGCCCGATCGCCCGACCTCGACCGCATCCGGCCCCGGACCCGCATCGTCGACGACGAGCCGCTTGCCCAGCGAGACCGCCTGGTCCGGCGCGTACCCGAGGGTCTCGTAGAAGGCGATCACCTGCTCGTTCCCGGCGCGGACCTGCAGGTTCAGCTTCGGGCACCCCATGTCCGTGAGCAGCCGCTCGAACTCGGCCATCATCGCCCGTCCGAGCCCGCCGCCCTGCAGGTCCGGGCGCACCGCGAGGTAGTTCACCCAGCCCCGGTGCCCGTCGAAACCGGCCATGCCCGCGGCGACGACCTCCGGGGCACCCCCGGCAGCGTCCTCCGCGACCAGGAACAGCTCGGGCTGCACGGTGAGCTTGCGTGCGATGTCCCGACGGGGGTCGTTCCAGGGTCGGACGAGCCCGCAGGACTCCCACAGCGCGACGACGGCGTCGGTGTCCTCGGGACGGAACGGGCGGATGAGGTGCTCCATCTCCACCACGGTAGCGGTGGACCGCCCTGTGGATGATCCCCGCAGCGAGCCGTCGCCGTGGTCTGATAGACCTACTGCGCCGTCCACACGAACCGGAGCCCCAGTGACCTCTCACGACACGCTGCCGACGCGACGCGACGCCCGCGACGCGGCCGATGCCGAGCGGCCCCGGCGACGACGCCCCCGCCAGACCGTCTTCGGCGCGCTCGTCGCACTGCTCGCGGAGCTCCTCATCATCGCGGGAGCGGGCACCGGGCTCTACGTGGTGTGGACCGCCTGGTGGACGGACGTCGTCGCCGTGAACGAGCAGAGCGCCCTCGTGGAGACGCTCAAGCAGCCGGAGACCAAGAAGGCCGTCGGTCCGGAGCACCGGGACGAGGCACCCGTGCTGTCGGAGCCGCCGGGGCTGTCGACCGTGTTCGGCACCATGCAGATCCCCCGCTTCGGCGCGGACTACACGCGTCCGATCGGGGAGGGCACGGACCGCGAGCAGGTCCTCAACACGATCGGGCTCGGGCACTACCAGGACACCGCGATGCCCGGGGCCGAGGGCAACTTCGCCGTCGCCGGTCACCGTGTCACCTACGGCAAGCCGCTCAACCAGATCGCCGAGATGCAGGACGGTGACTCGATCGTCGTCCGTGTCACGGACGCGGAGAAGGAGTTCGACGTCTGGTACGTCTACAAGGTGACCGACAGCCAGATCGTCACGCCGGACAAGATCGAGACCATCGCTCCGGTGCCGAACAAGCCCGGGGTCGAGCCGAGCGCCGAGGACCGCTGGCTCACCCTGACGGCCTGCCACCCGATGTGGTCCGCTGCCGAGCGGTACATCGTGCACGCGAAGATGGACTACTGGATGCAGGCGTCGGACGGCACGCCGAAGGAACTCTCGGAGACGGCCAAGTGATCTTCCCCCTCGTGTGGCGCCTCCTGCCCGGCCCCACTGCGCTCAAGGTGCTCGAGCTGCTCGTGCTCCTGGTCGCGATCGTGTTCGTCCTCTTCACGTGGGTGTTCCCGTGGATCGCGGCCGACATCCTGCCGCCGCCCGACGGCACCGTGGACGCACCCCACTCCCCCTGACCGGCGGACGATCACCGGGCGGACGGCTGACTGGTGAGCGCTGACCGGCCGGCGCTGACCGACCGGCGCTGACCGGGTCGCCCATCAGGGGTCGGGCCGGTCAGACGGTGGTGGTGACGCGGGAGCCGCCTTCGGGCGTGCGTCGGACAGCGATCCGCTCGGGGATCCGCTGCTTGAGCTCCTCGACGTGACTCACGATGCCGACCTGACGTCCGCCCGCGGTCAGCCGGGACAGCTGTCCGATGACGTCGTCCAGGGTCTCCGGGTCGAGGGTTCCGAACCCCTCGTCGACGAACAGCGTGCCGAGCGACACCCCGCCCGCCTCCGCCTGCACGACGTCGGCGAGCCCGAGCGCCAGGCACAGCGAGAACGTGAAGGTCTCACCACCGGACAGGCTCCTCGGGTCCCGGGTGCTGTCCGTCAGGTGGTCGCGGACCGCCAGTGCCAGACCGGTCCGCCGGGCCCGGGTACCGGTCTCCCGTTCGTCCGACGTCTCGAGTGCGAACCGTCCGGCGAGCATCGCTCGCAGCCGGTCGTTGGCTGCTGCGACGACGTCCTCGAACCGACGCATCAGCACGTAGGTCCCGAGCGTGATGCCGGTCGGGTTGGCGGTCGGTGCCGCGGTGGCGATGTCGGCGAGACGGACCACCGCGTGGCTCTCGGCGCTCGTGGTGTCCCGTGATCGGACCGCCCGTGCGAGGTCGGCGGCGCACCGCTCCGCAGCGGCGGCACGCTCGGCCGCGGCTGCTGCGGCTCGGGTGGCGTCGTCGAGGGCGGCGGCAGCGGCATCCCGGGCGCTCCGGGCGGCGTCGAGGTCGAGTACGACGCTGCCCTCGCCGTTCTCGCGCGCCGTCGTGGCCGCCAGGTCCTCGGCTGCGGCGACGACCGCCGGCTCCGCGAGTCCGGCCTCGACCACGGCCAACTCCCGGTCCGCGGCGGCCACGCGCCCGCGCAGTCGATCCGCCTCGGTCCGGTCGAGGGCGGCGGCCCGTGCGGAGCCGACGTCGGTGAAGCCCTGCGCCTGGACGGCGGCGTCGACCTCGGCCTTGCGGTCGGCGACGTCCCGCTCGGCGGCGGTCACGCGGTCGTCCAGGTCCGCCACGGTACGGAGCACGGCGGCCACGGCCTCGACCCGTCCGACCAGGCCGGCCAGGGTCTCGTCGACGCCGGGGTCGATGGCGGTCCTCGCTTCCGACCCGGCACCTGCTGACTCGGCCTCGATGGCGACCGCGAGCACGGCCTGTCTCGCCGCCTGCACGCGCTGCTCGTCGTCCGCGATGCGAGTGCGGTCTCCCTCGATGCGGTCGGCGAGGACCCGACTGCGCGTGACGAGGTCGTGGTGGTCCTCCTCGAGCGACCGGGTCGCCCGGTCGTGGGTCTGCAACCGATGCTCGTGCTCCTCGACGGCGTCGGCCGCGGCACGGGCTGCGTCGAGGCGGGCCTCCGCGTCGCTGCGCTGCCGAGCCACGGACGCGTCGTCGTGGTCACCGACGGCCTCGGTGAGGCGGACGAGCTCGGCACTGGCGACGGCGTGCTCGGCCGTCGCGGCGGCGAGGGCACGCTCGGCGTCAGCGCGGGCCGCAGCGGCGCGGTCGATCTGGTCGGCGCTCGGGTGGTCCTCCTGCGGCTGCGCCACGGCCGGGTGCTCGACCGCACCGCAGACGGGGCAGGCGTCGCCCGGGGTCAGCGCCGCGCCGAGTTCACCGGCCAGGCCGGCGATGCGGCGAGCCCGGAGGTCGTTCTCGACCGAGAGTGCGCCGGACGCGGTGGCGGCCGCCTCGGTGACGGCGGCTGCGGTGTGCGCTGCGGTGTCGGCAGCGGCGGCCCGTGCGGCGAGCAGACGCGCGAGTTCCCGTGCGGTCTCGACCGCGCGTGCAGCAGCATCGGCATCGGCCGCGGTGTCGGCTGCCTGGCTCGCCGCGAGGACGATCGCGGCGCGCTCGTCCGGTCGGGCAGCGAGTGCCTCGGCGGCGGTACCGATCCGGGCGCGCGTCCGTTCGAGCTCCTCGACCGCGGTCCCGACCGCGACCGTCCGGTCGGCGAGGGTCCGCTCGAGCTCGACGAGGTGCCGGACGTCGGCGAGGACCGCCGCGAGCCGGTCGTGGGTCGCCCGGGGTGCCGGATCGGTGACCTCGTGCCGGTCGCGGACCGTCGAGCGCTCGCCCACCAGCGCGGTGAGGCGGTCCTCCGCCGAGGCGGCGCCGTCCGCGACCGCCACGACCACGGCGGCGTGGTCGGCGAGGACGAGGGCGGTCCGGTGCTCGGCGACGGCCTGCGCTCCGGCGGCGACGGCATCCTGGCGGGCGAGCAGGTCACGGCGCCGGTCGACGGCCGCCTGGCGCGCGGTCAGGTCCTGCAGGTGGGCGACGGTGTGCTGTGCGGCGGCCGCGGCGCGAGCGCGGGCGTCCTCGTGCGCGGCCGCGGTCCGGTGCAGCACGGCCACGACGTCGCCGGCGGTCGACTCGTCGGCGTCGTCGTCCCCGGAGGCCTGGCTGAACCGGCCGAGCGCGTCGCGCACCCGGGCGTCCGCCGCCTCGACCTCGGCGACCGCAGCTCGTCGCCGCGCCGCGAGTTCGTCGGCGGTCCGGTCGTAGACAGCGGTCCCGAAGAGCGACTGCAGGAGCTTCCGACGGTCCTCGCCGGGAGCGCGGAGGAACTTCGCGAACTCCCCCTGCGGCAGCACGACGGTCTGCAGGAACTGGTCGCGGTTCAGTCCGACGACGCGGGCGACCTCGGCGCCGATCTCCGGCGCCCGGTGGGACAGCGGTTCGCCGACCAGGTCCGACGGGTCGGCGAGTCGCCAGAGCTGCGCGGACGCCTGCTGCCGGATCGTGCCGCTCCCCCGTTGCTTCGGACGGTCGTAGGGCGGCGTGCGACGGACGCGGTACACGCCCGCACCCGTCTCGAACACCAGGTCCACGAAGGGCTCGACGGCGGGGTCGGCGTGCTGGCTGTGCAGTCGATCGGCACTGGCGTCACTGCCGGCGAGTCCGCCGAAGAGCGCGTACACGACCGCGTCGATGATCGTGGACTTCCCGGATCCGGTGGGACCCTCGAGCAGGAACACCCCGGACGCGGCGAGCGAGGCGAAGTCGATCGAGACGAGGTCCGGGTACGGGCCGACGGCGCGGAGGTCGAGGCGGTGCAGGTACATCAGCGTGCTCCCTGCTCGGCCAGGGCGGCCGCGGCGGACTCGTAGGCGTCCCGCAGGATCCCGAGCTCCACGTCGTCCGGACGGCCGCCGGTGGCGTAGGTCACGAAGTCCGCGGCGACCTCGACCGGGTCGGACGTCGCGCTGACGGCTCGCGCCGGTGTCCGGTCGGGGACGTCTGCGGGCTCGTGCGTGATGGCGAGGGCGTGCGGGAAGCGGTCCTTCACCCGGGCGTAGAGACGCTCCGGGTGCACGGTGTCCGTCACGGCGACCCGCACCCATGCGTCAGCGTGCTCCGCGAACGCCCCGGACTCGATTTGGGCGATGCTGCCGCGCACGTCGACGAGCCGGCGCGGTACGGGCGTCGGGAGGAGGTCGACCGTCACGGCCCCGTCGGCCGCGAGCTCGACGAGCGTCACGGACTTGGTGTGGTTCCGCTCGCCGAACGAGAAGGCCAGGGGGGATCCGGCGTACCGGCTACGGTCGCCTGCACCGACGCGCTGCGGCCCGTGCAGGTGTCCGAGCGCGACGTAGTCGACGCCGTCGAAGGTGGACTCGGCGACCCGGTCGACGCCCCCGACGCGGATGTCCTGCTCGCTCTCGCTCGGCAGCGCGCCGCCGACGAAGGCGTGCGCGACGACCACCGACCGGGTGCCGGGGCGTTCCGCGAGGTCGCGCCGCACCCGGTCCATCGCCGCGGCGACGACGGCCTGGTGCGAGCGAGCGAGCGGCTCGTCGGGCACGGGCGCGAGGGCGTACCGCACCATGTCGGGCTGGAGGTAGGGGATGCCGTACACCGCGACCGGACCGCCGCCGTCGTCGGTGTCGACCAGCACCGGCTCCGCGAGCCGGGACGGCTCGGCGAGGATCCGGACCCGGTCGCTCATGACGCCCGCACCGAATCCGAGTCGGACCGCGGAGTCGTGGTTGCCCGGGGTCACGACGACGGTCGCCGTCTCCGCGAGGTGTTCGAGGACGTGGGAGAGCATGCGGACCGCCTCGACCGGCGGGATCGCCCGGTCGTAGACGTCCCCCGCGACCACCACGAGCTCGACCGACCGCTCGCGGACGACCTGCACGAGGTGGTCGAGGAACGCCGCCTGGTGCTCCAGCAGGTCCGCACCGAGGAGGGTGCGCCCGAGGTGCCAGTCGCCGGTGTGCAGGATCCGCATGTGAGCCACGGTAACGGCCGCCGGGGACATCCCGGACGCCCACGCTGGCCCTGTGGAGGACCGGACGACCGCGGGCACCGGTGGACGACCGGGCGGCGTACGGTCGGACACATGACCACTCCCGCCGAACTCCTCGTCGAAGCGTTCTCCCGCGTGCCCGAGACCGTCGGACGTGCCGTCGACGGCCTGTCGGAGGACCAGCTCGCGTCCCGACCGGCCGCCGGGGCGAACACGCTCGCCTGGCTCGCCTGGCACATCGCCCGCGGTCAGGACGCCCAGGTCGCCGCCCTCGCCGGTACCGAACAGGTGTGGACGGCGGACGGCTGGGTCGAACGCTTCGGTCTGCCCTTCCCCGCCGAGGCGCTCGGGTACGGCATGTCCCGCGACGACGTCGGTCGCGTCCGCGCGTCGGCGGCACTCCTCACCGGGTACCTCGACGCGGTGCACGCGCGCACGGTCGCGTACCTGCAGACGCTCTCGCCGGAGGACCTCGAGACCGTCGTCGACGACTCGTACGACCGGCCCGTGACCGTCGGTGTGCGGCTCGTGAGCATCCTCGACGACTGCGTCCAGCACGCCGGCCAGGCCGGCTACGCCCGGGGCGTGCTCTTCTTCAACCGCTGACGATCCCCGCGACACGCAACCCCGGCGACCTGACGCAACGCCGTCGCGTTGCGCGTCGTCGCCCTCGTTGCGTTCCGCGGGGACGACGGACTGGAGGCCCGGTACCAGCTGGTACCGGGCCTCCAGTGCGCGCGTGGTCGGGTCAGCGCGCGGCGAGCTCCGCGATGATGCGGTCGCCGGGGCCGCTCTCGACGAGGTCCGCCTCGATCTCCGCGTGCTCGAGGATGCCTTCGATCTTGCGGCGACGGCCGCGCGGGACGATCGTGACGACGGTGCCCTCCTTGCCGGCACGGCCCGTACGGCCGGACCGGTGCATGTACGCCTTGTAGTCGTCCGGCGCGTCGGCCTGCACGACGAGCGAGATGTCGTCGACGTGGATGCCGCGGGCCGCCACGTCGGTGGCGACGAGCACGTTCACGCGGCCACTGGTGAGCAGCTGCAGGTTGCGGGTGCGTCGCGATTGGTTGAGGTCGCCGTGCAGCGACGTTGCGCGGATGCCGGCGTCCTCGAACTGGTCGGCGAGACGCTCGGCGTAGGCGCGGGTCCGGGCGAAGACGATGGTCTTGCCCTCGCCGGCGACGAGCTCCTCGAGGACGCGGTCCTTGTCGCGCTGCTCGACCACGAGCACGCGGTGGTCGATGGTCGAGGACGCCTGGTCCTCACCCGCGACCTCGTGCACGCTCGGCTCGTGCAGGAACTCCTCCACGAGCGCCGCCACCTGGGTGTCGAGCGTCGCGCTGAACAGGAGCTTCTGCGCGCGGTTGCCCTGTGGGGTGACCTCGGCCGTCGCGGAGAGGATCTCCTGGACGGGCTCGAGGAACCCGAGGTCGCACATGTGGTCCGCCTCGTCGAGGACGGAGATGATGACCTCGCTGAGGTCGAGCGTCCCCTTCTTCATGAGGTCCTGGACACGGCCCGGGGTGCCGACGATGATGTCGACGCCACGCTGGAGGGCACCCTCCTGGCGGCCGTAGGGCACACCGCCGTAGATCTGCGTCGTGAACAGGCCGACCGACCGGGCGATCGGCTGCACCGTGCGGTCGATCTGCAGGGCGAGCTCGCGCGTCGGGGCGAGGATGAGCGCACGGGGGGCGCGGCCCATCTTGCGCTTCGTGCCGCCGCCGTGCTCCATGAGCTTCTCGACCAGCGGCGCACCGAACGCGATCGTCTTGCCCGACCCGGTGCGGCCTCGGCCGAGGACGTCCTTGCCGGCCAGGACGTCGGGGATCGTCGCCGCCTGGATCGGGAACGGGCTGCTCGCACCGAGCTCGGCCAGCGCGCGGGAGATGTTGCCGCCGATGCCGAGGTCGCCGAAGGTCACGCCCTCGACGTCCGCGGCCACGATCGACTCGGCCTGGAGCTTCTCGAGCTTGACGTCGTCGGCCGGGACGAAGTGGCCGCGCGGAGCGTCGTCACGACGCGGGGCGCGGTCGCGGTCGTCACGGTCGAAGCGACGGGGCGCACGCTCATCGCTGTCACGACGCGGGGCGCGATCGCTGCGGTCGAACGATCGCGGCGCGCGGTCGTCACGGTCGAAGCGACGCGGAGCACGGTCGTCACGGTCGAAACGACGCGGCGCACGCTCGTCGCTGTCACGACGCGGCGCACGGTCATCACGGTCGAAGCTGCGCGGCGCGCGGTCATCGCGATCGAAGCGACGGGGGCCGCCGTCATCGGCGTCACGACGCGGCGCGCGGTCGTCACGGTCGAAGCGACGCGGAGCACGCTCGTCACGGTCGAAACGACGCGGAGCACGCTCGTCGCTGTCACGACGCGGCGCACGGTCGTCACGGTTGAAGCTGCGCGGCGCACGCTCGTCGCTGCCACGACGCGGGGCGCGATCGTCACGGTTGAAGCTACGCGGGGCGCGGTCGTCACGGTTGAAGCTACGCGGGGCGCGGTCGTCACGGTCGAAGCGACGCGGCGCACGCTCGTCGCTGTCACGACGCGGGGCGCGATCATCACGGTCGAACCGCCGCGGCGCACGCTCGTCGCGGTCCGAACCGCGCGCGGGGCGGCCCGCACCGCGCGGCTCCCACGCAGGGCGGCTGCCGCGGCTGTCGCGCGGCTCCCAGTTCGGGCGCTCGCCCGAGGACGGACGGGAACGACGCTCGTCGGCGTCCCAGCGCTGCTTCTGGCGGGGAGCCGTCGGCTCGGCGGCGCGGAAGCCGCGGTGCTTGGCGCTGCGAGCGGCAGGGGTGCCGTTCGGGTGACGCGTGCGGTCGGTGCGGTCGGCGCGGGAGTTCGCGCCCTTGTCGTACGGGGCCATGTGTTCTTTCCGGGGTGCAGACGTACCACGCAGCCCGGCAGCGACATCGGCGGGGGCGGCTCGTGGAGAGGGGGTTCATCGCAACGTCGATCGACGCGATTCCAGCCCTCGAACTACACAACACCCAAACACGTCCGCGGCTCGCGGCCGCGGTGTCGAAGGCCGACCGATCAAGCATACGCGACCCGGCCCCGTCAGACCAGCCCCGTCGACCGGTGGGATCGGAGCCGGAGGCGGGACGGACCTCCCGGCGGTCGGGTCAGGACTCGGCGAGCCGCTGGCGCTGCTCGGCCACGTCGAAGTCCGCCGCGGGCCACGAGAGGTGCATGTCCTCGAGGGCGCGCAGCAGGAGCTGCTGGACGGCGAGACGGGCGTACCACTTGCGGTTCGCCGGCACGACGTACCAGGGAGCCTCCGGTGTCGAGGTGCGGTCGAAGACCACCTGGTACGCGTCCTGGTAGTCGTCCCAGAGCAGGCGGTCGTCGATGTCGCCCGGGTTGAACTTCCAGTGCTTGTCCGGCCGGTCGAGGCGGTCGCCGAGTCGTTCGCGCTGCTCGTCCTTCGAGATGTGCAGCATCACCTTGACGACCGTCGTGCCCTGCTCGGTGAGCCGGCGCTCGAAGTCGACGATCGCGCCGTAGCGCCGTTCGATCTCGTCCGGTCCGGCGAACTGCCGGACACGCTGGACCAGCACGTCCTCGTAGTGGGAGCGGTCGAAGACGCCGAGCTGTCCCGCGTCCGGCAACTGCCGTTCGACGCGCCAGAGGAAGTCGTGCTCGCGCTCCTCAGCGGTGGGGGCCTTGAAACCCGCGTAGCGCACGCCGTTGGGGTCGACCGCGCCGACCACGTGCGAGACGATGCCGCCCTTGCCCGCGGTGTCCATCGCCTGCAGGACGAGCAGCACGCGGCGCTGGTCCCCCGCCGTCGCCGCGGCCCAGAGCCGTTCCTGCAGGGCCGCCAACCGGGAGGCACCCGCGGCGAGCGCTTCGAGCCCGTCGATCTTGCGGCCGGGGAACCCCGGTGTCGCGTCCGGGTCGACCGTGTCGAGCCGGAACCCGGGGCCGACGCGGAGGAGCGGCTCGGGGTCGGCGTTCCAGGACTTCTGACGGCTCACGGGTCCTCCTGTGGATCTCGCGTTCATCCTGGCACCCCCACCTGCCCATGTACCGTGGCTGGCGATGAAGTCCGGCCGCCGTACCCTGCTCGCGCTCGTCGCCGCGGCCGCGGTCGTCGGCGCAGCGGCGTCGTGCACCGTCGACGGGACCGGGGACGGGAACAGCACCGTCACCGCCGACCCCGTCATCTACCCGCTGTCGCTGGAGTACCACGGCATCGACGTCGTGCCGGACGTGCCGTACGGGCAGGACCCCCTGCAGCAGCTCGACGTGTGCCTGCCGGCCGACAGTCCGCCCGAGAGCACCTCGACGCCCACCCCGACGCCGACCGCCCGGGCCGCCGAGGAGCCGGACCGCGTCGAGGTCGGTTCCCGCCCTGCCGTGATGATGATCCACGGCGGCAGCTGGTCCCACGGCGACAAGGCCACGGCGGCGTACCGGTCGGTCTGTCAGTTCCTGGCGTCCGAGGGGTTCGTGACGTTCAACGTCGACTACCGCCTCGCGCCGACCGACCCGTTCCCGGCCGGGCTCGACGACGTCCGCCGCGCGCTCGACTTCGTCTTCCGGCCGTCCACCCTGCAGACGTACGACGTCGACCCTGACCGGGTCGGGGTGTTCGGCGGCAGCGCCGGTGGCAACCTCGCAGCGCTCCTGGCCGTCGAGGACCACGAGTCGAGCGCCCACGCCGACGGCTTCCGCATCCGGGCGGTCGTCGACCTGAGCGGGCCGACCGACCTCACGGTCCGGTCCACCGGTGCTGAGGGGGTCGCTGCCTCGTTCCAGCGGAAGCAGTTGCTGTACCTCGGGTGCGAGTCGTACCGGTCGTGCCCGGCGGCCGGACGAGCGTCGCCGATGTACCAGGTGACGCAGGAGACCGCGCCGTTCTTCATCGGGCACTCCACCGACGAGTTCATCCCGCTGTGGGAGTCGCAGCGCTTCGCGACGACCCTGCGCGACCACGGCGTCCCGGTGACGTTCGTCGCCGTACAGGGGTCGGCGCACTCGATCGCGCAGCTCGACCGGGCGATGAGCCGCCGGGTCACGGCGTTCCTGCGCGACAACCTGGGCTGACGCTGACGCTGACGCCGACGCCGACGCTGACGCCGTCCGGCCCCGCTGACCGTTCCCCGGGGTGACGTGCTCCGGGGTGACGTGCCCCGCACGGGTGGCACCCGGAGCGGGACTGTCGATGATGTCGACGGATTGTCAGGCTTGGCGGGTGACGCACCCCTCGATCTCCGCCCCGGCCGCCCCCGCCGTGCGTGCCCGCACCGGCAGCTGGACGTCGGTCCGCACGGCCGCGGAACTCCTGCTGGGGCTCTCCTTCTTCGTCACGGTGGCGTCCGGTTGGTACGGCGCCGCCGTCGGGCAGGCAACCGTGGTCACACCGGTCGCGGCGGTCGTGTTCCTCGTCACCGTGACGTGCGTGCTGGTGTCCTGGTTCCGCGAGCTCGACCAGGACTCCGACGGCCGCTGACACCGTCTGCGTGCCGTCGGCCGCACGGTCGCACGACCCGATGCACGCAGGGGCACGCCGCCGCATGAGCGGCGACGCGCCCCGCTGATCACGCCTCGGCGCGAGCCGCCTTCCGCTGCGCCCGACGCTCACGAGCACCCTCGACCAGGGCGTACAACGCCGGCAGCACGACGAGCGTCAGCAGCGTCGATGACACCAGACCACCGATCACGACGAGGGCCAGCGGCTGGGAGATGAACCCCGACTTGCCGGTGAGCCCGATCGCCATCGGCAGCAGCGCGAAGATCGTCGCCAGCGCGGTCATCAGGATCGGTCGGAGGCGTCGGGTCGCGCCCTCGAGCAGGGCCTCTCGGACTGGCAGGCCTCGTCGCCGGTACTGGTTCACCAGGTCGATGAGGACGATCGCGTTCGTCACGACGATGCCGACGAGCATGAGCAGCCCGATGAGCGACGCGACACCGATCGGGACGCCCGAGATGACCTGCAGCAGGATCGCACCGGTCGCGGCGAACGGCACCGAGACCAGGAGCATGAGCGGCTGGAGCAGGCTCCGGAACGTGGCGACCATGATCACGTAGACGATCAGCACGGCGACCACGACGGCGAGGCCGAGCTGCGAGAACGCCGACGACTGGCTCGCGGCGACACCGCCGATGGAGGCGCTCGCACCGCGCGGCAGGTCGAGTTCGTCGACCGCCTTCGTGACGGACTGCACGGCCGCCCCGAGGTTCGTCGCGTCCGGTGTGACGGTGATCGTGGCGGTCCGGGCGGCGTTCGTCGTCGTGACCGTCGTGGGCCCCTCGGACTGCTCGACCGTCGCGACGTCCGTCAGCGGCACGGTGCCGGTGCTCGTCGGCACGTCGAGTGAGCGCAGTGCCGCGACGGTCGTCGGCGGGTCCGGGTTCGCGATGTACACGTCGAGCGTGGCGTCGTCGATCTCGATGCTGCCGGTGTCACGCGGCGACACCGCGGCGGCCACGAGTCCACCGACCTGGGTCTCGGTGAGTCCGAGGTCGGCGGCCTTCGCCCGGTCCACCCGGACGGCGAGGAAGGGCTCAGCCGCGGACAGGTTGCTCGTCGCGCCGGTGGTGCCCTCGACCGAACGCATGGTCGCGAGGACCTTGCGTGAGGCGGTCTCGAGCTGCGCCTGCGTCGGGGCGGTGACGTCCACCTCGATGTCGCTGCTGCCGCCGAACCCACCACCGGACGAGGCGATGGTGATCTCGCCCACGCCGTCGATGGCGTCGAGCCGCTTCCGGGCGTCGGCCTGGATCGTCGGCTGGTCGGCTTCCGCGTCGGTGGTGACCGCGTACTGCACGGAAGCCGATCCGCCGCCGCCGAACGCGGCCTGGATGGACTGCCCGCTCGTGCCGATGGTGGTCTGGACGGTCTCGACGCCGGGGACGTCCTGCAGTTCCCGCTCCACCTGTCGTGCGGAGTCGGACTGGACGTCGAGGCTCGAACCGGCCTTCAGGTCCTGGGTCACGGTGAAGGTGTTCTGCCCGGAGTCCCCGAGGTAGTTCGTGGTGACCAACGGCAGCGCGGCGACCGTGCCACCCAGGACGACGACGGCGAGCAGGACCACGACGACCGGTGCCCGGACGGCCCAGCGGAGCACCGGGAGGTACACGCGACGGAGACGGTCCGAGGTGCCGGCGTCGTGCAGGTCCGCGGCGGACGCGAGCGCGGCCTCGGACGTCGGACGGACGGCGGGCTCGTCCGCGCGCCCCACGGCGTGCGCGGTCTGCTCGTCCCGCTCAGCTGTGGCCCGCTCCGCTGTGGCCTGCTCCACTGTGGCCTGCTCCACTGTGGCCTGCTCCACTGTGGCCTGCTTCGCCTTCTTCGGGCGCAGCCACCAGTACGCGAGCACCGGGACGATCGTGAGCGACACGAGCAGCGAGGCCACGAGCGCCAGGGTGACGGTCACCGCGAACGGCCGGAAGAGCTCCCCGACGAGTTCCGCGACGAAGGCCACGGGGAGGAACACCGCGACGGTCGTGAGCGTCGACGCGGTGACGGCGCCGGCGACCTCGCGGACGGCGTCGAGCACGGCCTGCGCTCGGTCGACGCCGGGGCGCATGTGCCGCTTGATGTTCTCGATGACGACGATGGAGTCGTCCACCACACGGCCGATCGCGATGGTGAGCGCGGCCAGCGTGATGATGTTGAGCGAGTAGCCCGCTGCCTGCATGCCGATCGCCGCGAGCAGCACCGACGTCGGGATCGAGACCGCCGTCACGAGAGTGGACCGCACCGAGAGCAGGAACACCAGGATGACGACGACCGCGAAGGCCAGGCCGAGCAGTCCCTCCTCGGCCAGGGAGTCGATCGACTGCTGGATGTAGGGCGCCTGGTCGAAGACGACGGTGAAGCGCGGGTCGCCCTCGATCTTGGCCTCGATGCCGGGCAGCGCGTCGCCGACGACGGTCGACACGTCGACGGTGTTGGCCTCCTGCGTCTTCGTGATCGAGATCGTCAGGGCCTGCTCGCCGTCGACGCGGCTGATCGACGTCCGCGGCGACTCCTTGATCGCGACCTCGGCGACGTCGCCGAGGGTGGTGTCGGTCGGGGTCGCGGCAGGGGTCGCGGCCGCGTCGGTGGGTGCGGCGTCGGTCGCGCCACCGGTCGTCGTCCCACCCGGGGTCGTCGCACCGGCAGCGGGCCCACCGGCGGCGGGTGCACCGGCGCCGGGTGCGCCGGTCGACGTGGTGTCCGCCGCGTCCGATCCGCCCGAGCCGGACGAGTTGGTGAGGGGCAACGCGCGGATGTCCTCGAGCGACGCGATCCGCTCACCGGTCTGCACCGAGAGGGTCGATCCGTCCTCGGTGATCGTGCCACCCGGGATCAGCGTGCCGTTGTCGTCGAGGGCGTCCGAGATCGCCGTCTGGCTGAGCCCCCGGGCCGCGAGCTCGTCCTCGTCCGGTGTGATGACGACGCGACGCCCGGGGTTGCCGAACACGTCGGCCTGCCGGACCCCGTCGAGCTTCTCGAGGTCGGGGATCGCGGTCGCCTGCAGCCGGTCGACCAGCTCCTCCTGGTTGCCGGACGACGAGACCGCGACCTGCAGCACCGGCAGGTCGTCGAAGGACCCGGTGACGATCTGCGTCTGTACGGAGTCGGGGAGCGAGAGGGCGTTGACCGCGGTCTGGATCTTGTCCTCGGCGCTGGCCAGGTTCGAGCCGTAGTCGAACGAGGCGGAGACGACGCTCTGCCCGGTGGACGACGTCGCACTCGTCGACTCGAGGTCGGGCACGACCTGGATCGCCTGCTCGATCTTCGTCGAGACGTCGTTCGACACGACCTCCGGCGTGGCCCCCGGGTAGGCGCTGACGATGGCGACCTGCGGGAACTCGACGCTCGGGATGAGTTCCTGCTTGAGACTCGACAGGGCGACGCCACCGAATACGGCCACCACGATCGTCACGAGGGCGATGAGGGCGCGGTTCCGGAGACTGAAGACGGAGAGGAGGTGCACGCCCTGATCCTCGCAGCCCGGTCCTGCATCCACCCAGCCGAAGTGCATCCTGGGGATGAACGTGCAGGTACCCGGACGTGTGGCGGGGACCTCCCGGTCAGGCGGCGCCGAGCAGGGAGTACACGGCGAGCACGCCGACCGAGCCGACGACGCCGACCCCGAGCGCGACCGCACGGCCGATCGGCGACCGGGCCAGGGCGATGCCGGCGACGAGGACGCCGACCCCGACCACGATCTGGACGACCCACGTGGCGGTCCCCGTGGTCGCGGCGACCTGCAGCAGGGCGCGGGCGCCCTCGCCGATGAGGACCGCAGCGGTCACACCGGCGGCGGCACCCCGCCAGCGGCCGTCCGGAGACCGGAGCGCGACGGCGACGGCACCGGCGAGCAGCCCGGCGGGCAGTGCCATCACGACCCAGAAGTTGGTGATCGACAGCGAGTCCGGGTAGCCGCGGAGGTTCGTCGTCGCCCAGTAGCCGATGTGCATGAGCTCGAGCAGCACGACGCCGAGCGCCATCGCGAGCGCGGTCCGCAGCCGCGGTCGGACACTCCCCCGAGCGACCCCGGCGGCGAGCACGAGCAGCACGGCGACGACGAACCACGGCCCGGCCGCGTTGGAGATGGACGCCAGCCCGGGCACCGCCTGCCCGAAGCTCGTCGCGACGCCGGCGAGCACGGCCCCGGTCACCGCCATGGTGAGTCGGGCGACCGGCGGCACGGCACTGCCGCTCGGGTGCCCGGGAGCGGTCGGCGACGCGGCGCGGGCGACACCGGGAGAGGACAGGGTGCTGTTCATGGTCTCGATGCTGGCGTGCCCGTCCGCTCGTCACATCACCCGGGAGGGGCATGGGCATCCTCCGCAGGAGTGACGCGGCCGACCGCGGACCACGGACGCGGACGTCCGCGCACCACGGACGCGGCCGACCGCGCACCGCAGACCACAGACCACAGACCACAGACCACAGACCACAGACCACAGACCACGGACCACAGACGCGTGCGTCCTCAGACCACCGCCGCCGACGACCCCCGCGCGCCCACGGTCGCCCCGCCCACCCGTGCCCAGGACCGCGCGAGGGCGTCGACCACGCGCTCCCGTTCCTCCGCGGTCAGGGTGAACGGCACGCGGAGCGACCGCTCGAACCCGCCGTCCGGCCCGAACACGCCCCCGGACGCGAGCACGACCCCCTCGGACCGCGCCGCGAGGACCAGCGCGGTCGACACCGGACGCCCGAGCCCCACCCACGTGGTCAACCCGCCGGCCGGCGACGGGACGTCCCACTCCGGCAGCCGTTCCCGCAACGCGGCGACGAGGCCGTCGCGACCCGCGCGCAGGGCCGGACGCCGGGCCTCCAGGACGGCCGCCGTCTGCGGGACCAGTTCACGCGCGACGAGTTGGTCCAGCGTCGGCGTCCCGAGGTCGCCCGTCGGCCGCGCGAGGAGCAGGCGGTGCAGGAGCTCCGGAGCAGCCCGGATCCAGCCGATCCGCAGCCCGCCCCAGAACACCTTGTCCGCCGAACCGACCATCACGACCTCGCCCGGCGCCCCGGCGGCCAGCGGGGGCGCGGACGGGCCGTCGATGCGGAGCTCCCCCATCGTCTCGTCGGCCACGACGACGGTGCCGACGGCCGCGGCGGCCTCGAGCAGGACGCTCCGCGTGGACGTCGGCATGGTCGCGCCCGTCGGGTTGTGCAGCTCGGGCATGACGTAGGCCATCGTCGGCGCCGAGCGGCGCAGGGTCGCGTCGAGCACGCCCTCGTCCCACCCGCCGCGTGGGTCGACGGGGACCGACACCAGCCGACCACCGGCAGCGCGGAGGGCCTCGTGCGCGTGCGGGTAGGTCGGCGACTCGACGAGCACCGGGTCACCGCGCCCGACGAGCACCCGTGCCAGCAGGGCGATCGCGTGTTGGGCGCCGACGGTGACGATCACCTCGGAGGACGAGGTCGGCAGCCCCCGGGCCGTGTACCGCTCCGCGATCGCCGCGCGGAGGCCCGGGTCCCCGACGGTGTCGAACCCGATCCCGGCGAGCGCCGCCGGCAGGTGCCGCATCGCGCGTTCGACGGCCTCGGCCACGACCGGGGCGCTCCGCAGGGCGGCCTTCCGCAGGTCGAGCACGTCCGCGGGTACGACGCCGCCGAGCTCCTCGGGGTCCGGGCGCCCCTCGAGCGGCAGGCGGACGACGCTGCCCGACCCGCGGAGGGACGTCAGGAAGCCGTCGACGCGGAGTCGTGCGTACGCGTTCGCGACGGTGGTGCGGGAGACGCCGAGTGCGGCCGCGAGCCCGCGTTCGGCGGGCAGGCGAGCGCCGTGCGGGATCCGCCCGTCGATGACGAGGACCCGCACGGCGTCGGCGAGCGCCTCGTACGCCGGGGCGTCGGAGCCGGCACGCCAGTGCGTCAGGAGTACGGCGGCGGAGCGGGCACTGAGGAGGACGGGGGTCACGGGTCCACAGTAGGACGATTGGCTCTCGACCAGCAGGCCAATCTGTTCCAAGCTCGAACCGTGTCCCGCTCCTCCGCCGTGTCCCTCCGTCTCGTCCAACTCCTCGTCGGCCTGTTCCTCTACGGCGCCTCGGTCGCACTGCAGGTCCGCGCGGTCGTCGGCGTCTCGTCGTGGACCGTCCTCACGCAGGGCCTGGAGAACGTCCTGCCGTGGTCGTTCGGCGTCATCACGGTCGTGTCCAGCCTGGTGATCCTGCTGTTCTGGATCCCGCTCCGGCAACGACCGGGGATCGGCACGCTGCTCAACGCCCTCGCGATCGGTCCGGCAGCCGACCTGGTCCTCTGGCTGGTCCCCGAACCGGCCGGCCTGGTCGGTCGCGTCCTGCTGTTCGTCGGGAGCATCGCCCTGCTCGCGGTCGCGACGGCGTGCTACATCGGCGCGGGCTTCGGCACCGGCGCACGGGACGGCCTGATGGTCGGGCTGCACGAACGGTTCGGCTGGCCGGTGTGGGTGGCGCGCACGGTCGTGGAGGTCACGGTCGTCGTCGTCGGCTGGCTGCTCGGCGGGGACGTCGGCGTCGGCACGGTGGTCGCCGCGTTCGCGATCGGTCCGCTGGTGCAGCCGCTCATGTCGCTGTTCCGCCGGTTCCCGTGGAGCCCCGGCCGGGAGGCCAGGCCCGCTCCCGCCCCGCTGGTCGCTGACCGTCTGCCCGACGTCTCGATCTGACCCTGGCGTCCGCACAGGACGCGATGTATCGTGTTGCGAAAGACGCGATACATCGCGTTCCGTCCGACACCGAGGAGCAGTCATGGCACAGGAGAAATGGCTCGTCGACGAGCCGAAGGTCATCGACACCGGGATCGTCCGCGCACTGCGGGTGGGCCTGGTCGGCGGGCAGGTGGACGTCGTCACGCACGACGAGCCGACCGCGCGCGTGGAGATCCACCAGGTCTCCGGCAAGCCCATCAAGGTGGAGATCGAGGGCGACACCCTGACGGTCGACCACCCCCAGATGCGCTGGGACGACCCGCTCGGCTTCCTCAAGTCCTTCCGCGGCGGCGGCGCCCGCGCGGACGTCAGCATCCTCGTGCCACGGGACGTCACGGTCACGCTCGGGGTCGTCTCCGCCGGCGTCCTGCTCTCCGGCACCGAGCGCGGCGCGGTGCTCAACAGCGTCTCCGGGGACGTCGTCGTCGACGCGGTCATCGGTGACGTCCAGGTCCACGCGGTCTCGGGCACGACCACGATCCGCGACCAGGTCGGCACCGTCACGCTCCGGACTGTCTCGGGCGACGTCGTCGCCACCGGCGAGATCCGTCGGTTCTCGGCCGACGCCGTCTCGTCCGCCGTGGTGCTCGACCTGCACGGCACCCCGGACAGCGTGAAGGTGAACACCGTCTCCGGCCCGGTCGACGTCCGACTCGAGCACGGCACGGCCTACACGAGCACCATCACCACCGCCACCGGCCGCCTGCAGTTCGACGACGCCGAGCTCCGCGGCACCCGCGGCACGTACACCCGGACCGACGGGGAGCTCTCCGGCTCGTACGTCGACATCCGGGTGAACTCCGTCTCCGGCGACGTCGCGATCGTGCACGGCCCGGCACCCGTCCCGGCCGCCGACACCACCCCGACCGCCGACGAGCAGGGCGGTGTCGCATGAGCCCCGTCTTCGCGCACGGACACCTGCGCCTGTACCTGCTCGTCCTGCTCGCCGACCACCCGATGCACGGCTACGAGGTCATCACCGCGCTCGGCGACCGCTTCGGCGGCACCTACGTCCCGAGTGCCGGCACCGTGTACCCGCGGCTCGCCAAGCTCGAGGAGGACGGCCTGGTCACGAAGACCTCCGACGGCCGGAAGACCGTCTACGCGATCACCGAGGCCGGTCGCGCCGAGCTCGACGCACGAGCCGACGAGGTCGCCCAGCTCGAGAACGGTGTCGCGGACAGCGTGAAGTCGCTCGCCGACGGCGTCCGCGCGTCGGTCGGCGCCGCGATGGAGTCGCTCCGTGCCGACCTCGCCGCCGCGCAGCACAGCGGCCCGACGGGGACCCCGGGTGCCGCCGGCGCCGAGCCGGCACCGGTCGCGGGGTCCGGCGGCCGGACCCTCCGCGACGCCGAGATGGCGGTCGCCGTGTTCCGGCAGCAGCTCCGTGCCGACCTGCGTCGCCGCGCAGCCCGCGGCACGCTCGACGACGCTGCGGTCCAGCGCCTCCGTGACGGCCTGGAGGCCCTGCGCCGGTCGTTCTGACGCGACCGGACACCAGGACGACCGGCCCGGCGGGGCGGACGCGGTCCGGGCCTCCCGGCCGTCACCGGAGTACCGACCGTCGAACCTGTCCGTTCCTTCAGAGAAGGACGGGAGAACCCCTCCGATCCGCGGCGATCCGCGGATCGGAGGGGTTCTCCGCGTCCCGTCCGGTCGTGGGGGAATACGGTTCCGGCCTCCGGTGTTGCGTTCGCCCCGCCAACGAGTAAGTTCGTCGCTCGTGACCAACGAGACCCGGTCGTTGAAAGCCCGACTGATCGGCGACCCGCTCCCCTCCGAGAAACTCGAGGGGCAGCTCCTGCCGAAGCACCTGGCGCTCCCCATCTTCGCCAGCGACCCGCTCTCCTCCGTGGCGTACGCACCGCAGGAACTGCTCATGATCCTGCTGCTCGGCGGGATGGCGTTCCTGACGTTCGCCCCCTGGGTGGCCGCGCTCGTCGTGCTGCTGCTCGTGGTCGTCGTCGCGTCCTACCGGCAGCTCATCAAGGCGTACCCGTCCGGGGGCGGCGACTACGAGGTCGCGCACCGGAACCTCGGCGAGAAGGCCGGGCTCGTCGTCGCGAGCGCCCTCCTCGTCGACTACGTGATGACGGTCGCCGTGTCGGTGGCCTCCGGCGTCGACAACATCATCTCGGCGCTGCCGATGCTCAACCCGTTCCGCGTGGAGCTGGCGCTCCTGTTCGTCGTGTTGCTGGCGGCCGCGAACCTCCGCGGCGTCCGCGAGTCGAGCAAGGCCTTCGCCGTCCCGACCTACCTGTTCGTGGCGAGCGTCTTCCTGATGGTCGTGACCGGCCTCGTCCGCATCGTCGCCGGGGACGCGCCCGTGGCCGAGTCCGCCGGCTACACCGTCGAGAACATCGAGCACACCACGCAGGCGGCCTTCATCCTCCTGCTCCTCCGGGCCTTCGCGTCCGGCTGTTCGGCGCTCACCGGTGTCGAGGCGATCGCGAACGGCATCCCGGCCTTCCGCCGCCCGAAGATCAAGAACGCGCAGCAGACCCTCGTGCTCATGGGCGGCATCGCGATCGTGCTGTTCGTCGGCCTCATCACGCTCGCCCTCGTCTCCCGCGTGCACTACGCCGAGAACGCGTGCGACCTGCAGGGCTTCGCGGACTGCGCGGCGACACCGCAGCGCTCCCTCATCGCCCAGATCGCCGCAGCCACGTTCGGCAACAACTCGGTCCTGTTCTTCGTCATCCAGGCGACCACGGCGGCGGTGCTGCTCCTCGCCGCGAACACGGCGTTCAACGGGTTCCCGCTGCTCGGCTCGATCCTGGCGCGCGACTCCTACGCCCCGAAGGCGCTGTCCACCCGCGGTGACCGGCTCATCTACTCGAACGGCGTCATCGTGCTCGCGCTCGTCGCGGCCGCACTGCTCATCGTCTACCGGGCGAACGTCACGAGCCTGATCCAGCTGTACATCATCGGCGTGTTCGTCTCGTTCACGCTCGGGCAGAGCGGGATGGTCAAGCACTGGGTGAGCCTGCTCCGCGCCGACCGTGCCGGCACCGCCGGGGAGCCGGTGCACCGCGGGCAGGTCATCCGCAGCCTCACGATCAACTCGATCGGCGCCACCTTCACGTTCGTGGTGCTCGTCATCGTCACCATCACGAAGTTCACGCACGGCGCCTGGCTCGTCTTCGTGATCATGCCGGTGCTGTTCGTGCTCATGCTCGGCGTGAACCGCTACTACCGCGACGTATCGCACGAGATCGCGGCCGACGCGGAGACCGAGTTCGGCGCCACGGGCGACCACGCCATCGTCCTCGTGAACAAGCTGCAGAAGCCGGTGCTGAAGGCGCTCGACTACGCCATCGCCGCGAAGCACGCCGACCTCGAGGCGGTGCACGTCGCCATCGACGACGCCGAGGCCGCGCGCCTCCGGGAGCAGTGGGCCGAGCACGGCATCGAGGTCCCGCTGACGATGGTGCCGAGCCCGTACCGCGACATCTCGATGCCGCTCATCAAGTACATCAAGGCGCACCGACTCGAGCACGGGTCCGAGGTCGTCACGGTGTACACCCCGGTGTTCATCGTCGGCCACTGGTGGGAGGGGCTGCTGCACAACCACCGCGGCCGACGCATCCGCAAGAAGCTGTTGCTCATGCACGGCGTCACGGTCGCGCTCGTCCCGTGGCTGCTCGACTCGTCGGAGCTGCTCTACGGCAAGCGCTCCCGCCCCTTCCCCGGGCAGGACCGCCGCGGCGAGCCCGTCCGCCCCGCCCTCCGCCGGTCGCCGCACGGCGTCTTCCGCTCGGAGGCCGAGGAGGACCGGCTCATCCGCTCTGCCCAGCGCAACAGCCTGGAACCGCAGAAGCTCGCGAACGCCGGCTCCCCCTCGCGCCGAGCGACGCGACCGGCCGGCCCCGCGGAGGGCGTCGACCCCGCGACCTGCACGGGTGAGATCCGATCCCTCGTCCCGACCGCCCCGCCGGTCCCGCACGCGCCGGACGACCGCGCCTGAGCCGAGCACGGTCGGGCGATGACCCCGCGTGACGGTGTCCGGTCGTACCATGTGACCCCATGACCACCGTGCCCGAGGACCTCCGTACCTTCGCGACCTTCGACGGACACGGCGGCAAGGTCTCGAAGCGCGTCGAGGTGCTCGACCACCGCCCGCCGGTCTCGCCGGACGGCCGCTACGACGGGCTCGTCGCGGTGCGCGGCGAGCACCCGCTCGGCGCGCTCGACGAGCGCGCCGCCGACGACTCCGCCGAACTGACGCGCGGCGTCGCGAGCATCGGCTGGGTGGACCCGGCCACGCTCCGGGACTGGTACCGGCCAGACCGGGTGGTGGTGAGCCTCCTGGACGCCCGCCGTTCCGGGCTGGAGCCCGGGGTCTACGCCGACTCGCGAGGGCGCGGCCGGGTCCGCATCGACGGCCAGGAGGCCCACCTCGGCCCCGACGGGCGACCCGCGTTCCGCGCACTGGCCGGGACGGCGGAGGCCCCGAAGGTCGACGTCCCGCTGCCGATGGACCAGGCCGTGCGGCTCGTGGTCGTGACCGTCGCGGGGCGCGACGGCGACGACCTGGGCGGGACAGCACCGGCGCACCGCACGTCGACCGGTGCTGCCGGCGTGGAGGTCGTGACGACGCCCGTGGCGCCGCTCCTGGCCCCCGGCGAGTACCCGGAGTACGCCGACGACGTGCCGGGGCTGCCGCCGCGACCCGCGTCCGGACGGGTCCGCGTGAGCGCCTCGGTGCTGCTGGACGGGGCCCTGCACCCGGTGGACCGGCTCGACGAACAGGCGAACACGCTCTGGATCGAGCGGGGCGGCCGGGTCGTCCCGATCGCGGCGAGCGACGTCGGCGGGGACCTGGTGCGGTACACGGCGACGCCGATCTGACGCCGGACTGGCGCCGAACTGACGCCGGACTGGTGCCGGACCGGCGCCGGTCTGACGCGGGAATGGTGCCGGTCCGGCGTCGCCTGTCCGTTCGCCGGTCATCGGGGGACGCCGTGCTGCGCGGGACGTCGGGGGTGCGGCGTACGGTCACGCTCATGAGTGATGCAGACCAGAACCAGCCGGAGACCCTCGGCGGCGAGCGCCCGGACCCGTCGACCACCGCGAGCAAGGACCCCGAGCAGTGGGTGACCGGTGACGAGCCGATGACCGGCCCGCAGCGCAGCTACCTCGACACCCTCGCGCGCGAAGCCGGCGAGGAGCTCCCCGCCGACCTCAACAAGGCCGAGGCCTCGGAGAACATCGACCGCCTGCAGCAGAAGACCGGCCGCGGCACCAACTGAACCGCAGGCGTTGCTGTACGGCGGTCCGCATCCCAGCGGGCCGCCGTCCGGCATCTCCGTCGCGATCGCCGTCCCCGTCGCGGTCAGGGTCGACCGGGACTGCCGGACGGAGCCGCGAGGCGCCCGATGCCAGCGGTGCGGTCCACCGCTGTCGGTCACGCCCGAGCGGGTGACCGCTCCCCGTCGTCCGCAGCCAGCACCGCCAGGACCTGGCGGGCGATCCGACGACCGGCGCGGTTCGCACCGATGGTCGACGCCTGCGGGCCGTACCCGGCGAGGAAGAGGCGCGGTTCGGCTCCGGCACGCCCGTCCTCCACGACGACCCCACCGGCCTCGGTCCGCAGGTGCAGCGGCGCGAGGTGCCGGAGGTCCGCGCGGAACCCGGTCGCCCAGATGACGGCGTCGGCGTGCACGTGCTCACCGGTCGCGGTCTCGACGCCGTCCGCGTCGAGCCGGACGAACATCGGCTCGGGCTGCAACAGCCCACGCGCCAGGCCGCGTCGGATCCGCGGTGAGACCGGGAGGCCCGTCCCGCTGACGATGCTCGGCAGCGTCCGTCCCGCCTTCGCTGCCCGGTCCTGGTCCTCGACGGCCGCCACGGCGGCGCCGAGCGCGAGATCCGGGTCGTCGGACCAGACCACCGGGCGACGGGTGAACCACCGCGTGGTCCGGGCGACGCCGTCGAGCTCGAGCAGGAAGCCGATGGCGCTCGTGCCACCACCGACGACCACGATGTCCTGCCCCGCGAACTCCGACGCGTCGCGGTACCCCGTCGTGTCGAGCTGACGGCCCCGGAACACGTCGCGACCCGGCACCCACGGCACGAACGGTGTGCCCCACGTACCGGAGGCGTTGACGACCACCTCCGCGCGGATCACCCCGGTGGTCCCGTCGTCGTCGCGGGTCTCGACCACCAGCGCGGGCGTACTGCCAGCCGGACCGGACTCGACCTCGCGGCGGACCGCCGTGACGGCGACGGGGCGACGCACCCGGAGGTCGTGGTGCTCCTCGAACCGCCGGTAGTACTCCGCGACGACGTCACGGGCCGGACGTGAGCGGTCCGCGTCGTCGAAGTGCAACCCCATCTCGTGCATGCCCGGCAGGTCGTGGACTCGGTGCGCGAGGCCGAGCCGGAGGGCCTCCCAGCGGAACTGCCACGCGCCTCCCGTTCCCGGAGCACGGTCGAGGACGACCAGGTCGCGGCCGGCGGTCAGTCCGGCGCGCTGGAGGTGCCAGGCGACGGAGAGGCCCGCCTGGCCCGCGCCGATCACGACGACACGGGCGTGTTGGTCGGCGGTGCGCATCACCCTCGATTCTGCTGTGCTCGGGACGCGCCGGGCGAAGTCGGCAACGGGGTACATGGTAAAGTGGCCGACAGATTTCAAACCACGAACCGTCTGTTCTTCCCGGGTGCACACTCGTCGCCCGCCGAGACCGGACACGAGCCGACACAGAGGGGGTCACGCATGGGGCGCGGCCGTCAGAAGGCGAAGCACACCAAGGTCGCCCGGGAGCTGAAGTACTTCAGCCCGGACACGAACTACGGTGCTCTCGAACGCGAACTCTCCGTCGCACAACAGTCGGACGAGCCCGACTACGTCGACCGCTGGGCCGACGAGTTCGGTGACGATGGTGACCTGGAGAACCAGACGGACACGAACAAGTCCGCCTGACCTCCCGGTCTGACGACGCCGCGCTCCTCCGGGGCGCGGCGTCTCGTCGTGCCCGGGCTGATGCGTCGTCGGGCCTCCGCTGCGGCACGCCGTGCCGGCCTCGCCTCCGCCGAGGTTGCACGATCTGCCGCCGCGCGGGCATCCGCCGAGGTTGCACGATCTGCCGCCGCCGGGCCTCCGCCGAGGTTGCGCGATCTGCCGCCTCCGGGCATCCGCCGAGGTTGCACGATCTGCCGCCGCCGCGCGCCGGTGGCGGCCGCTTCTGCGACCTCGACGGAGCGCGCATGGCGGGTCGTGCGACCTCGACGACGCCGCGCGCGGTGAGTCGTGCGACCGGGGCGACCTCGACGACGCGCGGCACCGAGGAGGTTCCGCAACTCGCCGTGCGCGGGACGTCCCGGTTCCGCGAACGCGGGATCTCGCGCGCCGAGGTTCCGTGATTCTGGAACCTCGGGGAGCGGGCTGCCGCGGGGCGGTACCGGGCGGGGCGCCTCAGCCCGCGTAGGACCCCACGAGGCGCACGGCCCCGCCGTCGACGCCCTTGGCGCCCTGCTCGAACCCGGTCAGGTCGCGCGCACCGGTCGACACCGAGCCGACCGTCCACGCGGGCAGTCCGGCTGCCCCGAGGGTCGCGATGACCTCGTCCGCCGCGGCACCGGACACGACGGCGAACATGCCGATGCCGAGGTTCCAGGTGCCCTCGGTGTCCTCGATCGGGGTGCCGGCCAGGTCGGCGAGCACGCGGAACACCGGCAGCGGCTGCCAGGTGGACCGCTCGACCTCGACCCAGGACCCGACGGGCAGCACGCGCGCCAGGTTCGCCGCGATGCCACCGCCCGTCACGTGCGAGAGCGAGTGCACGGCACCGGGGTGCTGCTCGATCAGGTCCAGCAGCGGGGTCGTGTACAGGCGGGTCGGCTCGAGCAGGGCCTCCCCCACCAGGCCGCCGAGCTCCGGCAGCGTGTCCGTGTAGCCGATGCCGCGCTGGCCGAGGACGTGCCGGACGAGCGAGTACCCGTTCGAGTGCAGGCCGGAGGACTCGATCGCGATGACCGCGTCGCCGTCCTGCACGAGGTGCGCGCCGAGCTGCGAGCCGGCCTCGACCGCGCCGACCGCGGCACCGGCGACGTCGTAGTCGTCCGGACCGAGCAGGCCGGGGTGTTCTGCGGTCTCGCCACCGACGAGCGCGGTGCCCGTGGCCGCACAGCCGCGGGCGATCCCGGCGACGATGTCGGCGATCCGGTTCGGCACGACCCGGCCGCAGGCGATGTAGTCCGTCATGAAGAGCGGCTTCGCGCCGACCACGACGATGTCGTCGACGACCATGCCGACCAGGTCCTGCCCGATGGTGTCGTGCTTGTCGATGGCCTGCGCGATCGCGACCTTCGTCCCCACGCCGTCGGTCGAGGTCGCGAGCAGGGGACGCTCGAAGTCCTTGAGGAACGAGACGTCGTAGAGCCCGGCGAAGCCACCGACGCCGCCCAGGACGGACGCGTTGTGCGTCGCCGAGACGGCGGACTTCATGAGCTCGACGGCCAGGTCACCGGCGGCGGTGTCGACACCGGCCTCGGCGTAGGGGTTGGGCATACGTCGTCCTCCGCTGGGCATGGCAGACTTGTTCGGTACCACCCGATCCTACGGTCTGGAGCACCCCGCGAATGTGCGGCATCGTCGGCCTCGTTGCGCAGGGGCCTGCAAACCAATCCATCTACGACGCACTGCTCCTCCTGCAACACCGGGGACAGGACTCGACGGGCATCGCCACCGTCGACGGGCACGTGCACCACATGCACAAGACCCGTGGTCACGTGCGCGAGGCCTTCCGCACCCGTGACATGCGGGCGCTCCTCGGGACCATGGGTCTCGGCCACGTCCGGTACGCCACCCGTGGCGCCGCGACGAACGAGGAAGAGGCCCAGCCGTTCTACGTGAACGCGCCCTACGGCATCGTCCTGGTCCACAACGGCAACCTGACGAACACGCGTGAACTCACGCGGGAGCTGTTCGACATCGACCGCCGGCACCTCAACACGACCTCGGACACCGAGCTGCTCGTGAACGTCCTCGCGCACGAGCTGCAGGGCCAGGTCCGCGGCAAGCACCTGGACCCGGGGCAGGTGTTCGACGCCGTCGAGCGCGTGCACGAGCGGGTCGAGGGCTCGTACGCCACGATCGCGACGATCGCCGGGCACGGCCTGCTCGCGTTCCGTGACCCGTTCGGCATCCGTCCGCTCATCCTCGGGCACAAGTTCGACGACGCGGGGAAGAGCGAGTGGGTCGTCGCGAGCGAGTCCCTCGTGCTCGAGTCCGGCGGCTACGACATCGTCCGTGACGTCGCTCCCGGCGAGGCCGTCTTCATCGAGATGGACGGCACGATGCACGCCCGACAGTGCGCGAAGGATCCGCGGCTCGTCCCGTGCGCCTTCGAGTACGTCTACCTGGCCCGTCCGGACTCCGTGATGAACGGCATCTCGGTCTACGACGCCCGTCTCCGTCTCGGCAACCGCCTGGCCGACACCATCGAGCAGTACGCGCCGACCGGTGACATCGACGTCGTCATGCCGATCCCGGACTCGTCCCGACCGGCAGCGATGCAGGTCGCGCAGAAGCTCGGCATCGAGTACCGCGAGGGCTTCTACAAGAACCGCTACGTCGGCCGGACCTTCATCATGCCGGGCCAGGCGGAGCGCAAGCGCAGCGTCCGACAGAAGCTCAACGCGATGTCGTCCGAGTTCAAGGGCAAGAACATCCTCATCGTCGACGACTCGATCGTGCGGGGCACGACGAGCCGCGAGATCGTCGAGATGGCCCGTGCCGCCGGCGCGAACGAGGTCACGTTCACCAGCGCCGCGCCGCCGGTCCGCTACCCGCACGTCTACGGCATCAACATGCCGACCCGTGCCGAACTGATCGCGCACGACCGCAAGATCCCCGAGATCAACACGGTGCTCGGCAGCGACCACCTGATCTACCAGGAGATCGGCGACATGCGCGACGCGATCATCGAGGGGTCCGACGTCCCGGACCTCGAGATGAGCTGCTTCACTGGCGAGTACGTCACCGGCACGGTGTCGCCGGAGTACCTCGCCTGGGTCGAGGCGAACCAGCTCAGCTGACGTCGGTCCGGAGCGTCGGGACCACGGACTGGAGGCCCGTCACCAGCTGGTGACGGGCCTCCAGTCCGTGTGTGGTCGCGACCGCAGCCTCAGCGCTCGGGGTGCCCCTGGTCGTCCGCAGTGGGCTCGGCCGTCGCGTCGGTCGGGGACGCCGGGCCGGTGGCGGGGCCGTCGTGGTCCTCGAGCTCGCCGTCGACCGTCTCCGGGACCGGGTCGACCGTGACCCGCTCGGCGGTCAGGCTCGCCGCTCGGCGGGACGACACCCGGTCGAGGACGACCGCGACGAGCGCACCGACGAGCATGCCGATCGAGACGCCGTAGAGGCCGAAGTACCCGACGAGCCCGGCGAAGCCCGTCGTCTCCTGCTGGTCGCCGCGGTCGAGGCTCATGGTGAGCGCGACGACGACGACCGTCACGAGGAAGCCGAGCACGGCGCCGCCGAGGATGAAGACGCTGAAGCGTGGGGCGCGTCGGATGGTGACCTGGTCCGGGGAGGTGACCACGTCGGGTGCCGGGACCGGACGCTGGTCGGGTCGATCGGTGTCGCTCACCGTCCCATTGTCCCCCACCTTGGGAGGAGGCTCGCGCGGCAGTTCATCCACTGGACGCGAGATGATGGTCCGGTACCGCGGGGTGTCGAGACGGGAGGTGCGCGATGGTCGACGAAGCCGACCCGGGTGACCGCCGTCCGACGCGGGCTCCCGCCCGGTTGTCATGGCCGGTGCTCCGCCGCCGAGAGGAAGACCGGGCCGTCGCGGTCGTCGCCGATCACCGGTGGAGCGTCGCGCTCGTCGGTGCGCCCGGACTCGGGAAGACCACCGTCGCCGCCCGCGTCACCGACCGCGTGGTCCGACGAGCGCCGGACCCGGCACCCCTGGTCGTGCCGATCACCGCGGTCGCCGCCGGTTCCTCGATGCCGTTCGGTGCGGTCTCGGACCGGTTCGGCGACGTGCTCGGCGACGACCTGACGGAACCCGTCCCGGCCGAGGAACTCCTGCGCCGCGCGGCCCGGGCGGAGGGTCGGGAGCTCGTGCTGCGGGTCGACGACGCGGACCTGCTCGACGCGCTGTCCGCCCGCTACGTCGCGTGGCTCGTGCGCGACCACGGCGCGCGGCTCGTCCTCACCTGCCGCGACTTCACGGCGCTGGCCGAACCGCTGCGGGCGCTCTGGCAGGACGACCTCCTCGAGCGGATCGACCTCGTGCCGCTCGACGTGGACGAGACGTCCTCGCTCCTGGAACGCGCGCTCGGTGCCCCGCTGGAACCCGCCTCGGTGGAACAGGTGCACCGGGCGACCCAGGGCAACCCGCTGTACCTGCGCGAGGTGGTGCGTGCCGGTCTCGCCTCCGGCGCGCTCGAGCACACCGCGCTGAGCTGGTACTGGCGCGGGCGGGTCACCGCGTCCCACAGCCTGGCCGACATGTACCGGACCGAACTCGCCGCGCTCCCCGGCGACCTGCGCGACGTCGTGGAGATCGTCGCGCTCGCCGAGCCGATCCCGGTGTCCCGCCTGCTCGCCCTGGTGGACGGGAGCGACCTGGACCGGGCGGTCGGCCTCGGGTTCGTGCGGATGGACTCCACGGGCACCGGCAGCCCGGTCGCACGGTCGTCCCACCCCCTCGTCGGCGACGTCGTCCGGGCCCTGGTGCCCGTCGCCCGACGGACCGCCCTGTTCGCGCGGGCCAACGCCTTCCGCACCGACCGGCAGGAGGGCGCACCGCCGGCGGCACGTCTCCGCGCGATCCTGTGGGCGCTCGAGTGCGGTGTCCTGCCGCCCGTCGACCAGTTGCTCGACGCAGCGCGGATCGCGAACGGCCTCCAGGAGCACGAGAGCACGATCGCCCTCACGTCCGCCATGCTCGGGGCGGTCCTCACGCCGACGGAGCGGGTCCGCACCCACTGCCTGCGCTCGCTCGCCCACGGGTACAGCAGCGGACGCGAGGCCGGCCGGGTCGACGCCGAAGCCGCCTGGGGCCTCGCCACGTCCGGCGCCGACGTCGACGACGTCGCGGTCGTCGAGGCGTGCGAGACACTCGCCAACCTCCGGCAGTTCCACGACGACGACGCCGCGTCCGCCGTGACGCTGACCGAGATCGCCGTCGCGCACGTCGGCCCGGCCGCGCGCGAGCAGCTGCGCGTCCTGCGGCTCTCGCACCTCGGGTGGGGCGGCGAATTCGCCGAGATCCGACAGGAGATCGAGCGCTCCGGGGTCCTGCACGCCCCGGCGATCCCGCGGTCCTTCCTGCCCATCGCCGCGTGCGCCGTGATGGCCCTCGGCACCGGTGGGCGGCTGGACGACGCGATGCGACTGGCCCACGCCTGCCTGGCGACCGCCACGGTCCACCTCGAGGACTCGCCGTGGACCGTCGGGGAGGTCGTGTCGGTGCTGCACCAGGTCCAGGTGTGGCGCGGGGACATCGCCGAGATGGTGACGCAGGTCCCGCTCATCCGGGCCGACCCGTTCCTCAAGTACGACTTCACCCTCGAGCTCTTCGGCATCGGAAACCGCGCACTCGGGGAGCGACGGTGGTCCGACGCCGTGACGGCCTTCACCGCCGCGTGCGAGCGGTACGAGGTCATCGACCCCGGCGGCTTCTCGGCCTACGCGTGGTCCCGTCTGGCCATGTCCCAGGCGTACGCCGACATGCCGGACGCAGCAGCCGAGTCCGTGGAGCGGGCGCGGACCACACCGCTCCGTGCCATCCGGATCCTCGGCGACCAGATCGAGACGACGATCGCGTGGACCGAGGCGCTGCTCGGGAACCCGTCCGGGCTCCGGCGGGCCGACGAGATCATCGCGCGCGGGACGGCGGCGGGTGCGTGGACCCACGTGCTCTACGCGCAGACCCTGCACTACGCGATGGACGCGATGGCCGGTCGGGACACCGCCGCGTCCCTCGCGCGGATGCAGGACGCGGCCACCCGCGTCGACGGGCCCCTGGCCGCGGCGATCACCGGGTACGCCGACGCCCTGCGGTCGGGTGACCGCGCGTGGATCGCCAGCGCCCAGGCCGACCTGGCCGCGTGCGGCATGGCCGTCACCGCGGGCCGGACGAAGCAGCCGCTCACGAAGCGCGAGTACGAGGTGGCCGAGCTCGCCGCCCAGGGGTACTCGAACCGGCGGATCGCGGACCGACTCGGGTTGTCGGTCCGGACGGTGGACGCACACATGTCGCGCGTGTTCGCGAAGTGGGACATCCGGGCACGGTCGGAACTCGTCGAACTCGTCTGAACACCGACCCGCGCACGGAACGGTCTGAGCAGGACGGAACGGTCTGGGCAGATCGCAGAAGAAGTTGCGGGATGCAGCACGACTCGCCGCTGCCGTTGACACACCGCGCCCGGTTTCGCGTAGCGTGGAATGCGTCGCCGGGTTCGGACCCGTTCGGGTCGGGTCCGAATCCCGGCGGCTTCACCAAGGCTAGAGAAGCGGGTGCACGGTCCACATCGGTAGGACCTACCTAATTCCTCCGGGTACCGAGACCGACGGGCGTGTCACCACGCCGCCGGGTCAGGGCAGGCGGACCGGCAGGAACGCGGCGATGTCGGCCCGTGAACCGGACGCGCTGACGCGGCGGGTGGTCTCCGGGTCGTCCCAGTGCTGCCGACCCGTCGCGAGCGCGAGCCACGTCGTCGCGTCCGTCTCGACCACGTTCGGCGGCGTGCCCCGCGTGTGCCGCGGTCCGGGCACGGCCTGCACCGCGGCGAACGGCGGGACCCGCACCTCGACGCTGTTGCCGGGCACGTCCTCGGCCAGGCGCTGCAGGGTCCAGCGGACGGCCGTCGCGATCGAGGAGCGGTCGGTCGCGCCGGCGGTGACGGCGTCGAGCGCGGCCCGGCCGACGGCGTCGTCGATGGTCTTCGGCGGCATCCCCACAGGCTAGCCGGTGCACTACGGGCGGCTCATCGGGCTCGGTAGGGTGATCGGGTGCGAATCCTCGTCCTCGGTTCCGGTGCCCGCGAGCACGCGATCATCACGGCCCTCCTGGCAGAACAGGCCGGGCACGTCATCACGGCAGCGCCGGGGAACGCCGGCATCGCCGCCGACGTGGAGACGGTGTCGCTCGACCCCACGAACGGGGCACTCGTGGCGGAGTACGCGCTCGAGAACGACGTCGAACTCGTCGTCGTCGGACCGGAAGCGCCCCTCATCGCCGGCGTTGCCGACCCGCTCCGCACCCGGGGCATCCCGGTGTTCGGTCCCGGCAAGGCCGCCGCGCAGCTCGAGGGGTCGAAGGCCTTCGCCAAGCGCGTCATGGCCGAGGCCGGCGTCCCGACCGGACGTCCCGTGTCCGCCGGCACGGTGGACGAGGCTGTGGCGGCGCTCGACGAGCTCGGTGCTCCGTACGTCGTCAAGGCGGACGGGCTCGCGGCGGGCAAGGGCGTCCTGGTGACCGAGGAGCGCCAGGCGGCGATCGACCACGCGACCTACTGGCTGCAGCACGGACACGTCGTGGTCGAGGAGTTCCTCGACGGGGAAGAGGTCTCGCTGTTCTTCCTCAGCGACGGGCACGACGTCCGACCGCTGTCGCCCGCGCAGGACTACAAGCGACTGTCCGACGGCGACCTCGGACCGAACACCGGCGGCATGGGCGCGTACTCGCCGCTGCCGTGGCTCGACGACCGCTGGGGATCCGAGCAGGCCTTCGTGGACGAGGTCACCGAACTGGTCGCCCTGCCCACCGTCCGCCAGCTCGAGCACGAGGGCACGCCCTTCGTCGGACTGCTCTACTGCGGGCTGATCGTCACCGAGCAGGGCGTGCGGGTGATCGAGTTCAACGCCCGCTTCGGCGACCCCGAGACCCAGGTGGTGCTCCCCCGCCTCGCGACCCCGCTGAGCGGCCTGCTGCTCGCCGCCGCGTCGGGGCAGCTCGGCTCCACGCCACGACCGGAGTTCCGCGACCAGGCGGCCGTCACGGTCGTCCTGGCCAGCGAGGGCTACCCGGAGAGCCCGGTCACCGGCCGGACGATCACGGGTGTCGACGCCGCGAACGCCCGCGACGGCGTCGCCGTGCTGCACGCGGCGACGGGCGCCCTCGACGGCGACCTCGTCGCGACCGGCGGCCGGGTGCTCAGCGTCGTCGCCACCGGGGCCGACTTCGCCGAAGCGCGCGACCGCGCCTACGCCGGCCTGCACGACATCACGCTCCCCGGCGCGCAGTTCCGCACCGACATCGCCGCGAAGGTCGTCCGATGAGCGCCGCCCCGGACGCCCAGGGCTGGCGACACGTCTCCTCCGGCAAGGTCCGCGAACTGTACGTGCCCGCGTCGACGGCAGACGTCGCCGGTGCCACCGAGCTGCTCCTCGTCGCGTCCGACCGCGTGAGCGCCTACGACTTCGCGCTCGAGCCGCCGATCCCGGGCAAGGGCGAGCTCCTCACCCGGTTGTCGCGCTTCTGGTTCGACCAGCTGCGTGACGTCCCGAACCACCTGCTCACCCCGAGCGGGACGACGACGCCCGTCCCGGCATCCGTCGAGGCACGCTCCATGCACGTCATGCCGCTGCGGATGTTCCCCGTGGAGTGCGTCGTGCGGGGGTACCTGGTCGGCAGCGGCTGGGCCGAGTACCAGGAGACCGGCAGTGTCTGCGGTGTACAGCTGCCCGCCGGGCTGGCGAACGGGGACCGCCTGCCGGAGCCGATCTACACGCCCGCGTACAAGGCCCCGCAGGGCGAGCACGACGAGAACATCTCGTTCGAGCGCACCGAGGAACTCGTCGGCCCCGCGGACGCCGCATCGCTGCGTGACCTGTCCCTCGCCGTCTACTCCGAGGCGGCGGCGATCGCCCTGCAGCGCGGTGTGGTCATCGCGGACACGAAGTTCGAGTTCGGCCGCGACGCCGACGGCCTGATCCGGATCGCGGACGAGGTCCTGACGAGCGACTCGAGCCGCTACTGGGACGCAGCGGCGTACGAGTCGGGCAACCGGACGGACTCGTTCGACAAGCAGATCGTCCGCGACTGGCTCAGCGCGAACTGGGACCGCACGGGGACCCCGCCCGTGCTGCCGGACGAGGTCGTCGAGCGGACGGCCGCGCGCTACCGCGAGCTGATCGAGCGCCTCGGCGCCTGACCGCGTCCCGGCCGGCGGGAGACCGACCAGGCAGGCGGCCGACCGGGCAGGCAGCCGATCGGGCAGGCAGCCGTTCGGGAAGGCAGCCGGTCGCGCTGCCAGTCGGTCGCGCTGCCCTCCGGTCAGGCCGGGTCAGGCGTCGCGGGACACGACCACGACGGTCAGGTCGTCACCCGGGTCGTGTTCGAGCGCCCGGCCCCGGACACCGGCCAGGAACGTCGACAGGTCCGGCGACTTCCGGTGGAGCGCGCCGAGCCGGGAGAGCGACGCCAGGGTCGAGTCCCACAGTTCGAGGGCGCCGTCGCTGACGAGCAGCAGGGTGTCACCCGGTTCCAGGACGAGTTCCCCCGCCGCGCGGTCCATCCCGATCGGGTGCAGGCCGACCGGCAGGTCGAGCGACCGCAGCACGGTCTCGGTGCCGTCGGCGTGCAGGTGCAGGACGAGTCCGTGCCCGGCGTCGACGAACGCCAGCCGACCGGTCGCCGTGTCGAGCCGCCCGTGGAACAGGGTCGCGAAGGCCTCGGCGGCGCTGAGGTCCGGGGCGACCTGCTCCTCGAGCCCGGCGACCGCGGTGGACGGGTCCTCGTGTCGGCGGGCGAGCAGGGCGCCGCGCATGCCGGCCGCGAGCAGTCCGGCGGCCATGCCCTTCCCCATCACGTCCGCGATGGTGAGGTCCACCGTGCCGTCGTCGATGCGCCAGTCGTGGAAGTCGCCCGAGACGATGCCGTGCGGGATCGACGTTCCGCCGATGGTCCAGCCGGGCAGGTCGACGGTGTGCGGCTGCAGCCCGGAGAGCACCGTGCGGAGGCGGTCGTCGTCGAGACCGGTGGCGAGTTCGCGCTCCGCCCAGACGCCGAGTTCCTCGAGCAGGGCGACGTCCTCGGGGGCGAGGGCACGCGGGTTCGGGTCGATGAGGCAGAGCGTCCCGACCTTGGTCGCGTCGGCACCGACGTGCAGCGGCACCCCGGCGTAGAAGCGGACGTTCGGGTCGCTGTTCACCATCGGCAGGTCGGAGAAGCGCAGGTCGTCGCGCGCGTCCGGCACGACGACGGGGCCGTCCTGGTCGAGCGTCCGCCCGCAGAACGTGTCCAGGATGGGCGTCGACCCGGGGAACACCTGGTCGGACTGCTGCGACTTGTGGAAGAGCACGTCGTCGCCGGCGAGGTTGAGGAAGGAGCCGGAGACGCCGAACGCCTCTCGGGCGATCCGGGTGATGCGCTCGAACCGTTCCTCCGGGCCGCCCTGCACGACGTCGAGTGCGGCGAGCAGCGCAGCACGACGAGCCGCGACGGGAGCGGAAGCGGGGATCGTCTGCTCGACGTGCTCGGTGCTCATGCGACCACGCTAACGCGGATACCGGACAAGCCCTCTCGGAGTTCACGGAACGCATGACCCCAGTCGACGGGCCACGCGCACGACGCCCCCGGCACCGTGCACCGCGCACCGCGCTCCGCTCGCGCTCAGTCGGCGTCGGGGACCGCGTCCCACTCGTCGCCGTACCGCGACAGCACCGACCAGCGGTCGACCGGCCAGGTGATCACGAACGCCCGACCGACGATGTCCTCGACCGGCACGTTGCCGTGCACGCGCGAGTCGGCGGAGTTGTACCGGTTGTCACCCATGACCCAGAGACGGCCGTCCGGCACCGTGATCGAGAAGTCCTCGCCGGAGACCCGGTTCACGTCCGCCGGCAGGCGCACGTACGGCTCGTCCACCGCGTGCCCGTTGACCGACAGTCGGCCCTGGGCGTCGCAGCACTCGACCCGGTCGCCCGGCAGCCCGATCACGCGCTTGATGAGGTCCTCGCCCTGCCCGGGGGCGAGCCACGCGTTCGGGTCGCGGAACACGACGACGTCACCGCGCTCGAGCGACATGACGTCGGGCACGAGCTCGTTCACGAGGACCCGGTCCCCGACGAGCAGGGTGTCCTCCATCGACTCCGAGGGGATGTAGAACGACCGCACCAGGAACGCCTTCACCAGGAAGGACACGACCAGCGCCGCCACCACGATCACCACGAGGTCGCGGAGGAACCGGGCCGTGGACCGGCCACGGGTCTGCTCGGTCGCGGCCGACGGATCTGTCTCGCTCAATGGGTGACCACGACCTTCACGACGGAGATGACGAGCGCGACGGCGGCGAGCACGAGGCCGCCCCAGAGCCCGAGGAACGACGGCTGCTTGCCGCGGAACCGCTGGAGGAACACCCCGACCAGGCCGATGCGGACGACCAGGATGACGACCGCGGCGGTCTGCGCCCACTCGGCCGGTACCCACCCGATCCACGCGGCCGCGTAGAGGACGGCGGGGATGAGTCCTGAGGTCGCGATCGGGTTGGCGTTCCGGGTGATCACCGCGACGGACTCCCGCCGCGCCGTGTCGTCGGCGGTGTCCCCGATCGCGTGTGCCACGAGGTGCGCGAGCACGTGCGCGAGGTACGTCAGCACCGCCGTCGCGAGCACGGTGAGCACGGCGGCTCCGTGGTGGATCTGCTCGGGCGAGACCGCGATCGCGACGGCGAGCACGGTGATGTTGCCGTAGATGTACGACGACATCCGGTCGCGGACGTGCTCGACCGGCAGGTCCTGGGGGCGTGGGCGACCGCGGCGTTCGGAGGGCATCGGTCCATCTTGGCCCGTCCCCGTCGGGTCGGACCGACGAGCGACCGGGTTCGATGCCAGGGTGGACCGGACCGCGCACCGACGCACGGTCGGGACGGAGGCCCGGATGACGAACCGCAGACCACTCGCCCTGGTGACCGGGGTGGGCCGCCGCGCCGGCATCGGTGCCGCCATCGCGACCCGTCTGGCGGCGGACGGCTGGGACCTCGCCCTGAGCTGGTGGGGTCCGTACGACGAGCGGGTACACGGAGCCGCGGACCCGGAGGGGGTGGACGCGGTCGTGTCGGAGTGCGAGGCCGCGGGGGCTGCCGTGACGCGCCTCCCGGTCGACCTGGCCGACGCCGAGCAGGCGGCCGCGCTCGTCGGCCGGGCCGAGGCGGAGGCGGGCGCTCCGGTGACCGCGGTCGTCATGTCGCACTGCGAGTCGGTGGACTCGGACTTCGCGACGACCACCGTGGAGTCGTTCGACAAGCACCTGGCCGTGAACGTGCGGGCTCCGTTCCTCATCGTGCAGGCGTACGCGCGCCGGCTCCGCGAGGGGGCCGACGCGCCCCTCGACCGGCGACGCGTGATCGCCCTGACGAGCGACCACGTCGGCTTCAACCTGCCCTACGGGACGAGCAAGGGCGCGCTCGACCGACTCGTCGTCGGTGCCGCGATCGAACTCGGGGACGTGCGGGTCAGCGCCAACACGATCAACCCGGGGCCGAACGACACCGGGTGGATGACCGACGAGATCCGGCAGGCCGCCGTGGACCAGACCCCGCTCGGACGCGCGTCGACGCCTCGGGACACGGCCGCGCTCGTCGGCTTCCTGTGCGGACCGGACGGCGGGTGGGTGAACGGGCAGCTGCTCAAGACCGACGGGGGCTTCAGCGCGAAGTGACGCATTTCGTTGACGTGTCACCATGATCGGCACACACTGAGGGCATGCACTCGCAGGACCTCCTCGCCGCGGACACCGGGATGGGCGCCGTCACGCTCCGGGTCGCCGACCTCGACGCGATGACGACGTACTACCGGGACGGCGTCCGTCTGACGGTGCTCGCGCAACAGGGCGGCCGCGTGGTGCTCGGCCGTCCGGCTGCCGGGGACGCGCCGGGCGGACTCACCGTGCCGGTCCTGGTCCTCGAGCACGAGCCGGCGCTCCGGAACGCCGGCCCGGGGCAGGCCGGCCTGTTCCACACCGCCGTGCTCTTCGACACCCGGGCCGACCTGGCCGCCGCCCTGTACTCCGTCGCCACCGGCTACCCGCAGTCCTTCACCGGCAGCGCCGACCACCTCGTCAGCAACGCCTTCTACTGCACGGATCCCGAGGGCAACGGCGTCGAGCTCTACTGGGACCGCGACCGGACGCAGTGGTCGTGGACGCACGGCTCGGTCGACATGGACACCGTGTACCTCGACCCGAACGCCTTCCTGCAGGAGCACCTGACGGCCGAGGCGCTCGAGCACGCCGACGCCCGGCCAGGACGCGTCGGCCACGTGCACCTGTCGGTCGGTGACGTGGCGTCGGCGAAGGCGTTCTACGTCGACACGCTCGGCTTCGAGACCACCGCGGCGATGGGCGGGCAGGCATTGTTCGTCAGCGCAGGCGGGTACCACCACCACATGGCGATGAACACGTGGAACTCGCGCGGGGCCGGACGCCGACAGCTCGCCCTCGGGCTGGGCCTCGTGCGCATCGAGGTGCCGGCCGCCGACGACCTCGGCGCGCTCACCGCCCGGATGCGCGACGCCGGCGTGCAGACCGCGGACGACGGTCGGACGGTCGCGTTCGAGGACCCCTGGGCGAACCGCATCGAGGTGACGACCGCCGGTCGCGGGTGAGTCCCGATCCACCGGCGGCGAGCCCGACCCGCGCGGGCGGCCAGGCGCACCCGGCAGGATGGTGTGATGACTGACGACATCCGGTGGGAGGTGGTCGAGGAGAGCGCGCTGACGCTCACCGACCACGAAGCGATCACGGCGATGCTGGCGCAGGCGTTCCCGAGCTGGTCGCACTGGTACGTCGGCGGCCGGAGCTGGGCGGGGATGCAGCCCGAACGCCGGGTGGTCGGTCGCACCGAGGACGGCGTCGTCCTCGCCCACGTCGGCATCCGGCGGATGTTCATCACGGTCGGCGGTGAGGACGTCCTGGTCGGCGACACCGGCCTGGTCGGGGTCGCACCGCGGCTGCAGAGCACGGGCGTCGGTCGCGAGCTGATGGACCGCGTGCACGACGTCCTCGACGGCCTCCGCGTGCCGTACGGGTTCCTCGGCGCGGGTGAGGACCGGATCCCGTTCTACGCACACATGGGCTGGCACGAGTTCCCCGAGGCGGTCGGCACCTTCAGCGCCTTCACGGCGGACGGCGCCGGCGTCTCGGAGACCGAGCAGGGCGGGTGGATGGTCCGTCCGGTCACGGCCCGGCTCGAGGACTGGCCGGAGGGACCGATCCTCCTCAACGGCCAGCAGGTCTGACGCCGGGGCACCGGACGCAGCCGGACACACGGGAGGCGCGGTGCGAGTCGGACTCGCACCTGGGCCCCCGCCGGCCGGTACCGGAGCGTCGCGCCAGCGGCGGTCCGGCCGTGACCGGCGGGGAGCCTCCCGGCGGTTCCCGCGTCGACTACGCCTCGACGGCGACCGCCTCCGCGTCCTCGTTCGAGCCCGGAGCGGTCGGCACGACGGCGGCGCGCACACGGGCACCGAGGTCGGGGTCGACGTTCGTCCAGTAGGCGAAGACGCGCTCGCGCAGGTCGTCACGCGTCACCTTGGAGACGTGTCCGGCGATGTTGCCGACCAGACGCTCGCGGGCGGCGTCGTCGAGCACCTCGCGGTAGAGCGTGCCGGCTTGACCCCAGTCGTCGTCCTCGGGGTGCAGCGTCGCGGCGGAGCGCTGGAGGGCGCCGTCGGACTCCCACCCGGGGACGTCGTCCGTCGCGTTCGGGTCGGCGTGCGCCCCACCGAGCGTGTTCGGGGCGTACACCGGCACCTCGGCCTTCTGGAAGTCGAAGCGCATGGCGCCGTCCTTGGAGTACGAGTGCACCTCGTTCTTCGGGGCGTTCACCGGCAGCTGCGCGTGGTTCGTGCCGACGCGGTAGCGGTGGGCGTCCGCGTAGCTGAAGATGCGTGCGAGGAGCATCTTGTCCGGGCTCGCCGCGATGCCGGGCACGAAGTTCGACGGGGCGAAGGTCGCCTGCTCGATCTGCGCGAAGTAGTTCTCCGGGTTGCGGTTGAGCTCCATCGTGCCGACCTCGATGAGCGGGTAGTCCGCGTGCGGCCACACCTTCGTCAGGTCGAACGGGTTGAAGCGGTAGCTCGCGGCGTCCTCGTACGGCATGACCTGCACCTTGAGGGTCCAGCGCGGGGTGTCCCCACGCTCGATGGCCTCGTACAGGTCGCGGATGTGGAAGTCCGCGTCCTCGCCGGCGATGCGGTCGGCGTCCTCCTGCGTCAGGGTCGCGTGGCCCTGCTCGGTGAGGAAGTGGTACTTCACCCAGAAGCGCTCGCCCGCGGCGTTGATCCACTGGTAGGTGTGCGACCCGAAGCCGTCCATGTGGCGCCACGACGACGGCAGGCCGCGGTCGCCCATGAGCCACGTGACCTGGTGCGCCGATTCGGGCGACAGGGTCCAGAAGTCCCACTGCATGTCGTGGTTGCGCAGGTGCGAGCCCGGCAGGCGCTTCTGCGAGCGGATGAAGTCGGGGAACTTGATGCCGTCGCGGATGAAGAAGACCGGGGTGTTGTTGCCGACGAGGTCGTAGTTGCCCTCTTCGGTGTAGAACTTCAGCGCGAAGCCACGGGGGTCGCGCCAGGTGTCGGGCGAGCCCTGCTCACCGGCGACGCTCGAGAAGCGGGCGAGCATCTCGGTCTGCTTGCCCGGCTGCAGGAACGCGGCGCGGGTGTACTGCGACACGTCCTGCGTGACGGTGAAGGTACCGAACGCACCACCGCCCTTGGCGTGGACGACGCGCTCCGGGACGCGCTCGCGGTTGAACTGCGCGAGCTTCTCGACCAGGTAGTGGTCGTGCAGGGCGAGTGGGCCGTCGGCCCCGACACCCATCGAGTGCTGGTCGCTGGAGACCGGGGCCCCGCTGTTGGTCGTGGTGGTGGGCGTGTTCTGGTCGGACACGGTTCCTCCTAGGTGGAACGGTTGGATCGGTCGGGGTGGCTCGGGTTGGTCTCGGTGGGCGGCGCCGGACAGCGGGCGCGCCCGAGGGGGGCCTGCCGGGAGGCCCGTGCGACGTGGGCGGTCAGCCCACGCCGGGTGCGGCGACGGGAGGCGCAGCCGCGGAAGGCGTAATCGCGGGAGGCACGGCTGCAGGCACGACGGCACCCGTCGGCTCATCGGCCTCGTCCGCCTGCTCCGCCGCAGCACACTGCTCGCAGATGCCCCAGTAGGTGACCTCGGCGGTGGTGACCGCGAAGCCGTGGGTCTCCGACGGGGTCAGACACGGTGCGTGACCGACGGCACAGTCGACGTCGCCGATCGCGCCGCACATGGTGCAGACGATGTGGTGGTGGTTGTCGCCGGTCCGGCGTTCGTACCGGGCGGGGCTGCCGGCCGGCTCGATCCGACGGACGAGCCCGGCGCCGGTCAGCGCGTTGAGGACGCCGTAGACCGCCTGGTGGCTGGTCGTCGGTAGTTCAGCGGCGAGCGCGCTGACCAGGTCGTCCGCGGTGGTGTGCGGGGACGCCTCGATCGCCCGGAGTGCCGCGAGCCGAGGAGCGGTGACCCGGAGTCCGGCTCCGCGGAGGAGTTCGGTGTCGTCGACCATGCGGAGCCTTTCTCTTGCAGCGTTCAAGACAACGCTCACAGTACACGGCGGATACCCTTCCGACGCCAACGCCACATGGGGGTTGCGGAATACGATGTGTCACGATCCGGTCGCGATCAGCTGAGCATCGCTCGACGGGGGTGGACCGGCCGGTAGCGTCCAGCCATGTCCATGCAGCAGTCCGGCGCGACGCCGGCGAACACCGCTCAGGACGCCCGGGGGACCATCGCGCAGCGGGACCTGGTCGTCGACCTCATCCGGACGGCCTGCGTCGTCCTCGTCGTCGTCGTGCACGTCACGATGGTCGGGGTCGGGTCGGACGCGTCCGGCATCCGGGTCACGAGCCCACTGCAGGAACTGCCCTGGTACGTCGGGGCGACCTGGGTCGGCCAGGTGATGCCGCTGTTCTTCGTGGTCGGCGGGTTCGCGAGCGCCGTCGGATGGCGCAGCACCGTCGCCCGGGCCGGTCACGGCGGCGACCCAGCCCGGGACTTCATCGCGACCCGGCTCGTCCGGCTGTTCCGCCCCGCGGTCCCGCTCTTCGTGGTGCTCGCCGTCGGCCTCGGCATCGCCACCGCGGTCGGGACGCCCGCCGACCTGCTCGGCGAACTCGCCTTCGGCATCGGGTCCCCACTGTGGTTCCTGGCGGCGTACGGCATCACACAGTGCTGCGTCCCGGGCATGGCCCGGCTGCACGCGCGTGCGCCGTGGCGGACCCTGCTCGCGCTGCTCCTGCTCGCGGCCGCGATCGACTCGGTCCGCCTGGCGTCCGGCATCGTCGAGGTCGGCTTGCTCAACCTCGGCCCGGTGTGGCTCTTCGCCCAGCAGCTCGGGTTCCTGTGGGTCGACGGCTGGTTCGCCCGACGGTCCCGGCTCCTGCTGCTCGGCATCGCCGGCCTGGCGTACGCCCTGCTCGTGCCCCTGACGTCCGTCGGCCTCTGGGCACCGGACATGCTGCAGGACCTCAACCCGCCGATGCTCCCGCTGGCGTTCCTCGCCGTCGGGCAAGCGTGCCTCGTCCAGCTCGTGCACGCACCCCTGACGCGACTGATGGCGACCCGCCCCGCACAGGCCGTCGTGTTCCTGCTCGGCCGCGACGGCATGACGATCTACCTCTGGCACCTGCCGCTGTTCATCCTGCTCAACGGGGTCGGCCTGCTCGTGGGGCTGCCGTTCCCCTCGCCGGGCTCGGGCGTCTGGTGGGCCACCCGCCCGGTCGCGGTCGTCGTGCTCCTCGCCGCCACCCTCGGTGTCGCCCGCCTGGTCCGTCGCGCCGACCGGCCCCTCCCCCGCCTGACGCCCGGGTCGGACCGCCCGGCGTGGTCCGTGCTGGCGGCCGGCGCCGTGTGCACGATCGGTCCCGCGTTCGCGGTCATGCAGCTCCACCTCTCCTTCCCGCTGGCGCTCGTCGGGGCCGTCGCGATCCCGCTGGGCGTGTGGCTCCTCGCGCGCACGGTGCCGGCGGAGGAGGCGGCGACGCCGGTGCCGAGCGCGGGGCGCATGTAGGGATCCTCATACGCCGGGGCCGTGTCGGGCCTCCCGGCGGGAGGAGGATGACTCCCGCAGCGCGACCCCGGGAGGCACCCCACGCCGTCACCCTCCGAGTTCTGGAGCACCTGGCACGTCGACCCCCTGGCGACGGCGCTGGTCGTCGTCGCGGCAGCCGTCTACGGCCGCTGGGTCCTCGCCGCCCGCCGCCGCGGCGCGCGCTGGCCGTGGTGGCGGACCGTGGCGTTCGTCGCCGCGCTCGGCCTGTTCGCGACGCTGCAGTCCGGCATCGTGGGACAGGACGACCGCCAGCTCCGGTGGGCGTTCGTCCTGCGGCTCGCGACGCTGTTCTTCGCGGTGCCCGCGTTCGCCGCGGCGGCCGGCCCGCTCGCGCTGCTCCGGACAGGAGGCCCGACCCGCCTGTCCGGAACCGCCGACGCCGTCCTGCGGTCCCGTCCGGCACGGCTGCTCGGCAACGCGATCGTCGCGCCCCTGGTGGCCCTGGCCGTGTTCGGCGTCCTGCTCACCCCGCTGGCGGGCGTGCTGCGGCAGTCGTTCCTCAGCGCCGAAGCGGTGACCGTCCTCGTCCCGGTGCTGGGCTTCCTCCTGTTGGCACCGCTGTCCGAGGTCGGGGTGCTCCACTCCTCCGCCTTCGCGACCGCCGAGTTCCTGCTCGCGTTCGTCGAGCTCGTGCTCGATGCCGTGCCCGCGGTCGTGATGCGGGTGAGCAGCCACGTGCTGGACGGTGCCGGCCGGACCGCCCTGCACGTGCCGTGGGCACCGTCGCCCCTGCAGGACCAGCACCTGGCGGGCGACCTGCTGTGGTTCATCGCCGAGGTCGCGGACGTCCCCGTGCTCATCGCCCTGTTCGTCCGGTGGCAACGCTCGGACCGCCGCGAGGCCAGGGCCGTGGACGACCTGACGGACGAGCAGATGGCGGCGCTGACGCGGGAGCACCTGCGGCGTCGATCCTGACGGGGGCAGTGGGTCCCGCGCTGCCGGGCTCCCGCGGCTCCACGCCCCGCGGCTCCCGCGGCTGCGCACCCACGGCCGCGCGCTCCAGGGCCGCGCCCCTCGGCTCGGCCGCTGCGCGTCCGGCTGTTCCCCGCCGCCGTGGTCCCGCGGCGCCGTGGCCGCGCCGCCGGCACGACGGAGCCCCGGCCCCTCGTGCGAGGGACCGGGGCTCCGGCGGCGCGACGAGCGCGGGCGTCGTGCGGCTAGGCGCCCGCGTGCTTGCCGTGGTGCTCGATGGTGGCGAGCTCCTCCTCGGCGGTGGTGGGTGCCGGCGACGAGGCGTGCGCGGCGACGTGGTCCCGCTCCCCCGTCGTGGGACGGCCGCCCGCGACCTGGCCGCCGCCGACCTGACCGCTGTCGGCCTGTCCGGCCTCGACCTGTCCACCGTCGGGCTGCGTGGCGACCGCGCCGGTCTGCTTCCACGCGGCCGTCTGCTTCGGCTTCGTCAGGAACAGTGCCGCGACGATCGCCGCGATGAGCACGACGGCCGGCAGGACCAACGACTGGCCCATCGCCCGCGAGAACGGGTCGAGCAGGAAGCCCGGCAGGGACCCCGTCTGCTCGGCGCTGATGCCGGACCCACCGGACCGGCTGGGGAACTCCGCGCGGATGCGGGCCTCCATGAGGGCAGCGATGCCGGCGGAACCGAGCACCGCACCGATCTGACGGGTGGTGTTGTAGACGCCCGAGCCGGCGCCGGCGAGCCGCGGCGGCAGGTTGCGCGTCGCGGACACGGAGAGCGGTCCCCACATGCAGGCGTTCGCGAGCCCGAGGAGCGCGCTCGGCAGGAGCACCCAGCCCCAGTCGGCGTTCGCGGCGATGAGGGCGCCGAACCAGAACAGCCCGCCGGAGAAGCAGGCGAGGCCGAACGAGGCGACCCAGCGCGGGCTCCAGATGTTCAGCCGCTTGCCGACGTAGGGCGCGAGCGCGGCCGAGAGGACGGCCTGCGGGACCAGGAGGAGCGCGGCCTGCGTCGGCGAGAACCGGAGCACGTCCTGCGCCCACAGCATGATCGGCAACGCGAAGGACGCGATGGCGACACCGACCGCGGTGATCGCGATGTTCGCGAGGGTGAAGTTGCGGTCCGTGAACAGGCCGAGCGGGAGGAGCGGCTCCCCCTTCTGCACGCCCTGCCAGACGACGAACGCGGCGAGCACCACGATGCCGGCGATGATGAGCGACCAGACGGAGATCGGACCGGTGATGGTGCCCCAGTCGTAGGTCTCGCCCTCCTGGATGCCGAAGACCAGCAGGAAGAGCCCGACCGCGGACAGCACGACGCCGAGCAGGTCGAAGCGGTGACGGTTCGTGGCGAAGGACGGCACGAACTTCTGCGCGAGGACGAACGCGACGACGCCGACGGGGACGTTCACGAAGAAGATCCACTCCCAGCCGAAGCCGTCGACGAGCAGGCCGCCGAGGATCGGGCCGACGAGCGAGGCGACACCGGCGACGGCACCCCACAGGCCCATGGCGGCACCGCGGTTCTGCGGCGGGAAGATACGGGTGATGACGGCCATCGTCTGCGGGGTCATCATCGCGGCACCGAGGCCCTGCACGACGCGGGCGAGGATCAGCACCTCGATCGAACCGGCCAGCCCGCACCAGAGGCTGGCGAGCGTGAACACGACGAGGCCGACCTGGTACAGCACCTTGGGGCCGAAGCGGTCACCGAGGCGACCGGTGATGAGGAGCGGGACGGCGTACGCGAGCAGGTAGGCGCTCGTCACCCAGATGACGGCGTTGATGTCGGCGTCGAGGGCCTGGGAGATGGTCGGCGTCGCGACCGAGACGATCGTCGAGTCGACGAGGATCATGAAGAAGCTGACGACGAGTGCCCAGAGCGCTGGCCACGGCTTCTTGCCGTGCTCCAGGTCGGCGGCGGCGGAGGCGGATGTCATCGAGTGGTGTCCTTGCTGTTCTGGAGGTGTTCGTCGGGGAGGGCCGGGCCTTCCCAGGGGATCTGACCGCTGTCGAGGCGGTCGGCGATGGCACTGAGCCACTCGAGTTGCGCGGTGAGCATGGCACGCGCGTACGACACGTCGAGCCAGTAGCGCTCGGCGAGGCCCTTGGCCTGGAGGCCCGCGGCGGCGTCGTCGTACCCGTCGCGCTGCGTGCGCAGTGCGGCGATGCGCGCCCGGAGCGCGGCGACCACGTCCTCGACGGGGAGGTTGTCCACGTGGGACACGGCGAGCCCGAACTGCGGGTACTCGTCCGCCGGTTCGGCGACCATGCGGCGGAGGCCCGCCTCGAGCGCCGTGCGTCCGGCGTCCGTGATCGCGTAGGTGGTCCGTTCGGGCCGGTTGCCCGCACGGTCGGTGCCGACGACCTCGGCGTACCCGAGGTCCGCCAGTCGGCCGACCTGGTGGTACAGCGTGCCCGGTCGGACCTTGACGTTCCGGTCCTCGCGACGCTGCAGCATCGTCTGGAACATCTCGTAGGGGTGCATCGGCGCCTCGGCCAGCAGGCCGAGCGCCGCGAACGCCAGTGGCGTCAGGTCGGGCACAGGTCCTCCGGGTGTTCGATGCCGATTGTTCGAAGTGGAACATACGCCTTGGAGCAGTCATCCACAACTGCCCCGGCGGGTCGTGGGCGGCACCTAGACTGTTCCTGTCCCCACCCGACCCCTGTGCTGGAGTGAACACGTGCCAACGATCGTCGTCGAGGTCATGCCGAAGGCCGAGATCCTCGACCCCCAGGGCAAGGCGGTGGGCAACGCCCTCGCCCGGCTCGGCAAGAACGACCTGACCAACGTCCGCATCGGCAAGCGATTCGAGGTGTCGGTCGACGGCCCCGTCGACGACGCCAAGCTCGCCGAGGTCCGTGAGATCGCGGTCGACGTCTTCTCGAACGCCGTCATCGAGGACGTCGTCTCCGTGAGCGTGGTCGAGTGACGATGCGCATCGGGGTCATCACCTTCCCCGGCTCGCTCGACGACCGCGACGCCCAGCGCGCGGTCCGCCTCGCCGGTGCCGAGCCCGTCGCGCTCTGGCACGGCGACCACGACCTGCAGGGCGTCGACGCGATCGTCCTGCCCGGTGGCTTCTCGTACGGCGACTACCTCCGTGCCGGCGCCATCGCCGCGAAGGCCCCGATCATGGCCGAGGTCATCGACGTCGCCGGCAAGGGCATGCCCGTGCTCGGCATCTGCAACGGCTTCCAGATGCTCGCCGAGGCCCGCCTGGTGCCCGGCGCCCACACCCGGAACGCCCACCAGCAGTTCATCCGGCGCGACCAGGTGCTCCGCGTCGAGAACGCCGACACCGCCTGGACCGCGGGCTTCGACGCGCAGCAGGAGATCACCATCCCGCTGAAGAACGCCGACGGCCGGTTCGTCGCCGACGCCGACGAGATCAAGCGCATCGAGGACAACGGCCAGGTCGTGTTCCGCTACGTCGGCGTGAACCCGAACGGGTCGATCGACGACATCGCCGGCGTCTCGAACGAGCGCGGGAACGTCGTCGGTCTCATGCCGCACCCCGAGCACGCGACGGAGCCCGGCTTCGGCCCGGACACCCGCGCTGCCATGGCCTCCGGCACGGACGGCCTGACCTTCTTCACCTCCGTGATCGAGCGCGCGCTCGTCAAGTGACCGCGACTCCAGCGCCCGCGACTCCAGTGACAGGGAACGACAACACCGTGACCACGCCCGTCCGCCCGAAGCCCGACACCGTCCAGGACGCCGCCGAGACGCCCGACAAGGAGCAGCCGTACGCGGCCCTCGGGCTCAAGGACGACGAGTACGCGAAGATCCGCGAGATCCTCGGCCGCCGCCCCACCTCGGGCGAGCTGGCGATGTACTCGGTGATGTGGTCCGAGCACTGCTCGTACAAGTCGAGCAAGAACTACCTCCGCCAGTTCGGCCAGAAGGTCACGCCGGAGATGAAGAAGAACCTGATGGTCGGCATGGGCGAGAACGCCGGTGTCGTCGACGTGGGTGACGGCTGGGCGGTGACCTTCAAGGTCGAGTCGCACAACCACCCCTCCTACGTGGAGCCGTACCAGGGCGCTGCCACCGGTGTCGGCGGGATCGTCCGCGACATCATCTCGATGGGCGCACGTCCGGTCGCGGTCATGGACCAGCTCCGCTTCGGTGCCATCGACCACGAGGACACCGCCCGCGTCGTGCACGGCGTCGTCGGCGGCATCTCGTTCTACGGCAACTGCCTCGGCCTGCCGAACATCGGCGGCGAGACCTACTTCGACCCGGTGTACCAGGGCAACCCGCTCGTCAACGCCCTCGCGGTCGGAGTCCTTCGTCACGAGGACCTGCACCTGGCGAACGCGTCCGGCGCCGGCAACAAGGTCGTGCTCTTCGGTGCCCGCACCGGTGGCGACGGCATCGGCGGGGCGTCGATCCTGGCGTCCGACACCTTCACCGAGGGCGGCCCGACCAAGCGTCCCGCCGTCCAGGTCGGCGACCCGTTCGCCGAGAAGGTGCTCATCGAGTGCTGCCTCGAGCTGTTCCAGAAGGAGCTCGTCGAGGGCATCCAGGACCTCGGCGCCGCGGGCATCTCGTGCGCGACCTCCGAGCTCGCGAGCAACGGCGACGGCGGCATGCACATCTCGCTCGACGACGTCCTGCTGCGCGACCCCTCGCTCACGGCAGAGGAGATCCTCATGTCGGAGAGCCAGGAGCGCATGATGGCGGTCGTCCGCCCCGACAAGCTCGACGCCTTCCTGCAGGTCGTCGGCAAGTGGGAGGTCGAGACGAGCGTCCTCGGCGAGGTCACCGGCACCGGCCGCCTCGTCATCGACTGGCAGGGCCAGGAGATCGTCAACGTCGACCCGCGCACGGTCGCCGTCGACGGTCCGGTGTACGACCGCCCGGTCGCGTACCCGACCTGGATCGACGCACTGCAGGCCGACGGCGCCGAGTCGCTCGACCGCCCGGAGACCGGCCCCGCCCTCAAGGCACAGGTCCTGCAGCTGCTCGGCTCCCCGAACCTGTCCTCGAAGAACTGGGTCACGAACCAGTACGACACCTACGTGCTCGGCAACACGGCGCTGTCCTTCCCCGACGACGGTGGCATGGTCCGCGTCGACGAGGAGACCGGGCTCGGCGTCGCGATCGCCACCGACGCGAACGGCCGCTACTGCCAGCTCGACCCGAAGCAGGGAGCTCGGCTGGCCCTCGCCGAGGCGTACCGGAACGTCGCCGTCACCGGTGCCGTCCCCGCTGCCGTGACCGACTGCCTGAACTTCGGCTCCCCGGAGAACCCCGAGGTGATGTGGCAGTTCTCCGAGGCCGTCGAGGGCCTCGCGGACGGCTGCATGGAGCTCGGCATCCCGGTGACCGGCGGCAACGTGTCGTTCTACAACCAGACCGGTGACACCCCGATCCACCCGACGCCCGTCGTCGGCGTGCTCGGCGTGATCGACGACGTCGCCAAACGGATCCCGTCCGGCTGGCAGGACGACGGCCACAACATCTATCTGCTCGGCACGACGAGCCTCGAGCTCGACGGGTCGGCCTGGGCCGGCACCGTGCACGGGCACCTCGGCGGTCGCCCGCCGGCGGTGGACCTCGGGCGCGAGAAGGCGCTGGCGGAGCTGCTGGCCGCCGCGGCCGACGAGCAGCTGCTCACGAGCGCACACGACCTGGCGGACGGCGGCCTCGGCCAGACCCTCGCCGAGTCGGTCCTGCGCTTCGGCCTCGGTGCCCGGGTCGTGCTCGACGAACTCGAGTCCCGTGACGGCGTCGACACCGCGACCGCGCTGTTCTCCGAGTCGACCGGCCGCGTCATCGTGACCGTGCGCCGCGAGGACGACGTCCGCTTCCAGGGCCTCTGCAACGGCCGGGGCTACCCGGTCCTGCGCATCGGCGTGACCGACGCCACGTCGGGCTCGCTCGAGGTCCAGGGTGCGTTCGAGGCGACGATCGACGAGCTCCGCGACGCACACCGCGCCACGCTGCCGTCGCACTTCGGCGACGTCATCCAGGAGAACGTGACCGAGGGCTACGTGGGCCGCGGCCCGCTCGACTCGCACGGCGCGTTCTCGCCCCGCACGGACGCCTGAACCCGGTGCCGATCGTCACGCTGCCCTTCCAGGAGCTGGTCGACCGGTTCGGTCCGGTGCCCGACGGCATCGAGCTGGACGTCTGGGACGTCGAGGCGCCGTACCCCCGGGCCGAGCAGGTCGCCATCGCCTTCCTGCCGTTCTACTTCGGTGGACGGCACCGGTGGCAGTACGTGCACGACCTGCCGAACCTCGAGCTGCTGCAGCTGCCGAGTGCCGGGTACGAGTGGGCGATCCCGCACGTGCCCGGTCACGCGCACCTGGCGAACGGCCGCGGCATCCACGACGACGAGACGGCGGAGCTCGCGGTCGGCCTGGCGCTGACCTCCCTCCGCGAGATCGCGGTGTTCCAGTTCGACCGGGTCGAGCAGCGGTGGGACTCGCGGGAGACCCGGTCCCTCGCCGACCGTCGGGTCACCGTCGTCGGCTACGGCGCGATCGGTTCCGCCATCGCCACCCGGTTCGAGGCGTTCCGCACCGAGGTCACCGTCGTCGCGCGCACGGCCCGCGTGCAGGACGGTCGCCAGGTGCACGCCTTCGGCGACCTGCCGGAACTCGCCCGCACCACGGACGTCCTCGTGCTCATCGCGCCGCTCACCGACGAGACCGAGGGACTGGTCGACGCGGAACTCCTCGCGGCGCTGCCCGACGGCGCTCTCGTGGTGAACGTGGCCCGCGGCAAGGTCGTGGACACGGACGCCCTGGTCGCCGAGCTGCGGTCCGGCCGGCTCTCGGCGGCGCTCGACGTCACCGACCCGGAGCCGCTCCCCGCCGACCACCCGCTGTGGACGACACCGAACACCGTGCTCACGCCGCACGTCGGCGGCAACACGGACCTGAGCGTGCCGCGGTCCCTCGACCTGGTGCGCCGGCAGGTGTCGGCGCTGGCCGAGGGCCGGCCGTTCGAGAACCTCGTCGAGGTCCCCGTCCACCAGGGCTGAGCCTCCCGGCGGACGCGGCCGGGCCCGCCGGACGCGCCCCGAGCCTCCCGGCCCTCAGCGCTCCTGGAGCGGGATGATGCAGGTCGGGCTGCCGACCGCGATCTGCCCGACGGCGTCGCCCGGCACACCGTCTGCACCGACCGGCAGCACCGCGACGGCGTCGGACATCTGGTTCGCGACGAGCAGGTACCCGGGCACACGGGCGAAGTGCCGCGGCCACACGCCACCGGCCGACGCTGACCCGACGAACCGGAGCCCGCCGCCGGACGCGTCGAACACGACGATCTGGTCGCGCCCCCGGACGGCCACCGTGACGATGCCGTGCTCGTCGACCTCGACGTGACTGAGCAGCGAGGTGTCGACCGGCCCGTCGAAGGCGGCGGCAGCGCAGACCTCGCGGAGCGAGCCCGACTCGTCACGCCGCATCCGGTACACGCGACCGTCGAGCTCGCCGGCGACGACGAGGTCCCCGTCGAACCAGGCCATGTGTCGTGGTCCGGATCCGGGCGTCAGGTGGTGGACGCGCAGCGGCTCGATCGACACCGAGGCGGCATCGGCCACGACACGGAACTCGTGCAGGGCATCCCCTCCGAGGTCGGCGACCAGGACGGTCCCGGCCGGAGTGGCGATCGACTGGTGGGCGTGCGGGCCCTCCTGGCGGTCCCCGACCGGTCCGGTCGCGTCGGGCAGGAGCACGGTGGCGACGGCTGCGTCCGGCAGCGCCGCGGACACCCCGGTCCCCCGGCCGGCGATCCCGTGCCCCGAAGCCATGCCGTCGGCAGCGGGAGCCGTGGCCGTGGTGCCGCCGACGATGCCGTCACTGGCGGAGACGGAGGCCGCGTAGGACTCCGCTGCCTCGAGCGACACCGCGGTGACCGTGCCCGAGACGTAGTTCGTGACGACGAGTGCCCCGGACGGGTCGACCCGCACGTGGCACGGCGCGTCCCCGCCAGCGGGCGCATCCCACAGGTGCTCGAGAGCGGACCCGGACCGGCGGAACGCGTGCACCCCGCCGTCGGTCGTCTCCGACACGGCGTACACGCGGTCCCCCGACACGGCGAGGAAGGACGGGTCGTCCAGCACCGCGACGGTCGAGGCGACGAGGGTGGCCTCTCCGGCGGACTGCCCGGGACCGACGATCGAGATGCCCGTCGCGTTGCCCCCGCCGGTCGCCGTGTAGGACCCGACGAGCAGGTGCAGGTCGGGCAGCGTCACAGCTCGCCGACCGCGATGCGCTCGTGGTGGTGGATGACCTCGGCGACGATGAAGTTGAGGAACTTCTCCGCGAACGCGGGGTCGAGGTGCGACTCGGCTGCGAGGGACCGCAACCGTGCGACCTGGATCTGCTCACGCGAGGGGTCCGCCGCCGGCATGCCCGCCGCGGCCTTGAGGTACCCGACCCGCTGCGTGTACTTGAAGCGCTCGGCGAGCATGTGGATCACGGCGGCGTCGATGTTGTCGATGCTCTGCCGGATGCTCTGCAGTTCGGCGACGGCGTCCTCGTCGTTCGTGCTCGGGGCCTCGTTCATGCCCCGAGCCTACTGACCGAGCGCGGCCGGGACGAGGGGCGGACCCGAGCACCCATCGACTGCTGAGATGATGTCCTCATGACGGTTCTGCTCGCCATCTCCGGCGTCTTCGCGGTCCTGGCGGGCCTCGTGCACGTGTACATCTTCTTCCTGGAGTCCGTCGCGTGGACGAGCCCCCGGGTACGCCGCATCTTCGGCATCGCTTCCGACGCCGACGCGCAGGCCACGCGCGCGATGGCGTTCAACCAGGGCTTCTACAACCTGTTCCTCGCGATCGGCGCGGTCCTCGGCGTCGTGCTCGTGCTCGCGGACAACGGCGCGACCGGCTGGACGCTCGTCGTGTTCTCCTGCGCGAGCATGCTCGGTGCCGCGGTCGTCCTCGCGGGAACCGGCCGCAAGTACCTCAACTCCGCGTTCGTGCAGGGATCGTTCCCGCTCATCGCCCTGCTCTTCGCGTTCCTCGCGTCCACGTTCGGCGCCTGAGCCGGCACGGCCGCGGCGCCTGCGAGCGGCGCCACCGGGCCCCGCGCAACAGAAACCGATTCGAACCGCGGACTCCCGCAGTTCGAGCCGGTTCTCGTTGTGCCAGGCCGGTCGGGCCGCCGCCGGTCCGGCCGGTACCGGCCCGCGCCTCCCGGCCGTCCAGCCCGGCGTCGCCGCCGCGCCGCCGAGCGCCCCGGCGCCTGCGAGCGGCGCCACCGGGCCCCGCGCAACAGAAACCGGCTCGAACCGCGGACTCCCGCGGTTCGAGCCGGCCCTCGTTGTGCGAGACCGGTCGACGCCTGGCGCCGGGGCGCCGGCCGGGCGGCCCGCCCCACCACACACGGGCCGCCGCCGGTCCGCCGGTACCCGCCCGCGCCTCCCGGCCGTCCAGCCCGGCGTCGCCGCCACGCCGCCGCGTGCCCGCGTGCCCGCACAACAGAAACCGGCTCGAACCGCGGACTCCCGCAGTTCGAGCCGGTTCTCGTTGTGCGAGACCGGTCGACGCCTGGCGCCGGGGCGCCGGCCGGGAGGCCCGCCCCACCACGCTCGGGCCGCCGCCGGTCCGCCGGTACCGGCCCGCGCCTCCCGGCCGTCCAGCCCGGCGTCGCCGCCGCGCCGCCGCGCCGCCGCGCCGCCGCGTGCCCGCGCAACAGAAACCGGCTCGAACCGCGGAGTCCCGCGGTTCGAGCCGGTTTCCGTTGTGCGAGGCCGTTCAGCGCCGGCCAGTCGGTCGGCGTCAGCCGAGCTTCGCCGCGAACTCGTCCGGCAGACGCTCGAGCGCCCACTCGATCGCCGCGGTGGTCCCGAGCGAGAACGCCGTCGAGACGTCCGAGTCGTCGATGACGATGCTGTGCCCGGCCTCGACCGACGGCACCTTCTTGAAGAGCGGGTCGGCCTCGGCGGCAGACGCCTCGACGTAGATCGGTAGCACCACGGTCAGGTCCGCGTCGAGCAGGTCGAGGTTCTCGTTCGAGAGCGACACCGAGAACTCCTTGCCCGCAGCCTCGTCGATGGCCTTCGGGATCTCGAAGCCGAGGTTCTGCATGAACGTGGCGCGGCTGTCGCGGGAGGCGTACACGCCGAAGCCCTCGGACGTGTACGCACCGATCGCCGCGGTCTTGCCCGCGAACTCGGGGTGTGCCTCGCGCGCGGCGGCGTAGGAGTCGTCGAGGTCGCTGAGGAGCTTCTTGCCCTCGCTCTCCTTGCCGAGCGCCTTCGAGATCATGTCGACCTGCTCCGTGGTGGATGCGAGGTAGTTCTCGCCGCCCTTCGGGATCGCGACGGTCGGGGCGATGGCGGACAGCTTGTCGTAGCGGTCCTTGTCGCCCGAGCTCTTCACGTCGAGGATCACGTCGGGCTTGAGCTTGAGGATCTCCTCGTAGCTGGGCTCGAGCGTGTCGATGATCTTCGGCGCCTTGTCGTACGCGCCCTTGAGCCACGGGCCGACGCCCTCGCCACCGAAGGCGAGCCAGTCGCTGGCGCCGACGGGCTGCACGCCGAGTTCGAGCGCCGTCTCGGCGTCACCCCAGCCGAGGGCCACGACGCGCTTCGGGGCGGAGTCGATCGTCGTGGTGCCGAGGCCAGTCGCGATGGACACCGGGAAGGCCCCGTCGGACGAGCCTTCGCCGGAGGACTCGGACGAGGACGGGCTCGACGAGGAGCAACCGGTGAGTGCGAGGGAGACGGCGACGACGGCACCGGCCGCGGCGAGCACGCGCCCGAGGCGGCGCTTGGGGAGGGAGGTACGGATCACGAAGGGTAGCCTAACCTAAGCACTGCTTCCCCGGGGTTCCGTGTGACGCCCGCGGACAGGCAGACGCCCGCGGACAGGCCGAGGCACGCGGCTAGGCTGCCGACGTGGCAGCCTTCCCCGACGCCGACCGGACGCAGCTCGCCGTCCTCGGCTCCCCCATCGCCCACTCCCTCTCCCCCGCGCTGCACGCGGCGGCCTACGACGTGCTCGGCCTCCCGTTCTCGTACGGGAGGCACGAGGTCGCGTCCGGCGGGCTCGCCGCGTTCGTCGCGGGGCTGGGTCCGGAGTGGCGCGGGCTCAGCCTGACCATGCCGCTCAAGCGCGAGGTGGTGCCGCTCCTCGACCGGACGACCCCGCTCGTCGACGAGCTCGGGGTCGCGAACACGGTCGCGTTCCGCCACGAGGGCTCCTCGGTCGTCCTCGCCGGCGCGAACACGGACGTCGAGGGGATCGTCCGCCCGGTCGCCGCACTCGGTCACGTGCCCGGCGAGGCCGTGATCCTGGGTGGTGGAGCGACCGCGGCGAGCGCCCTCACGGCGTCCCTGCGGCTCGGAGCCTCACTGGTGCGGGTGTTCCTGCGCGACACCGGCAAGGCGGGTGACCTCGTCATGCTCGGCGCCCGGCTCGGGGTCACGCTCGAGGTGCACCCCCTCGACGAGCTCGCGTCCGCCGGGCCGATGGGCTTCGTGGTGTCGACCCTGCCGGGAGGCGCAGCGGACGACCTGCCGCTCGTGCCGTCCGGACCCGACGCGGTGCTGTTCGACGTGGCCTACGAGCCGTGGCCGACCCGGGCCTCCACGGCGTGGACCGGAGCTGGCGGTCGCGTGCTGAACGGCCTCGACATGCTCAGCGAGCAGGCGATCGGGCAGATCCGCTTCTTCCTGACCGGGGACGAGGACGAACTCCTGCCGTCCGAGGCCGAGGTCCGCCGGGCGATGCGCGCTGCCGTGGGCCTGCCGCCGACGATCGGCTGACTCTCTCGCCGCGAGGCACCGCTGCGCCCGGGCCCGCGAGACGCCCCCGTCTACCTTCGACGCCGCCGAGTGGCCGAGACGCCGCTGAATCTGGCGGCGTCTCGGCCAGCTCGCGGCGTCTCGGTCACCTCGCGGCGCTTCGCGCGGACGCCCCCGTCTCGCGCGCACCGGCCCGAGCCTGGGCGGTCAGGCCACGACACCGTCGACGTAGTACCAGCGGCCGGCCTCGCGGACGAACTCGCTCGTCTCCTCGAGTGTCCCCCGCTCGTTGTCCGCGCGCCACCACGCGCGGAACGTGACCGTGCCCGCGGTGTCGAACGGGCCTCCCGACCGGGTCGCGACGATGTCGAGCCGCGTCCACCGCTGCGCCGGGTCGAGGTCGAGCGTCGCCGGGCGCGTGCTCGGGTGCCAGCTGTCCAGCAGGTACCGAGGCAGACCGAGCGCGAAGGCGGAGAACCGCGAGCGCATGAGCCGCTCGGCGGTCGGAGCGGGCGCGCCGGCGTGCAGGGGTCCGCAGCACTCGTCGTAGGGGTTCCCGCTCAGGCAGGGGCAGCGCTCGGTGCTCACCGCTCCAGCCTAGGGAGCGGCGAGCACCGCACGAGCATCAGTCGACGAGCGAGAGCGTCACCGTGATGTTGCCGCGCGTGGCGTTCGAGTACGGGCAGATGGTGTGTGCGAGCTCGACCAGGCGCTGCCGCGAGGTGCCCTCGACGGCGGGCGCGTAGACGTCGAGTTCGACCGCGAGGCCGAAGCCACCCGTGCCGTTGCCACCGATGCTGACCTCGGCGGAGACCTCGGCGCCGGTGGTGTCGAGCTCGAGCTGCTTCCCCGCGACGTGCAGCGCGCCGAGGAAGCACGCGGCGTACCCGGCGGCGAACAGCTGCTCGGGGTTGGTGCCCTCGCCGCTGCCACCCATCTCCTTCGGCGGACGTGTGTCGAGGTCGATGCGGTCGTCCTCGGTGCGGACGTGTCCGTCGCGGCCGCCCCCGGTGGCGTGGGCGGCTGCGGTGTAGACGATGTCGAGAGTCATGGCCCCAGGTCAGCGACCGTCGCTGGACGATCGCTGGGGAGGCGCGGGACGGCGCTGCTCGTCGGCCCGGCTGGCGAGCGGCGTCGGGCGTGTCCGGACTCCCGCGCACGCGAGCGTCCGGCGGTCGGTTCAGCTGATGAAGGTGTCGACGAGCGCCGTCGCGTCTTCGACGACCGACCGCTCCCACTGCTGCCGGGTCTTCCGGATGCGCGTGACGACCAGACCGTGCAGGGCGATCCAGAGCAGGTCCGCCTGCAACCGCTCGTCCCGGTCGCCCGCGGGCAGGCCGACGAGGAGGGCGTCGAGGCGGCTCTGCAGTCGGTCGATCCCGGACTCGACCGTCGCCGGGTCCTCCAGCAGGTCCCGCCCCTCGAACAGCAGCTGGTACGCGCCGGGGTTCGCGACCGCCCAGGTGACGTACGCGCTCGCGGTGGTCCGCAACGCCGTGGCGCGGTCGTCGATCGACTCGCTCGCGCCTGCGTCGTCGATCGCCGTGGTGAGCGCGGTGAGGCTCTGGCTGGCCACGGCGATGAGCAGTGCCTGCTGGGACGGGAAGTGCCGGTACACGGCGGTCGCCGACACGCCACAGGCACGCGCGGTCTCCCTGAGGGACGGCGGGGTGACGGCCAGGCGCTGCGACAACAGGTCCGTCGCGGCTGCGAGGAGGTCGTCCCGCAGCTGGTCGCCCGTGCGGGTACGCGACGTGTTCGTCATGGAGCAACTGTTGCACGCGCGAGAGGTTGACACCCGTCAACCTCTCACCTAGGTTTACACCCGTCAACCTCGAAGGAGCAGTCCATGGACCACACCGACACCACAGCGCTCGTCACCGGCGCGAGTTCCGGCATCGGACGCGAGTTCGCCCGTGCCCTGGCCGCGCGCGGAGCCGACCTGGTGCTGGTCGCGCGCCGGGCCGACGTCCTCGAGGATCTGGCGCAGTCACTCCGGGCTGCGCACGGAAGGGTGGTGACCGTCGTGCCGCTCGACCTCACGCAGCCAGCGAGCGGCACGCGCCTGCTCACACAACTCGACCGGCTGGGCGTCCGCGTGGACACGGTGGTGAACTGCGCCGGCATCGGTCTGACCCGCGACTTCGTGGACAGCACGCCGTCCGAACTCGAGGACCAGCTCGCCGTCAACATCGACGCCGTCGTCGACGTGTGCCACGCGTTCCTCCCCCGGCTCGTGTCCTCCGGCCGCGGCGTGCTGCTCAACGTCGCGAGCCTCACGGCGTACATGCCGACGCCGGGGATGGCGGTCTACGCAGCCTCGAAGGCCTTCGTCCTGCGGTTCACCGAGGCGTTGGCGTACGAGTTGCGCGACGCCGGGGTCACCGTCATGGCCTTCTCGCCCGGTCCGACGAAGACCGAGTTCTACCGGAACTCCGGCACGGACGAGGGTCGGGTGCGCTTCGAGACGCCCGAGCAGGTCGTGGCGGCCGCGTTCCGGGCCCTCGACAAGCCGACGCCCCCGGTCAGCGCCGTCTCGGGCAGTGCGAACACGCGGACCAGTCGCATCGCGCCGCTGCTCCCGCGGCGGACGGTCCTGCGCCTGGCCGACTCGTCCCCGAGGACGACGGCCTGACCTCGTCCCTGCACCGGGACGGCCGCCGAGGAGGCATGAGCGGTAGACAGGGGACGTGTACCGACTCGGCTGGCAGGTGTTCCGCGCGCGGTTCGGGCAGGACGTCTCCGTCGACCGGCTCCGACGTGCCCTGGTGGTCGGCGGTGTCGTCGCGGTCGGCATCGGGGTGCTGCTCGCAGTGACCGACGCAGGGACCGGCTGGATGGGCGTCGGTCCGGGGCTGTCCCCACTCGTCGTCGTCCTGGGGGCGCTGGCGGCCGGACTCATCACGGTGTCGTGCTTCCCGGTGCGACGCACGGGCGAACCGCCGGCGACGATCAACGGGTACCAGGTGCGGCCGGACACGATGCGGATCGCTCGGCACTCGGTGCAGCGTTACCTCGGACGGCGGATGCCCGACGTGCAGCCCAACGACCGGGAGGCCGTACTCAACGACACGGCACTGGTGCGCCGGACGCTCGTCGTCGATGTGGTGCGGGCGGCTCCGGGCCTCCTGGGGTTCGCGCTCATCGGTGCCGTGGTGCTCCTGCTCGGAGGTCGTCACGGTCTCGGGTTCGTCATGGCCTTCGGCTACCTCGGACTCGTCCCCGACCGCATCCTCCGGCTCGGCCGGGCTGAGCGCGCCCACCGTGCCGCTGCTGCTCTCCCGCCGACCGAGCCAGGATCGACCACCCCGACCGGCCGGAACCGGTTCCCGTCCGGGTCGAAGGTCGGCCTGCCCGACGTCTGACCCCGCGCGCGGTGACCGTCACGGCAGGATGAGCCCATGGACACCCGCGCACTGTTCGCCGCGACCGCGCAGTCATTCGTCGACCTGGTCGCCGCACTGCCCTCCCCCGCCGAGGACGCAGCGCTGTGGTCCGCGCCGGCGCTCGGCGTCTGGGACCTCCGCGCGCTCGTCGGACACACGAACCGCGCGCTCGGCACGGTGGCGACGTACGCCACGGCGCTCGACCACGACCACACGGGCCCGGAGTCCCGAAGCACCACGACGACCGTGACCGACCTCTCCGACGCGGTGGACTACCTCCGGACCGCGACCGGCACGGCGACCGACCCGGACGAGGTCGCCGCGCGCGGTGTCTCGGCCGGCGGCTCGCTGGGCACCGATCCGGCCGCCGCGGTGTCGGCCGCTCGCGACGACGCCCTGGCTGCTCTCGCGGCGGTCCCGTCGGGCGCCCGCATCTCGGTGGTCGGCGGCCTCCGTCTGCCGGTCGAGGAGTACCTGCGCACCCGCATGGTCGAACTGGTCGTGCACGGCAGTGACATCACGCGCGCCGCGGGCGCAGCGGGCACCACGGTCCCGTTCGCCCCGCCGCAGCCAGCGGTGGTCGCCGCCGCCGTGCTGCTCGCCGAGGTCGGGGCGCACCGCGGCGACGGCCCGCTGCTGCTCGCCGCCCTGACCGGCCGGGGTCCCCTGCCGCCCGGCTACTCGGTGCTCTGACCGTCAGCCCCGACGACACCGGCAGCCCCGACGACACCAGCGGCACCACCGACAGCGGCACCCCCGACGACACCGGCAGCACCATCGACACCGACCGCACCGCTGACGGCCCGCGCGATCCGCTGGACGGCGCCGTCGACGAGGGCTCGGCGCGCCACGTCGTCGTCCTGCTCCGACTCGTGCACGAACGCCGTCTCCCCACGGACCGCTCCGCAGTAGTCGACGATGCCGTGCTCGATCTGCGTCCGGATCGCCTGCTCGTAGCCGTGCCGCTCGTACGTCCCGGCCGCGTCGCCGGCGACCGGCAGCAGGTGCACCGTGAGGCGGCCGAGGTTCCGCCGCGTCCCGCCGGTCGGGTCGATGTCGAACGCCCAGCCGTTGACGAAAACGCGGTCGGCCCAGCCCTTCAGGAGCGCCGGCATCGACCACCAGTAGACCGGGAACACCAGCACGAGGTGGTCGGTGGCGTCGAGCCGCTGCTGCTCGCCGAGGACGTCGTCGGGGAGCGCACCGGTGCCGCGGTAGGCGTCCCGGTCAGCGGGGCCGAAGCGCGGGTCGAACCCCTCGGCGGCGAGGTCGACCAGCTCGACCTCGCCGGGGTGCAAGGCGGCCCGCAGCTGTCGGGCGATGCCCGCCGTGAGCGAGTCCGGGTCGGGGTGAGCGGTGACGATCAGGGTCTGCACGGCCGACAGTCAAGCGGACCCGGCTGAGCCCGCACCGACGTCGGCGGGTCCGGGCACACTGGTCGCATATGTGGCCGCTTCGTCGTCTCCGACACCACCGCTGACCTCCTGCCCGAGCTCGTCGGTGAGCTCGCCGCGCGCACCGAGCACGTCGACGAGGACACCGGCGAGGTGCACGCCGGCCTCGCGCCGAGCTGGAACGTCGCGCCGACCGACCCCGTGTACGCGGTCCGGCAGCGGCACGGGCAGCGCGAGCTCCCGCAGATCAGCTGGGGTTTCGTGCCGAGCTGGGCGAAGGACTTCGCCAAGCAGCGCCCGAAGCCGATCAACGCCCGCATCGAGACCGTGGCGACGAGCGGCATGTTCAAGCGGGCCTTCGCCACGAACCGCTGCATCATCCCCGCGCAGGGCTACTACGAGTGGGTCGTGCGCGAGGACGGCAAGGAACCCCACTTCGTGCACGAGCCCGGCGGCGCGCTGGCGATGGCCGGCGTGGTGAGCGCCTGGCCGGACCCGACCAAGCCCGAGGACGACCCGGACAAGTGGCGCCTGTCGCTCGCGATCATCACGCGGGACGCCCACGTGGCCCCGGGCGAGGTGCACGACCGCATGCCGGCGTTCCTCACCCCCGACGGCTACGACGCCTGGCTCGGCGAGGGTGCCGGCACGGACGACCTGCTCACCCTGCTCGACCGGGAGTCGCTCGAGGTCGCTGCCGGCCTGCAGCAGTACGAGGTCGCCCGCACGGTGAACAGCGTCCGGAACGACGGCCCGCACCTCATCGACCCGGTCGCCTGACCGTCCGTTCCCCGGTCTGCGTGGACCCACGGCGGGTTGCCCGCGTGGCCGTCCGGACGAGCAGCCAGATCGCGGCGGAGATCACGAGGAGGACGAGCACCAGGCAGATGCTCCAGGCGATGTCGTACCCGATGGGGATGACGGGGTTGTGTGCTTCCTGCGCGATCACCGTCGCGGCGGTCCTGGACATGGCGTGTGGTCGACCTTCCCCCTCGCGCCGCAGCCACCCTCGCGACTGCGTGGACGCCGGTCCGTTCTACCGCTGCCGACGAGACCACCACAAGCCCTCCTCGAGACCGTGACCACCCGGTGACACCGCCCCGGCGACGCCGCCGACGGACGGGAGGCCCGACCCCCGCGAGCCTGTCGACTCACCGAGGTCGGGCCTCCCGTCCGGTGCTGCGCGCCTAGCCGCGCCGACGCGGTCCGCTCACCGGCGCGACCATCCGCCGCCGGAGCAGCAGCGCGGCTCCGGCGAGCACGAGGGCGAACGCCCCGAGCCCGAGCCCGAGCAGCCCGGTGCTGCCGGTGAAGGCGAGCGTCGCGACGTGCACGACGGCGGCGAGCCCGGTCGGGTACCGGACGGTGATCGTCGCGGTGACCACCTGTCCGGCGGTGTCCTGGACCGTGTAGTCGGCCGTCAGCGTGCCGTGGTGGTCGCGCTCCGGGGTGAAGGTGACCGCACCGTCCTCGACGCTCCAGGTGCCGGATCCGTCCACGGTGAAGCGGTCGGTCATGTGCCCGGTGGTGGGGTCGAGCAGGTGCAGGGTGTCGGTGTCGAACGTGCTGCCGCCGGTCGGGGTGTCGTTCCCGAGCGGTGTGACGGTCAGGCGCTCACCCGTCCGTCCGGTGCGCTCGTCGTCGCGGGCGACCGCCGCGGCGACGACCCGGATGGTCGCGGTCGCGGTGGTCGTCTGCCCGGAGGCGTCGGTCACCGCGTACACGAACGTGTCCGTCCCGGTGAAGCCCGCGGCCGGCGTGTAGACGTACGACCCGTCGGCGTGCACGCGGACGGTGCCGTGCTCGGCCTTCCGGTGCAGGCCCGTGGTGAGCGCGGTGCCGTCGTCGTTGCGGAGCAGGCCGTGCGGGGCGTCGACGGCGAGCGGCGTGCCGGCGACGGTGCTGCCGGTGTCGTCGACCGCGGTGACTCCGACGGTCACGGTGACGGTCGCGTCGGTGCGCTGGCCGGCGGCGTCCTGTGCCGTGTAGGGCACGGTGTCGACGCCGGAGAACCGCTTCGCCGGGGTGTAGACGAACGTGCCGTCCGCGGCGAGTGTGGCGGTGCCGTGCGCTGCGGTGCCGACGGCGACGACGGTCAGGTCGGTGCCCGAGTCGTTGCCGAGGACGCCGGGGCCGCGCACGGTGACGGGCTTGCCGGCACCCGTGCGGGTGGCGTCGTCGGTCGCGGTCGGGGTGACGTCGATCGCGACGAGGGCGACGGCGGTGTTCTCCTCGGAGTCGTGCGCCGTGTAGGTGAACCAGTCGCGGCCGGACCAGTCGGCGGTCGGGGTGTACTCGTACGACCCGTCCTTCGCGAGCGCGATCCGCCCGTGCCGCGGCTCGACGTCGAGCGACGCCCAGAGCCCGGTGCCGGCGTCGTCGGACAGGACGCCCTTCGCGGCGGACATCCGGACGACGCCGTTCGTCGTCGTGGTGCTCCAGTCGTCGCCGGCGACGGCACCGACCAGGACGACGACGGTGGCCGTGGTGGTCTGCCCGGAGGCGTCGGTCACCTCGTACCGGAAGCGGTCGGTCCCGGAGGTCCCGGCAGCCGGCGTGTAGACGAGTCCGCCGTCGGTGCCCGTGGTGACGGTGCCCCGGTGGGCGTCACCGTGGCCGGTGACGGTCAGGCCGGTGCCGGAGTCGTTGCCGGTGAGGGTCGTGCCGGCGACGGCGAGCGGCGTGCCCGCGGGGGTCTTCAGCACGTCGTCGACGGCCGTCGGGGTGACGGTGACGGTGACGGTCGCCGAGGCGGTGCCGCCGGTCGGGTCGACCACGGTGTAGCGGAACCGGTCGGTGCCGGAGAACCCGTCAGCGGGGACGTACGTCACCGTCCCCGCGCCGGTGACGGTGACGGTGCCGTTCGTCGGTGCGCCCTGGGCCGCGGTGCCGACGCCGCTGACGCGGAGCGTGGTGCCCGAGTCGTTGCCGGTCACGGCGACCGCGACCGGGGTGCCCGCCGTGGTGCTGGCGGTGTCGTCGACGGCCTTCGGGACGATGGTGATCGTCACGGTGCCGGTCGTGGCGGTGCCGGAGCCGTCGGTCACGGTCACGTCGAACGTGTCCGGGCCGGAGTAGCCCGGCTTCGGCGTGTACGTGTACGAGCCGTCCCGGTCGACCTCGACCGCGCCGTGGTCCGGTGCGGTGTGGTCGGTGACCTGCAGGTCGGTGCCGGTCGAGCCCTGCAGCACACCCTGGTCGGCGGGGACGACGAGCTCGCCGTCCGCGGTGGCGCTCGAGTCGGAGGCGGCGAGGACCGGCGTGACGGTGATCGTCAGGGTGCTGGTCGCGGTGCTGCCGGAGGCGTCGGTCACGGTGACGGTGACGTGGTCGATGCCCGACCAGCCGGCGGCGGGCACGTACGTGACGGAGCCGTCCACGTCGACCGTGGCGGTGCCGGAGGCGCCGTTCGTGACGCCGGTGACGACCAGCCCGGTGCCGGAGTCGTCGGCGGTGAGCGCGGCCGAGGTGGCGGTCACCGGGTGCCCGGCCGGGGTCGTGCGGGTGTCGTCGCCGGCGCTCGGGGTGACGAGGACCATGACGACGCCGGTCGCCGCGTTGCCTGAGCCGTCGGTCGCCGTGTACGTGAACGTGTCCTTGCCGGAGAAGCCGTCGGCCGGCGTGTACGTGTACGAGCCGTCAGCCGCGAGCACGAGGGTGCCCTGGGCAGGCCGCTGGTCGAGCGCCGCGGTCAGGTCGGAGCCGCGGTCGTTCGCCAGGACACCGGTCGCCTTCGGCACGGTCAGCGTCGAGCCGGCGGTGACGGTGGCGCTGTCACGCATCGCCATCGGCCCGACGACGACCAGGACCGTCGCGGTCGCGGACTGCCCGGAGGCGTCGGTCACCGTGTACGTCAGGGTCTCGGTCCCGGAGAACCCGCGCTCCGGCGTGTAGACGACCGAGCCGTCCGCACCGAGGGTGACGGCTCCGTGTGCGGCACCGCTCACTCCCGTGACGGTGAGGCCGCTGCCGGAGTCGTTCCCGAGCAGCGTGGCCGCGGCGATGGTGAGCGGCCGGCCGGAGGCGGTGCCGACGGTGTCCGCCGTCGCGACGGGGCGCACCGTGACGGTCACGGTCACCGGGTCGGTGGTCCGCCCGGCGGCGTCGGTGGCCTCGTACGTGAACGAGTCCGTGCCGGAGAAGCCGGCGGCGGGCGTGTACGTGACCGAGCCGGAGCGCTCGACGACGGCCGTGCCGTTCGTCGGCTTCGTGACGACGGCCGTGCGGAGCCCGGACCCGGCGTCGTTGCGCTGGACGTCGAGCGTCGTCGGCCGGCTCGCCGAGGTCGTCGCGGTGTCGTCCTGCGCCACCGGGGTGACGACGAGCCGCACCGTGGCGGTCACGGGCGTCCCGGCGGTGTCGGTGGCCGTGTACGTGAACGAGTCGTCGCCGGAGAAGCCGTCGACCGGCGTGTACCGGAACGCACCGGTGGCCGCGTCGAGGACGAGGACGCCGGAGGTCGGCTCGGTGTGGCTCGCGACGGTCAGGCCGGTGCCCGAGTCGTTGCCGAGCACGCCGGTCGCGCGGGTGGTGCGGGCCAGGGTCTCCCCCGCCCGGACCGTGCCCGAATCGGCTGCCGCCACGGGGGCGACCACCACGGTCACGGTCCCGGTGCCGGTCGATCCGTTCGCGTCCGTCACCGTGTAGCCGAAGGTGTCCGCGCCGGAGAAGCCGTCCGCCGGGGTGACGGTGATCGAGCCGTCGGCGCCGAGGGTGACGGTGCTGTGCGCGCCGTCCGTGACGGCGGTGACGGTCAGGCCGACGCCGGAGTCGTTGCCGGTCAGGGCCCCCGAGGTCACGACGAGCGGCTGTCCCGCGACGGTGGTCAGCGTGTCGTCACCGGTGCTCGGCTTCACGGTGACGGTGACGAGGCCGGTCGCCGGGGTGCCGGAGCCGTCCGTCGCCGTGTACGTGAACGTGTCCTTGCCGGAGAAGCCGTCTGCGGGCGTGTACGTGTACGAGCCGTCGGCCGCGAGCGCGAGGGTGCCGTGTGCGGGCCGCTGGTCGACGGTCGCGGTCAGGTCGGAGCCGCGGTCGTTCGCCAGGACCCCGGTCGCCTTCGGCACGGTCAGCGTCGAGCCGGCCGTGACGGTGGCGCTGTCGCGCATCGCCATCGGCCCGACGAGGACGGTGATCGTCGCCGTGGTGGTCTGCCGGGAGGCGTCGGTCACCGTGTACGTGAGGGTCTCGGTCCCGGAGAACCCGGCTGCCGGCGTGTAGACGACGGAGCCGTCGGCTGCGAGCGTGGCGGTGCCGTGCGCGGCACCGGTCACCTTCGTGACCGTGAGGCCGGTGCCGGCGTCGTTCCCGAGGAGCGTGGCCGCGGCGATCGTGACGGTCTGGCCCGCCTTGCCGCCGGCGGTGTCGGCCGTCGCGACCGGGGTGACCGTGATCGTGACGACCACGGGGTCGGTGGTCTGCCCGGCGGCGTCGGTCACCGTGTAGGTGAAGGAGTCGGTGCCGGAGGAGCCGGCGACGGGCGAGTACTGCACGGTGCCGTCGGTCCCGACCGCGACCGCCCCGTGTGCCGGCTGGCTGACGACGGCGGTGGTGAGTCCGGTGCCGTGGTCGTTCGCCTGCACGTCGACGGTCACGGGCCGGTTCGCGGGGGTGGTCGTGGCGTCGGCGGTGGCGGACGGCCGCACGGTGATCGTGACCGTGGCCGAGGTCGTCGCACCGGTGGCGTCCGTGGCGGTGTAGTCGAAGCGGTCGGTGCCGGAGAACCCGTCGGCGGGCGTGTACGTGTAGGTGCCCGCGGCGGCGTCGAGCACGAGCGTGCCGTCTGCCGGGGTGCTCGAGGTCGCCACGCGGAGGCCGTCGCCGGCGTCGTTGCCGAGCACCCCGGTCGCGCGGGTGGTCGTGCTGACGGAGCTGCCGGCGTCCACCGTGGCGGTGTCGTCGACGGCCTTCGGGGCGACCCGGACGGTCACGGTGACGGTGTCGGACTTCCCGTTGCCGTCGACGACGGTCACGTCGAAGCCGTCGGTGCCGGAGTAGCCCGGGGCCGGCGTGTAGGTGGTGGTGCCGTCCTTCCCGACCACGACGGTGCCGTGTGCGGGCGTGGTGGTCCCGGCGACGGTCAGGTCGGTGCCGAGGTCGTTGCCGAGCAGGCCGGGAGCGGCGACCGTGGTGGTCTCGCCCGCAGTCGCACTGATGGTGTCGGCCTTCGCGGTCGGCAGGACGGTGATGCTGACGGTGCCGGTGATGGTCGCGCCGGCGCCGTCCTCCGCGGTGTAGGTGAAGGAGTCCGCGCCGGAGAACCGGGCGGTCGGCGTGTACACGTACGACCCGTCGGCGTCCACCGTCAGCGAGCCGTGCGCGGGGGCGCTGTTGCCGGTGACGGTCAGGCGCGAGCCACGGTCGTTCGCGAGGACGCCGTCGGCGGCGCTGGCCGTGGCGGTCGATCCGGCGTGCACGCTGAAGGCGTCGTCCACCGCGGTCGGTGTGACCGTGATGGTGACGGTGCTCGTCGAGCTCTGCCCGCCGCCGTCGGTCGCGGTGTAGTCGAACTGGTCCGTCCCGGAGAACCCGGCGGCCGGGCTGTACGCGAAGCTGCCGTCCGCCGCGGTCATCGTCAGGGTGCCGTGGGCCGGGTCGGTGTGCTTCGTGACCGTGAGGCCGGTGCCCGCGTCGTTCCGCAGGACGCCTGCGGCCGGGATGGTGAGCGCGGTGCCGACGGGGGTCGAGTACGTGTCCGCCGTGGTGGTGGCGCGGACGAGCCGCATCCGGTTCGTGAAGGTCACGACGACGTCAGTGCCGTCGGAGCCCACGGCCTGCGGGAAGGTGAAGGCAGCGGTCGAGCCGGTGCCGGACGCCACGACGGTGCCGCTGTTGACGTCGACGGCCTTCCACGTGGTGTCGTAGTCCGCCAGGTCGGCGGTCCCGGCGGCCTTCTGGGTGACCGTGTACTTCTTGCCCGGCGTGGTGAGGATGGCGCCGGCCTTCTGGTCCTGCAGTCCGGTGGCGCTGCCGGTCGTGACGGTGGACGTGCCCTTGCTCGTCGCGGTGATGCCGTCGCCGGTGATGTCGAGGCCGAACTGGTCGCCCGTGTGCCACCGCTGGTCGACACTCGTGCGACCCGTGACCGTGTCGGCGTAGTTGCAGCTGGCGAGGTCGCTCGCACCGAAGTTCCCGGTGACCGGGAAGCTCCGGACCTGGGTGCCCGAGGTGGGGTCGAGCTGGTAGATGGTGGTCGTCGAGACGGCGCTCGTGCCGGTGCCGCTGGTGGTCGTGTTCGAGACGTAGAGGTAGCCGTCCGACGAGAACGCGATGCCGGGGCTGTTCGTGCCCGACGGCAGCGTCGCGATCTCGGTGGTGCCCAGGTCCGTCTGGCCGGGGGCCGTCGGGACGGCCTCCGTGTTGACCCGGTGGACCTTGTCCGCCGCGACGACGAAGAAGAGCCCCTGCGAGCTGAAGGCGAAGTCGCCGTTGCCGGACTTCAGGCCGGTGATCTGTCCGACCTGTCCGATGGCCTTCTTCGTCACGGGGTCGTACGCCAGGAGCGCGCCGGCGTTGTCGCCGTAGTAGTAGTAGCCCGTGACCGGGTTCACCGCGCCGCGGATGATCGTCCGGACCTTGTCGGTGGCGACCGGCGACGAGGCCGTCCCGGTCTTCGGGTCGTAGGACCGCAGCGTGGCGGTGGTGTTGTTGCCCGCGGCGTACATCGCCGTGCCCTCGCGTGCGATGCCGAGGCCGTTGTTCGCCCCGGTGCCGAGGTCGGCGACGTCCACGGTCGAGCCCTTGCTCGTGCCCTGCGTGATGTCGATCGCGACGACCTTGCCGGCGCTGTTCGAGGCGTACAGCGTGTTCTGGTCGCAGACGAAGTGCCCGCCGTCCGTCGCCTGTACCGCGGCCGAGGCCGGAGCAGTGGTCGCGACGGTGGCCGCCGTGCTGAGCCCTGCGCCGACGAGCAGTGCGGCGCCGAGCATGGCGAGGGGGCGGAGGCCGGACGTGCGGCGGGGCACGGCGGAGCCCTGGGGAGCAGGCAGCATGGGTCACTTTCGGGTCGAGACAGCGCGCCTGGCGCGTTCGAGGGCCCGAAGACTCGGGGAACGGCAGCCGACGCCGATCCCGATCCTGGCAGGAAGCTGAAGCCGCATGGGGACAAGCAGAGTCCCCAGTAGGGGGGACCAGCGCCAGACGACGGGGTACACGCCCCCGGACTGGGGACAGGACACCGGGCCCCCGCGGGCCGGTTCTGGCCCTGCACCTCGTCCCCGCTCCGGCTCGCCTCCCCCGGCAACGTCGAAGCCCCGCCGGTGTTCCGGCGGGGCCTCGGTCATGCTGTTCCGGAGGTCAGGCCTCCGGGTGGTGCTTCGCTTCTGCGTGCTCCGTGTCGGGTTCGGTCAGTCGACCGGTCGGATGACGGACGGGAGCACGATGTGCAGGCGCTCGGCGAGACGCGACTGTGCGTCCTCCAGCGAGCGGAAGTCCCCGACGTACTGGCCGAACGTGTCGGACACGAAGTAGTGCCCGTCCCGCTTGTCGACCGTGCCACCGAAGTAGCCGCCGTAGTTGGCGGACCAGAGGCCGGTCTCGACCTCGGTCCACGTGAGCATGGCGCGGGAGGGAGTGTGGGCCACCTGGGCCTCGAGCACGGCGATCGTGTCGACGGTGTCCGTGTCGAGGGTCACCTCGACCTGGTGCACGTCGTGGCTGATGATCGTCATGGCCCTGCTCCTTCACGTTCTGGGGTACATCTGCTTGCGGGGTCAACGGTACGGGGGACGCCCTCGCCTCACCAGCCAGCCCCGTGCATTCACGGGTTCTCCTGATCCGCTCGGGTATCGAACCCCGGAAAACCGGGACAACACGTCACGTTTCCGGGGTACAGGGGACAAAGCGGGGTACTCGCGATCCGGACGAAACGAGGCGGAGGCTGGCCGGGCCTCCCGTGCGGAGATCCGCCGGCCGGCGGACCCGGCCTGGAGGCCCGCCCCGGTAGCGTCACTCCCCGTGACCCCTGACCGACCGGACGACCGCGTGCACGACGTGCCGTCGGCGTCCGTCGGCCGCATGGCCGGGTCCGGCAGCGCCCTGCGGCGCCACGACAGCACGAGCGCGCACGCGACTGGGCGGAGCCGCAGCGTCGCCGGGGTGCTCGCCGTGGGCTACGGGGTGGCGGTGGTCCTCATCGGGTTCTGGGGCACCCCGGTCGACGCACGCGTGCAGCCGCTGCTCGCCCGTGTGGTCGCCGCGGCGCAACGGCGCGGAGCGCCGAGCTGGTTCGGGTACGAGCTGTTCGAGTCGCTGGCGAACGTGGCGTTCTTCGTGCCGCTGGGCCTGCTCGTCGTGCTGCTCGCCGGGGCCCGCTGGTGGTGGGCCGGCGCGGCGGCGGGGCTGCTCGTCAGCGCCGCCATCGAGACCGGGCAGGCGCTGTTCCTGCCGGCGCGGTTCGCGACGATCGACGACGTGGTGGCGAACACGATGGGCGCCGTCGTCGGGGCGCTGCTCGGGGTCGTGCTGCTCGGGGTGGCGGCGCGGCGACGGCGCTGACGGCCACTCGCGGCTCATCCACCCGAGGGCGGCTCAGCCTCTCCGCACGTGCCGCCGCCTACGGTCGGTGACATGGCCTCGAACAGCACCCCGATGGTGGAGCAGCACATCGCCGTCTTCGGAGGGAGTGGCAGCGGCAAGACCGTCCTGCTCTCGTCGTTCTACGGCTCCGCCCAGGAGCCGAGCGTCCGACGATCGAACCGGTTCGCCGTGACCGCCGAGGACCGTGCCCAGGGCCGCACGCTGCACCGCAACTACCTGGGCATGCGCGACGGCGACACCGTGCCCAGCCCGACCCGGTTCGCCTCGACCTCGTACCGCTTCGTCATCGAGCCGTCGGCGGACTCCCTGCCGAAGGGCCGGTCGAGGCAGAAGGCGATGAAGCCCCTCCGGATCGTGTGGCACGACTACCCCGGCGAGTGGTTCGAGGAGGACCCCAGCTCCGCCGACGAGGCCGCGCGCCGGGTCGAGACCTTCCGGTCGCTCCTCAGCGCCGACGTCGCCGTGCTGCTCGTCGACGGGCAGCTCCTCGCCGAGCACGCCGGCGAGGAAGAGCGCTACCTGAAGGCCCTGATCACCGACTTCCACACCGGGCTCTACGCCCTGCGTGACGACGTGCTCGAGGACGGCAAGCGGCTCACCCGCTTCCCGCGGATCTGGACCCTGGCGCTCTCCAAGGCGGACCTGCTGCCCGACATCGACGTCGAGGCGTTCCGGGAGCTCGTCATCGGTAAGGCCGGCGGCGAGCTCGACGAACTCCGCGACGTGCTGCAGAGCTTCGTGCAGGACCCGGACGCGCTCGACGTCGGTGAGGACTTCCTGCTGCTGTCGTCGGCGAAGTTCGAGCCGGGGAACATCGACGTGACGACCCGCACCGGTGTGGACCTGCTCCTGCCCATCACCGCGATGCTGCCGTTCGAGCGCTTCGCGAAGTGGGCGACGACGCGCCAGCGCGGGGCGCAGGTAGCGGAGCAGCTGTTGAAGTTCGTCGGGCCCGTCGTCGGGTTCCTGGCGACCTCGCGCTACGGCAAGTCCCCGCTCGTCGGTGCGGCCGCGGGCTGGATCGGTGGCGGCATCGGTTCCCGGGCCGTCAGCTTCGCCACGAAGCGCGTCGCGAAGATCAAGGACGAGGCGGTGGCCGAGCAGGAGTTCACCTCTCGCGTGCTCGCGCGCTTCGCCGAGGACCTGGACCGCGGGGTCGAGCAGCGCGTGCTGCGCCGGGGTGAGTCGTGAGCTTCATCTGGGCGACCCGGGGCCGCACGTGGGGCTTCCGGTTCCTGTCGACCGAGCAGCCGGGGCAGGACCCGCTCGCCCGCTACGAGCAGGCGTTCGACGGGATGGGTGACGTGCCGGCCGTCGTCCGTCGTCGCTCCGGGATGCTCGCCGTGCGCTTCCCCGATCCTGAAGGGCGCCGGGACCGCTCTGGGCGGCCCATCCCCCACGAGTTCGTGCTGACCCCGCCGCTCAGCGACTCGGTGCGTTCCGTCGATGACGCGGTCGCGCAGGTCTGGCCGCTCGTGCGGGAGCGGTACGCAGAGGTGTGGGAGTTGCCGAAGGCGCCCGCCGCTGTGTCCGACGTGTGACGGCCAGCCGAGAATCCTCCGCGTGCACCTGCCAGGAGGTGCAGTGACCGTCCGCCGGACACCTCACCGCCCTACGGTCGGCGTGTGAACCCGAATCGCAGACAGTACCGTCGTCCCTCCGCGTTCCCCTGGTGGCTCTGGGTGGTCGCGCCGCTCGCCGTCATCGGCGTCGTCGGCATCCTCCTCGTCGTGACGTGACGTAGCCCCCTGGACACGACGAAACCCCCGGAGCCTGACGGCTCCGGGGGTCCCGCTCAGTGAGCTGTAGCTCAGACGGTCTCGCGCTGGCGACGGACCGAGCCGCGCACGACGAGCAGGCCGCCACCGAGGACGACGGCGCCACCGGCGACCCAGAGGGCCAGGGTGGAGACGGTCGAACCGGTGAAGGCGAGGGAACCGTTGGTGCCGTTGGCAGCCGTGCCCGTGCCGTTGCCAGCGCCAGCAGCAACGTCAGCCGGGGCGATGGTGAAGGACGCGACGCCGACGACACCGGAGGTGGCGCCCGTGGCGGTCAGGTTGTAGCTGCCCGAGCCGCCCACCGGGAGGGTGACGCGAACGGGGAGCGAGCCGTCGGCACCGGCCGTGTAGGCCTTCGAGACGGTGGTCACGGGCAGGGCACCGAGCGTGGCGTCGTTGACACCGGCGCCGGTGATCTGGACGTTGACCGTCTCGTTGTTCTGGAAGGCGCCTTCGCTGAAGTTGATGACGACGATGCCACCGGCGACGTAGTTGCCAGAGATCGAGACGTCCGAGTCGGGAGCGTAGCCAGCTGCGTTGGCAGCGGCCGGAGTTGCGAGCAGTGCGGCGCCAGCCAGCACGACCGCGGCGATGAGCTTCTTCATGAAGTGGTTCCCCTAGTGATCTGATCCGACAGACCCTGATACCAGAGCCCTGCCTCCGCAGATGTCAATCCCCCCGTGACCACAGACATGGCACGTGCGATTGGCGAAGTTCCCTCAATGTAGCGGATGTTCACAGAGTGTTGCCACCCTTCGTGCAACGAATTCGTGAACAGGGGCTGGGTCATCTCCCAGCGAGCAGGTGCTCGCGAACGCCTGTGCGTCGCGCACCTCATTCCCGAGACGGAGAACCCCAGGTCACGAGGGCCATGACGTTCACGACGCCCATCTCTTGTGGAGACCACGGCACCAGCTGTATCCGCTAGGAGCTTGCTCAGGCCAACCAGCACCCCCGGATTGGGGGCACGATCGCCCGCGTAGTTCGGCGAAACGCCGTCTCACCATGCGAGGAGAGCGGTCATCGAGTGCCCTACAGTCCGCGCACTTGCCGCCGTCAGCCGACCGGGACCGGCTCGGCGCAGTCGAACTGCAGCGGCTCGACCTTGGTCTGACGGACGCCGGGCGTCGACTCCGCCTGCACTCCGGCCTTCGCGAACTTCGCCTCCCCGAGGAACGCGACGCGGAAGGTCGTGCTCTGGCCCGGCGCGAGCAGCGTCTGGATCTGCGCCACCGGGTGCTCGCCGTCCGTCGCGGTCTGCAGGGCCGCGCCCTTGCCGTCCTGCGAAGCCCCGAGGTAGATGCCGTTCTTGGGAGCGTAAACCGCAACGAGCGTCTTGATCTTGCCGGGTTCGGTGCCGAAGTCGCCGCCACCGGTGACGTAGCGCGGGAGGCTCGTCGCAGCGTCGGCGGGTGCCGTGTTCTTCAGCGTGACCTCGACGACAGAAGTCGGACGGCCGTCCTTCCGACACACTGAGCTTCCGACCGACACCTTCTTGTCGAGGTAGTAGTCCATCTTCGCGGCGGTGCCGTCGTTGAGGTAGACGCCGAATTCACGCGTCTTCGCCGACGCGGTCGGCAGGGTGCCGGCAACCGCGGTCCCGGCGATCTGCTTCTGCTCCGCCTCGTTCGCGCTCCAAAGCCGGAGTCGCCCGTCCTTCGTGCCGTCGGTCAACGCGGTGATGAAGGCCTTGGTGTCGAAGCCACCGCTCGACACCTTCTCGAAGACCGCACTCGCCGCCGATGCGAAGAAGGCGTCCTGCGCCGTCGGGTCCGGGTACTTGGCGTAGACGTCGCTCAACAGGAGCTTCGCTGCGTTGTCCGACGTCAGGGTGTCCCCGGTCGGCAGCTGCACCGGACCGGTCGCCCGGAGGATGTACCCGAGTGTGACGGGGTCGATCGCCAGGACACCATCCACCTGCTGCCCGAACTTCTGCTTCCACATCTCCCGCGCGAGCGCTCCCGTGACGTCGAATCGTGGCGTGAGGTTGACGTCCTGCATGTACCGCCCGGTGATGTCGCCGTACAGGCTCGTTGTTTCTGGAGACAGCGGCAAAACCGGCTTCTCGTACGGCCCGAAGGACGACCCCGCAGCCTGGTTGCCGAGACTGATCGCCCCGTCCCTTGCCTGCAAGAGGGCCACCGCGCCGGGGATGCCCCCACCAGCACGCAGCTCAGCGTTGTTCTGAAAGAGCAGCACGTAGTTCCGGTCGCCGTCATGTCCGAGCATGGCCGGTGCCAGCTGAAGCACCTTGTTGGCCGTGTCCGCCTGCTGCGACACCGTCGCCAGAGCGTTCCGGAGCTGGTTCACCGCCGATGTCACCGGCGACAGCGTGGCGCTGGTGTCGATCCGGTCCGCCTCGTTCGTCGCCTTCGACAGCGTCTTCGTCGCACGAGCAACTTCCGGCTGAGCGTCGACGAGCGGTTCCAGGTCGACGCGCCCGCCCTTCGGGGTGAACGCGTCCTCGTTGAGGTCACCGATGACGCCTGCAACCGGGCGCACAGCGCCACTCGCCACGTCGTCGACGACGACCGCGACCTCGCGGACGGCCCGGAGGTTGGTGCCGAAGAAGGGCATGTGCTGAGCCGCTCCCCAGATCGGGTCGCCGGTCAAGCTCCGCGCGGCCGACGCGTGGTCTTCCAACTGCTTCGCCGTCCGCTGAGCCGCCGGGGTGTTCCCCTCGGTGATCTCCGACCGCAAAGTGCTCACGAGGGAGACTGACTGCTCGAGGTGGCGTTTCGCGAGGAGCCCTCGGGTACCGACCCAGGCGACGGCGAAGATCAAGAGGAGGACGAGTGCAAGGACGATCCACAGCACGACCCGGGCCCTGGATCCCCGGCGTACAGCAGTGCGTCGCGACTCGGGCAGGTCGGACATGAATCGATTCTAGGGTTCCTCACGCGAGGAAGCCTCGCTGACGAGCGCGGCGCTCGAGCCACCCTGCTCACACGGGCCTTTTTCGTATTGAGAACGGTCGCGAGCAATGAGTGTTCTTCCGCTTTGCACCTACGATTGGCTCTACCGTCCATCTCATCGAGCGGAGCCATCTGTGAGTCGATCCGTGGCCATCATCGGTACTCGCGGGTATCCCAGTTACTACGGAGGCTTTGAGACCGCGGTTCGTCGTCTCGCACCGTTCCTCGCTGATGCCGGATGGGACGTGACCGTCTACGGCCGGAAGGGTTCCGTCCAGGCGGACGATCCCGAGCGCAACGACGATGTCCGCAGCGTCTACAGCTGGGGGGTCAACTCCAAGTCGCTCAGCACATTGTCGTTCGGCGCGACGGCAACCGCATCTGCGTTCTCGCGGAAGCCCGACGTCGCCCTCATCATGAACGTGGCCAACGGGTTCTTCCTGCCTGCCCTTCGCGCTCGCGGCGTCCCGACGCTGCTCAACGTCGACGGGATCGAGTGGGACCGTGCGAAGTGGAACAGAGCCGCGAAGGCGGTCTTCCGAGCAGGAGCCGTGATGTCAGCTCGGTGGGCTGACGAGCTCGTGTTCGATGCCCGGGCGATCGGGGACCGTTGGAAGCGTGAGTTCCACGCGGACGGCACGTTCATCCCATACGGCGGCGACACGCACGGCGCGCTGCCGGTCGACGACGGATTGCAGCACCGAGGGTATGTGCTCTACGTCGCGAGATTCGTCCCCGAGAACAGCATCAACGAGTTCTTCCAGGCTGCAGAAGTACTCGCCGAGCGATGGCCGGTCGTCATCGTCGGGAGCGATGGATTCCACGGAGACTTCGACCGTGCCGCGCAGGCACTGTCAGATCGTTCGCCGCAGATCCGTTGGCTCGGGCACGTCAACGATGACGATCGCTTGAAGTCTCTCTGGCAGCACGCCGGAGCCTACTTCCACGGACACAGTGTCGGCGGGACCAACCCAGCACTGGTCCAGGCGATGGCCAGCGGCGCCCCGACAGTTGCTCGAGACACTGTCTACAACCGCGAGACACTGGCCGAAACGGGTCTGTTCGTGCAGCCCGACGCGGACTCGATCATCGAACGTGTGGACGAGCTGATGACGTCTGGCGATGGCGAACGACTGGGTCAGGCAGCTCGTGAGCGAGCGCAAGCCGATTATTCCTGGCACGGCGTCTGCCGCGCCTACGAAACAGCCTTGGCAGACCTCATCGACAAGAAACAGCGATGAGGACCGCCAATCGCTCGGTTCGCATCTACCCCGAACTCCGAGCGGCGCAGGTGCAGCGCGATTCGAAACTGATGCCTGCTGAAGGCTGGTTCTTCGACAGGAACTACGACCTCCCGGCTGGGGACGTCCCCGGCCACTTCGTCCCGATGAGCACTCGGTCGGCTCTGCGAGCTGTCGCCCGTGGCGACGTGCGGGTTCTCGAGGTGCCCGAACTCCTCTGGGCGCGGGAGCTTCCCCGCACCGTCGCGGTCCTGTTGGTCCACAAGATCTGCACGCGTGGTCCGAGTCAGAGAGTCTTCTACGGAATCGAGAACAATGAGCCGCAGCGAGCACTCTTCGGAACGAAGTCGTATCCGAAGCCGGTGGTCGCTCTCGCGCTCGCTCTGGTCGGAGGTACCGCCAGACTCCTGATCGACGCGATCGCCTTCGGCTCGCAGGGGGCGCAGCGGAGTTACCAGTCCTTGCCGTTCCTCCGTGGCGTATCGAATGCGCTCATCGAAGAGCTCCCCGCCCAGCCTCCGACGCAAGTGCCCGGGCCAAGCGACCGTCGGGGCGCGATCTTCGTTGGCGCACTGGAACCTCGCAAGGGCATCGCCCAGTTGCAAGCGGCATGGGAGAAGGTCGAACAGGCGTTACCAGAGGAAGTCCTCACGATCGTCGGCGATGGCCCCCTGTCCGACGAGGTCCTGAAATGGTCTCGGTTGAAGCCGGACCGCCGGAAGCCGGTGGGCCCGCTACCGCACGCTCGCGTCGCTGGGCTTCTGGGGGAGAGCGCGGTGCTGGTCGCCCCTTCCCAGCGCGACGGCCGTTGGCGGGAGCAGATCAGCCTCCCCATCAAAGAGGCGCTGGCGGCGGGAGTGACCGTGGTGAGCACATCGGACACCGGGCTTTCATCTTGGTTGGCTGCTCACGGCCACTTCATCGTGGATCGCACCGGCCTCGCATTGCCAGAGGCGGTCGAGACAGCGTTGACCCAACCACTCGATCCGCGGGCGGTCGTGGCAGCACTCCCGGCGGAGGACGGGCGCGTTGTAGCGGACCGATGGCTGCGCGTCGGACAGGAGGACCCTCGATGACAGGTCGTACCGGCTCAGTTGTGGTGCACCACCGTAGTTACGACACCATCGGCACAGTAGTGTCCGATCTCTTGTCTCAAGGACTCGACGTAGGCGACATCCTGATCGTGGACAACAGCGAACAACAAACGTCGGAGAGAAGGCTTCGCGCAGCGGTGCCGCAGGACGTCGATCTGCTCTTCGTCCCGAATCGTGGGTACGGTGCAGCCGTCAATGAGGGCGTTCGCGCGCTCCTGGACCGAGCGTCCTACGAGTACCTCCTCGTCGCAACGCACGAGGTACGTATCGCCGCCGGCTCGCTGGCTGCACTTGAAGCAGCGTTGGACGCTGGCCCCGCCCTCGGCGCTGCCGGGCCGACCCTGCTGACGAGAGCCAGTGACGGCCGAGACGAAGTATGGTCGACCGGCGGCAAGCTGACGCGCTGGGCTCGGGTCCCGCGACACCATGACCACCGCGCTGAGCCCGACGGCGTCTTCGCGCGTCACGAGCCGGTTGTCGTTCGCCGCGTCTGGCTCGACGGCGCCTTCGTCCTCTACCGAGCCCGTCTCCTGGCCGACTTCCGGATCAACGAGACGTTCTTCATGTACGTCGAGGAAGTCGACCTGCATCTCCGCCTCGGTCGCGCTGGCCATGCGATCGTCTGGGTCCCTGCAGCTCGTGTCCACCAAAGCTCCGGCGGAACACCCATGTTCTACCTGGGCCGCAACCTGGTGCTGCTTCTGCGGCTGAACGGACAACGGCTCAGAATTGCCTTCGTCCCGTTCGTCGCGCTGCGGGCTGCGCTCCCGCAGGCGATCCGACGACGCAGCGCCCGCCCCGTTCTCGATGTTGTGCGTGGCATCGGCCGTGGTCTCTCGGAGCGGCTCGCTCGATGAAGACGCGAACGGTCGTCCTCAACCCGCTCGGCGCTGCCTTGCTGCACTACCGGCGTGAACTCGTCAGTGTGCTCGAAGCGTCAGGCCAGCCCACCGAGGTGCTTGAGTTCCCGGAGCCTTCCGCTGGTGGCGGGTCCCGCTCGAAATGGGTGCTCCGGTATGTCCAGGCGTTGTGGGATCTCCGTCGGCGGGGACGCAGTGCAACCTCATTCCCTCGCGTCGTGGTCACCTGGCCCGTCCTTGGATACCTTGATCTGCTCATCATCACGGCGTGCCTGCCCGGTGCCTGGCTGACAGTGCACGACCCTGTTCCGCTGGTCCGTTCACTGGGCTACGGGCGGCTGTCGCGTTTCCTTGCCCGCCGACTCGGTGGCCGCGCGAAGATCATCGTCCTCAGCGAGGCGGCGGCGGCCGAAGTGAGCAGAGCGCTGCCTGCCGCCACGCTCACGCGTTTGCCACATCCGATCCTGGAGCCGGAAGTCAGACGTTCTCGCCCCTCGGAGACTGTCGTACGGGTGCTCGGCCAGTACAAGGCCGACAGAGATCTCGAACTCCTCAAGGCAATTGCCGAAGAAGGGTCCGCAACCCACTACGCGATCACCGGCCGCGGATGGCCTGCGCTCGAAGGATGGAGCGTCGACGATCGGTTCGTGCCCGAGAGTGAACTCTACGATCTGATTCGGAGCGCGTCTGTGGTTCTGATCCCCTACCGCCGCTTCTTTCAGAGCGGCATTGCGGTGCGCTGTCTGGAACTCGGCACGCCCGTGGTCGGCCCGAAGAACAGCTCCCTCCGGGACCTGCTGGCTACCCATGAGTACCTATTGGCGGACGGACGGGCAGAGGATTGGGCTCGTGCCGCGACAGCAGCGATCGCTCTGTCAGCAGAGGAACTGCGAGAGCTCAGCGGATCGGCCCGAGCGCGGTCCGAGCGGCTGTGGGGCCAATTCTGATCAGCGTCACGTCACAACAGCTCACACCGTCCCGACGAGAATGACCGATCCGCGGCACCGCGCCTCAGTACTTGTGCCCTGTTAGAGTCCCACCATGTATTCCGGGGGCGCAGCGCGCCGAATCGAAGGGCTTGACCTTCTTCGAGGCCTCGCGATCCTTCTCGTGCTTGTCCGTCATTCCTGGCCCGAAGCGGTGGGCACGGCCGGGATGGTCGGCGTCGTCACGTTCTTCAGCTTGAGCGGATACCTCATAACAGGGCTCCTGGTATCCGACCTGACCCGATTCGGCCGAGTCCGATACTCACGCTTCTATCGCAATCGAGCCCTCCGCCTTCTTCCTGCACTCGTGCTCATGCTCGTCGGCTTTGCATTGGTTTCGCTGATTTGGAACCCGCTCGGAGACCGCCTGCAAGTACTGCGAAGCGTCATCGTCGCCCTCACGTACACGATGAACATCCCCTTCAATCACGGCAGTGAAGCACTATCGCACCTCTGGACCCTTGCGACTGAGGAACAGTTTTACCTCGTTTGGCCGATTGTTCTAGCGTTGGCTATACGTTTTCGTAGAGTAGCTCTCGCGCTCATCGCCTCAGCTGCAGCGATCGTCGCTGCCATGATCGCGACGATGGCGATGACGGAGCCCACCATCTGGAGGATCTACCCGCTCCCGACGTCCTGGTGTATCGCGATGGTCGTCGGAGCCGCCGGCTACTTCGCCATGCCGCGACTCACGGCGTGGTCACGCAGTTTGAGCAGGGGGCGCCACTATTTCGGCGGTGGCATGTTGCTGGTACTCCTCGGTCTATCCGCACTGCCAGAGGCAAAAGGCTCGCCACTTACGTACTTGGTCGTCGGCCCCGTCGCCGCGCTTGCCACAGTCGCCCTGATCCCACAACTTAACGAGTGGCAAACCCTGCCCTCGAAGTGGCTGACACCGCTTAGGGCCCTCGGCCAGCTTTCCTATGCGGCCTACCTGTGGAACTATCCGATCCACACCTGGATGAACGTCGCTCCCGGCATACCGGGCCGCGGCGTGCTCGTCATCGTCCTCACGCTGGCAGCAGCCACGGTGAGTTGGTTCCTCGTGGAACGTCCCGTTGCGCGGCTGAAGGAGCGATGGGACCGCGCGAGTTCGTTGTCGGAAACCAGTGCTGCTAGAGAACGGCTCACGCGTGATACTCGATAGTTAGTACTCTCACGGCTCACGCGTCGGCACGATCGGATCCCGCTCGCTTTCTCTGGAGGCTGCAGCTTCTGGTCGCTTGCCGAGCAGCAGAGATTGGAGCTTTCTGGTGATCGGCCTTTCGAGAAACTTGTATATCAGAGCTGCCGCGACGAGGACCCCCACCACAGACAGCGCGACCGACAGCGGCTGGTTGATGAGGTCGAGCTTCTTGAGCACGACCGGCACTGCCGGCGCCAGTAGGGGGTGGAACAAGTACAGCGAGTACGACGCGTCGCCCATGAACACCACTGCCCGCGGAATTCTTCGGTTCAAGATCGGTTCCGCCAGGATCGTGGTGAAGAAGACCGCGGTGACCCCGACGTTCCTCGTCAACTGATCGAGATCGAATGCCCCACGGTCATTGAAGCTGTCGATCACGACCCACAGAAGCAAGATATAGCCGAACCATCCTGCCGTCCCGAGCCAGGACCGGTCGATAGTCCATTTCGCAACGACCATCCCAACAAGGAAGTAAAGTACGATCGGGTCGAGGTAGAACGAAATTGCTGGTCCCGTTGCGTGGTCAACAAAGAGGGACCCGAGCGCGAGCAATGACAGGCACGCCGCACAGAACGCCATCACATTCATCTTCAACGCCAAGGCGAGAGTGAATATCAGGTAGAACCCCATCTCGAATACCAGCGTCCATCCAACCCCGAGCAGTGGCTCCAGATTTCCATCTACATTTCGAGAAGGAAGAAAAAAGTACGACAGCGCGACCTGTTCGGGTTGCAGGGCCGCATGGAGAACCGCCCCTGGGAGTACCAGCAGCGTCAGGAGCTTGACTGTTGTTGCGATCCAGTACATCGGTCCAATACGAACAAGACGGCGCAGGGCGAACTTCCTCCAGTAACCGTCTTCAGTCAGGTGCTTGTTCGACGACACCATCATCACGAAGCCGCTGATGACAAAGAAAACGTCGACTCCGATCGTCCCGAAGCCCCAGATCGAAAACCGCTGGTCCAGTCGATCATGCGCGTAAAGAGTCGAATGTGTGACCACGACGAGAAGGGCGGCCGCAAGGCGCAAAGCTTGGACGCTCTCGTACTTGTAAGTCAGGCTTCTGTGTTGCATGACTAGTCCTTTATGTCAGCGCGCACTCTTCGGGACAGTCGAAAAACCGAGAGGGGGGGCGACTCGGCGCCACTGGACGTCCTTCAGCTCGAGGCTTTTCCGGTGCTTGGCCCGTCGATCCCTTGGAACCCTCCGTCGCCGCGATGACCGCACCGACGAGAACACCGAACAAAACGCTGGAAGTCGCGCTCAGCGCCACCGGAGCAACGAACGACGAACCCAGCATTCCTGCAAGAGCGGACGCGATCGCGATGGTCGAGAAGCTTGGTTTCCGCACGGCTCTCCACAGGGGGCCAACGACGGAGACGAGCATCAGAACGCCTCCCAGCAGTCCCGACTTCACTGCGGTCCACAGGTAAAAGTTGTGCGCATAGTACGGCGCGTAATCGAGTGTGAAACTCGACCTACCGGCCGAGGGTTTGTAGGCGAACCCGAATCCATGGCCGAAAATCGGAGACGTCGACAGACCCTGAAGAAGCCAGCCGTCCTCGCTGACGCGGAACTGCACCGAAATGTCCGATGCCTGAACGTTTGAGTTCAATCCGTCGATGACGCGACTTGCGTAGCTTGCCACCTGCGTATTGATGAACTCCCCTCCGGGAAGCCCCGCGAGAATGGGGTTCATCACGACCAATAGCCCGAATACGGCTACGGTAGTGAGGCCGATTCCGACGGCACGCGTGGTAGACGAAACTGTCCGGCTCATGAGCGCCGCGAACAGTACTGCTACGCCGAGCGCCAGGATCGAATTCCTGGAGAAGCTCAGAATCACAATCACCAGCGCTGGTACACCCAAGACCCACGAGCTGCGTAATGGCATTTTTCCTGCGACGACGAGCGCAGTTATCGCGCAGAGCACGGCCAGCGCCGGGAAGGTGGCGCTCGTGAGCAGCCGAGTCGCCGCTCCCGAGACGGCGTCAGGGTTTGCGAGGTCGGCTTCTTCGGTACGGCCGCCGACGCTGACGCCGAGCGTCGCCCCTGCGAATACGATCACCGCGGAGACCCACAAGATCCAGGTAAAAACGACGATGCATCGGCGAGCGATCTTCGTTCCGTACAGGCGTACGGCAATGAAGATCACTGCGGCACATTCGACGACCGGGCGCGCGTCGAAGATGATCTTTGAGACGGGGTTCTGCGAAGCGAACGCGACGAGAAGCCCTACCGCGACGAACGCAGCGAATGCCCCGGCCAGGAGATTAGCGCGGCGACTCGCTCGGAAGTGCGCTACTGAATACACGAGAGCGAGCACCAAGAACGGTTCGTGTACCCGGATCGAGCTACCTGCCACCTCGAACTCAGTAGGGATGGCGGCCGGAAGGGCCGTGAAGGCGAAGATCAGCGTCAAGTAGATGGACCATGCGGGACGGATGACCAGAACGAGCACGGCAACGAGCGCAGCGACAGTCAATGGCGCGACCGACGGTTGCCGGACGATCAGACCAGCGGCGAGTGTCGTGAGTACAACCCCCGCTCCGACCACGAGGATCCTTCGCATGGCCGGAGACTAACAGAGCCCAGGGGGAGACGAAGACATCGCGTGCACGGCCTCCACCAGCGCAACCCCGTCTCGAGTTGCATGAGCCTGATTTCCCTGGCTCACGAGGAGCGCGAGATTCCCGCGTCGCCGCTGACTGATGTCGCGAATCCTGCGAGTTCATCAGCCATCTGCGCGGAGGTGAAGCTCGCGACGACGCGCTCGCGTGCCCTTCTCCCCATGGCTCGCGCCTCGGCCTGGTCCTCGAGCAGAGCCAAGACCTTCGAGGCCAAGGCACGGCCATCGCTACACGGCACCAAGAAGCCGGTCCCTCCGTCCTGAACATAGTCATCAAGACCGGGTGTCTCGGTGATCACCACGGGACGCCCGACCGCCATCGCTTCGAGGGACACCGTCATACCCGACGCGTGGACATTCGGACGAGTTGCGATCGCAACGACCGACGCTCGCTCGTATGCCTCGCGGAGCTGCTGGTGTGTCAGGTACGGGACGACCGTGACACCGTCGGGCGGCTGCAGCTGAGTGCGCGACTGGACCATGACCTCGATCGTCGGGCGCTCTCGCCGAACGATCTCGATCGCTCTGAACAAGGTCGCCGGGTCTCGGTCTCTGTCTCCCCCAGCACTGAACAGCATCGGCGTGCTCGGGAACGGCTTCTCCGTGAAGAACTCGTGGTCGACTCCGAAGCGGAGGTACCGGACGGGCGGTCCGCCGGCACCGAGCCAGCGTTCGACGATTTCCACCTGCGGCTTGCTCAAGGTCCACACCAGGCTCATCTGACGGAGAGCCCGACGAGAGAGACGCTGCTTCACCCGAGCGGCCATGGAGTCCGGGGTGTCCGTCGCCCAGATCACGCCGCTCAGGGCTATGTCCGCCGGGTACTGCTCGAGCATCCGGAGCGCGACGTCCTCCTCCCAACTCATCGAGATGGTCGTACGACGAGCGTCGCGCTGCCGCTGGCGGCCCGAGAGCAGGGCTCCGAGGAGAGGCAGGGGACGGAGTGGTCCGACTTCGACGGCCCGTGCTCCCCCGAAGTGACGGGTGACGCCGTCCAACCCGTACGGCCAGCGATCAGGGATCAGCCCAGCGGCGTGACGCTGCTCCCAAGACGGGACGTCCCGTCCCTGAGCGAAGACGATGTTCATCTCCGCGTCGCGGCCGTCAGCTTGCACAGTCATAGTGCCTCGCCTCGCTGGAGACCCTCGTCGATCCACTGCATCGCCGAATCGATCTCGTCCTCGCCCGACACGAACAAGAAGTCACCGAGGTCGCCGGTGCTCGCGTTCATCACACCGGCGATCTTGCCGTAGTTGTTGTCGGCCACGACGTGGGGTTTCCGCAGCAGGAGAGCGAGGACGTGGGCATGGAGTCGATCGGTCGCGATCAAACGGCTTCCTCGGAAGAGGCGCAGGCCGTCTCGGAGGTTGAGCGCGGCGAGAGCACGGTACGAGAACGACATCGCCGGGTAGTAGGCGGGGAGCGACGCGAGCTTCGGCGCCGTCCGGGCGAGGCCCAGCGGGACGCGAGCCAACCGCCAGAGCAACGCGTCGATGCCGCTCAGCCCCCAGTCGGCGGTGCGATCACGACGGCCAGGGCGTGCAGGCACGAATCGGCTGATGCCGACCCCTCGCTCGTGGTCTCGCCGGGCAAGCACCAGGACATCGACCTTCTCATTCGTGCGCCCTCCCCCGGTCCTCGGCTGCCAGCCGAGGGCCGCGTCGTGGCAGAACTGCACTCGCACGTCGGGGAGCGTCGCTCGTGCGCGAGCATGCGACTGCCAATCGCGTACGAGGAGATGGAAGTCGTCGTGTTGCCCGAACACCTTGTTCGCTGCCTCTGCTGCGGCAGCGTCACGGAACTCGATGGACTGCGGGAGCTGGATCACCCGTCGGTTCGGGTAGAGCGAGACGATCCGTTCCCGGAAACGCTGGAACTCGGGCCAGAGGTCTCCGAAGTTGCCTCCGCCGTGGAGCAGGATCGGGCCGTCGGGAACCAACCTGTCCATGAGATCCGGAGAGAAGCGCTTGATGTCGGTCCGGTACCGCACGCGGAGGCCGAGACTCGCCAGATGGTCGAGTTCGCCTCGCCAGATCATCGTGTCGCCCACGTTCTGGTGATTGGGGAAGTCCAGGAGCGCGACTTCTCGATGCGGACCGACGAGTGCACGCAGGACAGATCGTGTCTCTAGCCGCAACTGCTCGAGGCTCTGCGGCCGCTCGGCGATGTGCTCGTCGGCTGATCGGTTCACAACTCAAGCCTTCCCATGGTCACGAAACTCCGCCACGGCAGAACCTTCCTGAGGAGTACTGCGGTGACCCCACTTCCGATGAGGAACGCCGTCGCGTTGAGGATGCCAGAACCGTGCAGGTTGCTCACCGTTGCAGCGAGCAGCCACACCCCCACGGCGGCACCACCACCTGCCGCGAGGATCAGCACGGGCCGGGCAACAGCGCGGGTCCAGTCGAGCAGGGTGAAGCGCAGGACCCTAGCGGCCCTGACGAGGTAGAACGGCTCGATCACGATGAGCGGCAGTGTCAGGCCGAGAGCGATGCCCGGCAGGCCGAACACCGCGCCGAAGAACAGGGACCCCCCGACCGTCAAGACCATCCAGGCCAGCTGCGGGACGAAGAACACGCCGGGGGCCCCAGCCGCATCGGCAGCGGGGATCAGCGGCAGGTGGATCGCATTGATCATGAGGCCGGCGAGGAGTACGACCATCGCCACAGCGATCGTGTTCACCGGTACCCCAGGGCCGAGCCAGATCCGTACGACGTCTTCCGCAGCGATCATGAGGACGGCGCATCCCACGACGCTGAGCGACAGGGTGACGAAGCAGATCGACAAGAGCGCCCGCCGCGCTTCAGCAGGTGCAGCGACGTTCAAGCGGCTCAGAGCCGGACGGAATGGGTCGTTGGCCCACCCGATGAGTTGTCGCACGCTCGTGTAGACCCGGAAGGCCGCGTTGTAATAAGTGACGTCCTGCGGCCTCAGCGTGACGCCGGCGGCGATCGTCCCCGCTTGCAGGAGTAGCGCGCCGACGGCGTTGACGGCGAACGACCGCACGCTGTAGGAGAGCATGTAGCGAAGCGTCCCTCCGGGGAAGCCAGCCCACTCCATCCGTGCCAGCTTCCGCATGCGAACGGTGGCCCAGGACAGGCAAACCGGGACGATCACCGCGATCGCCTCAGCCATCGCGACGAACACGATGTCACGGAGAACCAGACACGCGACGAGAGTCAGCACGACGCGGACGAGCACTCCGATGGCCTGGTTGCGTCGCTCGACCGGCAGGAGCCCAGCGCCGTTGAGAGCCGAGCCGAAAGGTTTGAGGAGCAGTGCTCCGAGCATGGCAACGCCGACCACCAGCAAGGTCAGGGCTTCTGGTTGCGTGAGGACGTCTTGGGCTTTACCCGACCAAAGGTACAAGTAGGCGACGAGGAGGAACGCGGGCGCCACGACAACCAAGGCGAGCGCGTTCCAGATGAGCCCGGCTTGCAGGAACGCGCCGAGGTCGCGCTCCTCACCACCAGCGCGGGCGCGTGACCCGAAATGAACGATTGCAGTGCCGACGCCGAGGTCAGAATAGTTGAGGTACTGCGCTATCGCCGAGACGACGAGCCAGATCCCGTACTGCTCGGCGGACACCGTGCTGATGATGATGGGCAGCAGGACTATCCCGGCGATCAAACCCACGACGCCAGTTCCTGCGCTGCTGATAACCCCTGCCAGGCCGCGATGACCACCGCGACCCTTGCGCACCATCAATACGCTCCACTACTACGGACGACAGCTCGGAGCGTCTTCCAGAGGATCACGACGTCGGCGACCATCGACCAGTTCTCGACGTAGTAGAGATCCAGCCGAACCGAATCCTCCCACGACAGGTCGGATCGACCACTCACCTGCCACAGTCCAGTCATTCCTGGCTTCACGAGGAAACGACGATGCGCATGCGAGTCGTATCGGGCCACTTCGCTGGCGAGCGGCGGCCGCGGACCGACCAGCGACATGTCGCCTACAACGACGTTGAACAGCTGCGGCACTTCGTCCAAGCTGTACCGCCGCATGAAGCCCCCGACCCGGGTCACCCGCGGATCGTTCTTCATCTTGAACAGCACGTCGTTGCCCTCGGCACGGTCGAGCTGGCTGAGCTCCTGCAGCCGGGCTTCGGCGTCGACGACCATCGACCGGAACTTGATCATGCGGAACGTCGAACCGTTCAGGCCGACGCGCTCCTGCCGGAAGAACACCGGGCCGGGCGACGTCAGCTTCACCAGGAGGGCCAGGACGAGCAGGACCGGCGACAGCACGATGATGAGCGCCGTCGACCCGACCAGGTCGAACGCACGCTTCGTGTAGAGCTTCCGTCCGGAGTAGGTCGGCGTCTCGACGTGGATGAGCGGCAGGCCCTGCACCGGGCGGGTGTGGATGCGGGGGCCACCGATGTCGGTCAGGCTCGGCGCGACGACCAGGTGCTGGCGACCGGGCTCGAGGGACCAGCTGAGCTGGCGGACGCGTTCGGGTGGCAGGTCGTCCGCGCTGGTGATGACGACGGTGTCGGCACCCGTCTCCGCCAGGGCCTCGGTCAGGTCGTCGAAGCCGCCGTAGCTCTGCACGGTCGAGCCGGGCAGGACGCCTCGGGTCCCTGCTGACACAGCCGCACCGACGACGCGGTAGCCGGCCTCCGGCGACCGGCCGAGCTCACGGGCCAGGTGCAGCACGCTGCTGGTCGACCCGACCAGCAGGACCTTGGCGGAGTAGTTCCCCCGCTTCCGCTCGGCGACGAGCCACTGGCGCCACATCCACCGCGACAGCAGCAGGACGAGGATGCCGACCGGGAAGGCGATCAGGATGTACCCGCGGGCCAGGTCCACGTGCAGCAGGTACGCCGCGATCGCCAGGACCCCGAAGACGCGCACGCTCGAGTCGGCGACCAAGCGGTACTCGGTGCTGCCGACGCCGATGACGCGGTGCCCCCGGGTGTCGTACAGCGCCAGGGCGCTCATCCACACGGCGATCACGACGATCGAGATCCCGGTGTAGCTGAGGCGCAGGTCGGCGGTGTTCGTCGCCAGGTTCGAGTCGAGCCCGAGCCACGCGATCTGCACGCCGAAGACGACCCAGAAGAGCGCCAACAGGTCCGTGACCAGGACGCGGCGCGAGTAGGACCTACTCCACGCCTCGGTGGAGCCCGTCGATGCTGAGACCCGTACCGCGCCCGCGGTCATGGTCGCCATCCGGTCACCATGTCGCGCCGCCGTCCGCAGACACGGAGACGGCGTCGCCGGCCCAGAGCCAGATGTCGTCCCCGGCACGGTCGAGGCCGATCGGGCCGATCGTCGCGGCGTCAGCGGCGCAGCCGATGGCCGGGGTCGCCGTGTCCGGCGTGACGCCGATCGCGTTCAGTGAGGCGATCTCGACACCCGCGCACCCTTCGGCGCCGACGCGGGCGAGCAGGTACTCGTCGTCGTTGTCCGCCATCGCGCGGACCCCGTCGACCGGGACTTCCACCCACTCGCCGGTGCCCGAACGCCACTCGACCTTCCCCTCACAGATGACGACCGAGGTCTGCTGTCCCTGGTACGCCTTCTTCGGGCGGCCGCAGGGCGACTCGACGACACCGGTGGCGAGGACGATGCCGGCCGTCGAGATGCCGGCACCGGCTGCGCCGGGGCTGCCGGCGGTCCAGGTCACGCCGTCGTCGGCACTGGTTCGGACGGTGGTGGCGCAGTCCTCACCGACGCCGGCCAGGATCGTCAGGTCCGTACTGGAGGCCCGGATCGCCATGAGCGTCGACACGTCCGGTCCGAGCGCGACCGGCACCCACGTCGCGCCGCCGTCGACGGTGTGCTCGAGGGTGGGCGCGGGTCCGCCACACGTCGTGCCGGTGGCGCGCCACGCCTCCTGGCCGTCCACCGCGGTGAGGAAGCGACGCGTCACGGCCGCGGCGTCCGCGGCGTCCGCGGAGGCGGTCGGACTGGCGCTGGAGTCCGGCGAGCTGGAGAACGTCGGGATCGGGCCTGCCGGGTCACCGGCGTTCGGAGCGGTGCGACCGAGCGCGAGGGTCACGAGTGCGATGTCGACGACGACCAGCACGACCACCACGACGGCGACCCAGACCAGGGTCGTCCGTGTGGTGGTCGAACCGAGGTTTCGGGTCCCCCGGCGAGTGTCCATGTCCCCCGACCCCGTTTCAGCGCTCAGCGCGGCTCAGTGCGCCGAGCTTCTTCCCGCCGCGCTTGGGCGGCTTGACCTTCGGTGTGTTCTCGTCCGCTTCCAGGCCGTAGCCGTACCCGTAGCCGTACCGGCCGTAGCCGTAGGCGCCCGGACCGCGGACCGGCATCATCGTGATGACGAACCCGGCGATCGGTGCGCCGACGTTCTCCAGCGCCGACACGGCCGCGGCGAACTGGCCCTTGTGGGTCTTGCCCGAGGCGACGGCGACGATCGCGCCGGAGGCCTTCTTCGACAGGATCGCGGCGTCCGTGACGGGCAGGAGCGGCGGGGCGTCGAACAGGACGTAGTCGAACTCCTTCTCCAGGCGTTCGATGAGTTCCTGCATGGCCCGGGACCCGAGGAGCTCCGACGGGTTCGGCGGGATCTGACCGGCCGGCAGGACGACGAGCTTGCCGCGGCCCCAGGGCTGCGCGACATCCTCGAGCTCGGCGCGGCCGATGAGCACGTCGGTGAGGCCGGCGTTCGTGTCGACGTCCATGTACTCGGCGACGCGGGGACGACGGAGGTCGGCGTCGATGAGGATGACGCGGAACCCGGCGCTGTCGAGCGCGATCGCCAGGTTCGCGACCGTGGTGCTCTTGCCCTCGGACTGCACGGAGGACGTCATCACGAAGGTGCGCGAGCCGGTGCCCAGGTCCAGGAACTGCAGGTTCGTGCGGAGCGTGCGGAAGGACTCGGCACGGGGGCTGCGCGGGTCGACCTGCACGATGAGCGGACGCTCCGACGCCTTGCTGTCGAAGGCGATGCCGCCGACGACCGGCTTGTCGCTGATCTTCTCGACGTCCTGCTCCGTGCGGACGCGGTTGTCGAGCGTCTCGCGCAGGACGGCGATGCCGACGCCGAGCGCGAGTCCGACGAGGAGGCCCAGGGCCACGTTGACCGGGACGTTCGGGCTGACCGGGGCGCTCGGCACGTCGGCCTGCTTGACGCGGGTGAGCTTGACGCTGCTCGTCCCCTCGGCGTCGGTGGCCTCGATGTCCTCGACGACGTTGGTGAGGCTCTGCGAGGTCGCGTTCGCGATGTCCGCGGCCCGGACCGGGTCGGTGTCGTTGACGCTGATGGAGATGAGTGTCGTGCTCGTCGGCGCGCTCGCGGACACCATCGTCGCGAGCTGCTCGGCGTTCATGTCGAGCTGGAGCTTCGAGATGACCGGCAGGAGCACGATCGGGGTCGACACCAGGTTCGAGTACGTCAGGACACGCTGCTGCGTGAAGGTGTTGCCCTGGGCCAGGTCACTCGCGCTGCCCGACGTCTCCGTCGACACGAACACCTGCGCGGAAGCGGAGTACACGGGCTTCTTCAACAGCGAGAAGCCCGCTGCCGCGGCCACTCCGACCAGTGCCAACACCAGGATGAGGACCCATCCCTTGCGCAACACCGTGATGTAGTCGCGTAGTTCCACGCGGCCCGCCTTCCCCGACGATCCTGCCGCGCTCCTGTGGTCCCAACACAGGCGCACCGGGGACGTCCCGGCCTACGGCATTCAAATAGTGCCACATGATCGAGCAACGCTCGGCTGTGTCGGGCGATCCGGTCGCAGCGTCCTCTACGGTGACCCCATGAGCACCGAGTCCGACGTCAAGCACGCCGAGCCCGACACGAGCCGCCAGCGCGACCTGGTCATCCTGCTCGTCGCCCTCGGGGTGGCGGTCATCCTGGCCCGCGTCGTCGGTGGCGTGAGCCGCAGCGGGAGCATCCCGTCGCCGGTCCTGCAGGTGATCGCGGCCGACCTCGCCGTCTGGCTGCCCCTGGTGGCGGGGATCGTCTGGGTGCTGCGACGGTCACCGAACCCTGGTCGTGCCCGGATCCTGCGCCTCGAGATCGGCGACGCGATCTTCGCGATCGGCATCGTCATCCTGGTCCGGGTGTTCGACGCGTTCCTCGGGCTCGCGTTCGGCGGCAGGACCGGCCTGGAACCGGTCCCCACCCTCGGGACGCCGGACATCACGCTGCTCGTGGTGTCGGCGATCGGCCTCGTGCTGGTCAGCCCGTTCCTCGAGGAGGTCTTCTTCCGCGGACTGTTCCAGCGCCGGATGGCCGAGGAGCTCACACCGCGCACGCGCTTCATGGCCGTGCTGCTGACCGCGTTCCTGTTCGCCGTGCTGCACGTCCTGCTCGGTGCCGGGACGACGCAGCTCGACGGCTTCCGGGTGTTCCTGACGACCTTCGCGCTCGGGTCCCTCACCGGCACGCTCGTCGCGATGACGAACCGGCTCGGCGGCGCGGTCCTGGCGCACGTCCTCTTCAACGCGGTGGCGGTCGTCGCGACCTGGCCGCGCTGACCCTCACGCTGCCGTCGGCACTGGTCCACCGGTCGAGGTTCTGAGCGTCGTCCGCTCGCGGCACTGACGCGGCCTGGCGCTGACGCTGACGCTGGCGCAGACTTCTGACGACGACGCGCGCGCCAGCTCGATCAGAGTGACGTCGTGGGTCCCGTGGAGGTCCCGACCGCGGACGGCGCGACGGCTTCGGTGCGGTGCTCCTCGGCGTAGGTCCGTGCGCGACGGATCCGCCGGACGGTCATCGGCACCGTGACGAGCAGGACGACGACCATCGCGGTGAGGACGACGGCCGGGAACACACCGAGGTCGCCGCGGATCGCCGTCGACACGAACTGGAACGCGATCCCGACGTACAGGAGACCGAGGAAGACGAGCTGGAACTGCAGGGCGAGCGGAGCCAGACGGGCGTACTCGACAGCACCGCGCTGCTCAGCCTCGTCGAGCGGGAGGGGCTTGCCGCCGAGGACGACCTTCCCGAAGCGCTGCACCCGGCCCAGGTCACGACCAGCCGCGTCCCGGAGCGCGCGGCTGTACGGGAGCGACACGACGGCGGCCGTGATCGCCGTCGCCGTGAAGGTCAGCTGTCCGGCCAGCAACACGGTCTCCACGAGTTCCGAGCCGTGGTCGCCGTCGAGTGCGATGAGCAGCGCAGCCCCGATCGACGTGACCAGCGCCGCGACGACGAACGTGACGGCGATCGGACGGACCTTGCGACGGACGGCCGCCGCGTCCGTGATCGACGTTCCCGGCGTCTCGAGGATCGGGCGCTCCGTTCGTCGGAACAGCGTGCCGAGGGGCCGCGCACTCGCGAGCAACACCGCCGTGCCGATCGCCAGGACGACCGGCACCCACACCGGGGCCTGAGCCGACAGCGCCGCGAGCACCACGATCACCACGGCGACGACGTCGATCGCGACCACGGCGGAGAACCACCAGCCCAGGAACCGACGGCTCTCCGTCGACGACCGGTGGTCCCAGGAGCCGGCGAACACCCCGATGACGACCGGCCCCATCACGAGGAACGGCGACGTGGTGGCCGCCGCGATCCGGAGCCCCTCGGACGCGTCCCGGAACTGGAAGCCGACGAGCAGCCCGGCGCCCAGGGACAGCGCGGTCGTGACGAAGATCGTCAGCAGGAAGATCAGGACTCGCAATGGTGCTCCTTCGATCGCGTCGGCCCAGCTTGCCCATCATGGCCGGGCCGAGTCGCGTCGGTTCGGTCCCCCTTTCGTCTGTCGCCGCTGCCAGGGCGACCACGTCCTGATCCGGCGATCCGGGCCTCCCGTCCGGTCCGCTGAGCGCGACCGCGAACCCTCCGATCTCCTGTCGGACTTCCCTGAACCGGCTGTGAGCCCTACTCTTTCCCACGTTGTAACGCGGGCGGACGGGGGTGCTCGCGCGACGACCTCAGCAGATCGCTGTCGGCCACGCCGACGAACGACCGGACGACGCCGTCCACGAGGAGCACACCTTTGCGTCCCACTCTCACCTCGACCCGGAGGCGCCGACGCGTCCTCGGGTCGTCCCTCGCCGGAGCCCTGGTCGGCGCACTCGCGCTCGGCGGACTCGGCATCTCCGCCCTGCCGGCAGCCGCCGCGCCGGACGCCCGCACCGTGGTGTCGGGAGACGCCCGCTTCCAGGTCCTCTCCCCCACCCTGATCCGCACCGAGTACGCCGGTGACGCGCAGTTCATCGACCAGGGCACCTTCAACGTCATCGGTCGCGACGACTTCGCCGCGACGCCGTTCACCCAGACGCGTGCGGACGGGTGGCTGACGCTGAGCACCGGGAAGATGACCGTCAAGTACCGCGAGGGGTCCGGGGACTTCACCCAGGACAACCTCCAGGTCGACCTGACGACGTCCACGGGTCAGGCGGTCACCGGCTCGCCGTGGGTGACCGCCGAGACCCCGGTCTGCACGATCGGGACGCTCTGCGAGGGCGAGGCACTGCAGCTGCAGGGCCTGGCCTCCGCCAAGGACCACGCCGGCTACACCGGGTCGGGCTTCGCCGCCGGGTTCGAGAACGTCGGCAACTCGATGACGTTCGCCACGACGGTGCAGCAGGCCGGCTCCTACGACCTGGCCATGCGCTACGCGAACAACCGCGGTGGCGACGGCCAGCTCGAGACCCGCACGCTGAGCATCGTCGTCGACGGTGGGACGCCGGTCACGCTGCGCCTGCCGGCCGGCGAGAGCTGGGACGAGTGGAAGCAGACCACGGCGGCCCTCGACCTGACCGCCGGCAAGCACACCATCCGGATCGAGCGCAGCGCGTCCGACTCCGGCCGCGTGAACGTCGACAGCCTGGCAGTCGTGCCCTCCGGCGCGGCCTACCCGACGCCGACCCCCGCGACCGCCGGTCAGGACTGCGCCTTCGGTGCGGTCTGTGAAGCCGAGGACGCCGGCAAGGCGGGCAACGCACAGGTCGCCGCCGACCACAACGGGTTCTCCGGCGACGGCTTCGCGTCCGGACTCTGGGGCGGCGCGGACTCGGCGCTGACCACGCACGTGACGGGTGTCCCGACGGCGGGCGACTACGCGCTGCAGGTCCGGTACGCGAACGGCACGGCGAACTCCCCGGAGCTCACCGTCGCACCGGCCGGTCAGGAGGCCACCACCGGTGCCCTCGCACCCACGAGCGGTTGGGACTACTGGAACACCGTCACGATCCCGGTGCACCTGGCCGCGGGCGCGAACGACGTCACGCTCGGCTGCCCGACCGTGGACAACAACTGCAACGTGAACATCGACACCATCGCGGTCGTCGACCAGTCCTCGCCGCTGCTCGCCGCGCACGCCCCGCTCGGCGGGTACCGACGCGACCTCGACACGGCGAACGGCTCCGTGAAGACCAACCCCGGCCTGCTCTACCAGGACGGCTGGTCGCTCCTCGACGACACCGCCTCGGCGCTGTACGACACCGCCACCGAGCAGACCACGCCCCGTGGTGACCACGGCGGCGAGGGCTACCAGGACGGCTACGTGTTCGGGTACGGCACCGAGTACACGACGGCGCTGAAGGACCTCGCGACCCTGACCGGGCCGTCGAAGCTCCTGCCGCGCTGGGCCTACGGCGTCTGGTACTCCGAGTACTACGACCGCTCGCAGGAGGACTACCTCGCCATCGCGAAGCGCTTCAAGGACGAGGGTGTGCCCGTCGACGTCATGGCGATCGACACGGACTACAAGACCGGCAGCACCACCAACCAGGGCGACAGCAAGTGGAACGGCTGGTCGGTCGACCCGGCCCGCATCCCGGACATGACCTCGCTGCTCGCCGACTGGCACGAGCAGGGCATCCACAACACGCTCAACATCCACCCGTCGATCTCGGGCAACGACCCGGAGTTCGCGAAGGCGCAGGCCACCGCGAAGGGCAAGCTCACCAAGGGCGACGGCGACCGCTACCTGTTCGACTGGTCCGACCCCGACCAGCTCAAGGCCTACTTCGAGCTCCACGACACCCTGCAGCCCGAGGGCGTCGACATGTGGTGGCTCGACTGGTGCTGCAGCGAGAACTCGAAGTACTCGGCGAACGGCGTCACGCCGGACGCGTTCATCAACCAGCAGTACGCGGAGTACACGGACGAGCAGCTCAAGGGCCGCGGTCTGGCGTTCTCCCGCGCGTACGGCTCGCTGACCGCGGGCGGCTACGGCAACCCGCAGGCCGTCCCGACCGGACCGTGGGCGGACAAGCGCACGACGCTCCACTTCACCGGGGACACCACGTCCACGTGGCAGGAGCTCGCGGCGCAGGTCGGCTACACGCCCGGTGAGTCGGCAGCTACCGGCCTGTCGGCGATCAGCCACGACATCGGCGGACACAACGGTGGCCAGTACGGGATCGAGGGCGCCGAGCCCGGCACGACGCAGCTCCCGCCGGACCTCTACGCCCGCTGGGTGCAGTTCGGTGCCTTCCAGCCGATCGACCGCCTGCACAGCAACCACAGCGACCGGCTGCCGTGGCAGTACCCGGCCGAGGCGAACGCGTCGGCGAAGCAGTTCCTCAACCTCCGCGAGGACCTGCTCCCCCTGACGTACACCCTCGCCGCCGACGCCTCGCGCACCGGCACCCCGATGCTGCAGCCGCTCTACCTGCAGTACCCGGAGGCGCAGGAGTCCTACGCGCAGGCCGGCAAGGAGTACCTGTACGGCAAGGACGTCCTCGTCGCACCCGTCACCTCGGGTGGCTCGACCGCAACCACCTCGGTGTGGTTCCCGGCCGGCGACACCTGGACCGACTGGTTCACCGGCAAGACCTACGAGGGCGGGACCACCGCCGACGTCACGACGGACCTGACCACCATGCCGGTGTTCGTCCGCAGCGGCGGCATCGTGCCCACCCGCTCGCACCACGTCGCGAACGACGCCGCACCGCTCGACGCGGTCACGGTGACGGTCGCGACCGGCGCGGACGGCTCGTTCGCCCTGCACGAGGACTCCGGCGAGGGCCAGCCCACCGCCGCAGCCGACACCTCGGCCCGTGCGGCCGGGAACTCGGCCTCGACCGCCATGCGGTTCACGCAGCAGGCGACCGGTGGCACGCTCGACATCTCCCCCGTCGACGGCTCGTTCGACGGTCAGGTGCAGGACCGCTCCTGGACGGCGACGTTCACGAACGCCGAGCGTCCGCAGTCGGTGACGATCGACGGTGCCCCCGTCGCCGCGTCCGAGTGGACGTACGACGCCGACAGCCGCACGCTCACGGTGCCGGTCGCCGAGCGCTCGGTGACGGACCGGACCGTCGTGCGGTACTCGACGCTCGCGGCCGCTGTGCCGAGCCTCCAGGTCGAGGACCAGCGCGTCACCGCCGGTGACACGCAGACCGTCACCGGCACCGGGTTCCCGGCGGACGCGACGGTCACGCTGGCGACGACGCCCGACCTGGGCGACGACGTCACCGTCCGCACGGCCGCCGACGGGTCCTTCACGGCCGAGCTGGCCGTGCCGGCGACGGCCGCGGCCGGCCGCGTCGCGGTGACCGCCTCGGTGGGCGGGGTGGTCCTCGCCCGGGCCGCCTTCACCGTGGTGGCCGCTCCCCCGACGGCGTCGCCGTCGCCGACGCCCGCTCCGGGTGACGGTCCTGGTGCCGGCGGCCCGGGGACCGGTGGCCCCGGTGCCGGTGGCCCCGGTGCCGGTGGCCCTGGTGCCGGTGGTTCCGGTGCTGACGGCTCCGGTGCTGGTGGTTCCGGTGCGCAGCCCGTCGGCGACCAGCCGGGAGTCTCCGGTGCGGACCGCGACGGTGCCCTCGCCTGGACCGGTGCGGACGTCGTGCCGATCGGCATCCTCGCCGTGGTGCTCCTCGCCGCGGGCGGGCTGCTCCTCACGCAGCGGATGCGACGCCGCCGCGCGGAGTGAGCCGGACGGGCTGAGCGCGCGACGCTGAGCCCGAGGTCGGACGACGGCGGGGTACCCGGGAACGGGTGCCCCGCCGTCGTCGTCGTCCTGGCCCCTCTTCAGGACGCCACACCGGCGTGGCCCAGCCCGAACCAGTAGCCTGCCCTGAGCATGTCTCGCCCAACCAGCGTCATCGACAACCCCCTCGTCCGGCAGGCCCCGATCAGCGGCCTGCTGGCCCTCGGTGCGCTGTGCACCGTGGCGCTGCCGTCGCTCTCGGTCACACACGTGGAGCTCTTCCTCGCGAGCCTGGTCGCGACCGCGATCGCGACACTGCTCGCCGCGGTCGCCGTGTACCTGCCGAAGGTGGCGCCGCTCGTCCCGATCCTGCTCGCCGTCGACTTCGTGTCCATCGCCCTGTTCCGGACCGGAACGGGTGCCGGGGCGTCGGTCTTCACGTCCCTCGTGGTCCTGCCCGTGGTGTGGTGGGCGTCCCTCGAGGGTCGGCGCACCATCGTGTACTCGGTCCTGGGCGTGACGTTCGTCATCCTCGCCCCGTTCGTGCTCCTGCCCGGTGACGTGCCGCGTCCCAGCGAACTGGTCCGGCTCGCGATCACCGTCATCGTGTTCGGCACCGTCGCCGTCATCGTGCACGAGCTGTCCTCCCGCGCCCGCCGATCCGTCCTCACCGCCCAGGCCCGCGAGGGCAGGGTCCGCGCCGAGATCAGCCGCGCCGCCGCCGTCCAGCGGTCCCTCCTGCCGACCTCGAGCGACCACATGGGCCAGGCGGTCACCGTCGCCGGGGCCTGCCTGCCGGCGAAGAGCGTCGGCGGAGACTTCTACGACTGGTACCGCACCCGCGACGGCATCGCCGTCAGCCTGGGTGACGTCATGGGCAAGGGCGTCGGGGCCGGCCTCATCGCCGCCGCCGTCCGCGCCACCATCCGCAGCGCCCGCACGGTCGACGACACCTCCGAGGCACTCCGTCGCGCCTCCGACGGCCTCGCCGCCGAGGGTTCCGGCACCGACGTCACCTTCACCACGCTGTTCCACGCCCGCATCGACGACGACGGCAGCCTGCAGTGGGCGGACGCCGGACACGGCCTGAGCTTCATCCTCCGCGTCGACGGCGGCGTGGAGCGCCTGCGCTCGGTCGACCTGCCGCTCGGGATGGGCCTCCGCGACGAGTGGGCGACCACCACCGGCATCCTCGAGCCGGGCGACCTGCTCATCTCCTTCAGCGACGGCGTCCTCGACCTGTTCGGCGGACGTGACGATGCCGTCGACTCGGTCGCCGAGCTGGCCGGTCAGGACCGGGAGCCCGCGGCGATCGTCGCGGCCCTGACCGAACGCGCGGGCCGGGTGCCGCACGACGACGACGTGACCGTCATCGCGATCCGCCGCGAGGCCGTCGTGTCCTCGCCGACCGAGGTGGCGGCGGCGCCGCTGACGCGCTCCGCCTGACCGCGGGCGGCGGCGGCCGCTGCTCGCTTCGCGCTCAGCGACACCGTTCGCGGCCGTGCACGCGAGCACTGTCGCCCAGCGCGAACCGTGCCGGACGGGAGGCCCGGCGCGGCCCCGCCACGTGCCTCCCGGCCGGACCGCCACGCGACCGACCGCGGCGGCCGACCGCGGCGGCCGACCGCTCGCGCTCAGCGACACCGCTCGAAGCCGCGTGCGCGAGCACTGTCGCCCAGCGCGAACCGTCCCGGGCAGGCGGCTTGGCGCGCGCGACTACGCGGACCAGTCGGGCCGGACGAAGCCGCTCTCGTAGGCGAACACGACGGCCTGCACGCGGCTGGTCGCACCGACCTTGGCGAGGACGCTGCTGATGTGGGTCTTCACGGTGGCCTCGCTGATCCAGAGGTCCTTCGCGATCTGCGCGTTGCTCGCACCACGGACCAGGGCGCCGAGGACCTCCCGCTCCCGGGCGCTCAGCGCGGCGAGGGCCGAGGCGTGTTCGGCCGGCGGGGTCGGTGTTGCCGGGCCTCCTGCGACGGGCGCGGCGACCAGGCGGTTCTCGAGCAGCGCGCGGGTCATCGAGGGTGCGATGAGGGTGTCCCCGGTGTGGGCGGCCCGGACCCCGGCGGCGATGAGGTCGGGGCCGGCGTCCTTGAGCAGGAACCCGAGCGCCCCGGCACGGACGGCGTCGAGCAGGTACTCCTCGTCGTCGAACGTGGTGAGGATGACGACCGCGCCTGCGGTGCCCTCGGACACGATCGTGCGGGTGGCCGCGATGCCGTCGAGCACCGGCATCCGGACGTCCATGAGCACGACGTCGGGACGGAGCTCGGCGCAGACGGTGACCGCCTCGGCGCCGTTCGATGCCTGACCGACCACGGTCAGGTCGGGTTCGGCGTCGACCATCATGCCGAGTCCGGTCCGCACGACCGCCTGGTCGTCGACGATCACCACGCGGATCACGGCGCCACCACCCGGCGGTCGACGGGAGCGGCAGCGGCACGAGGCTCGTCCCCGGCCCCGGCGGTGGCTGCCTGCGTCCGGACCGGCTCCGGTGCCTGCGACGGCTCGGTCGTGTGCGCGCCCCCGCTCGAAGCTGCGGCCGATCCGGGGACCTCACGCGGGGCCTCCAGGACGACCCGCCAGCCGCCGCCGTCGACCGGACCGGCGTCGAGCACCCCGCCGATCGACGCGGCGCGTTCGCGCATGCCGCGGATCCCCGCCCCGCCAGCGGCGAGCGCCGGAACCCGCGGGCCGCCCTCGGTCCCGCCGTCGTCGAGGACCTCGAGGTGGATGCGGTCCTCCGAGACGGCGAGCGTCACCCGCACGGAGGAGCCGTCGGAGTGCACGAGCGTGTTCGTCAGTGCCTCCTGGCAGACCCGGAGCACGGCGAAGTCCTGCATGACGCCGAGCCGCGCCCCGACGCGGAGGTCGACCTCGACCTCGACGCCGGTCGCCCGGACCCGTGCGACGGCGTCCTCGACCGCGGCCCGCAGCGACACCGGAGCGTCGGTCGTGCCACCGTCCCCGCCGGCACGGAGGACCCGCACCACCTTCCGCATCTCGGACAGCGCCTGCTGCCCGGTGCCCGCGACCCACGAGGCGTACTCGGCGAACTCGGTCTGGTCGGCGACCCCGACACGCACGAGGGCCTGCGACCGGACGACGATGGCGGCCATGTGGTGCGCGACGACGTCGTGCACCTCGCGGGCGACGGCGGTGCGTTCCTCCGAGGCGATGCGGGCCTGGTCGGCCTCCCGCAGGCGCACGAGCTCCTCGTTGCGGCGCTGCAGGACGAGTTCGGAGCGTCGGCGTCGCGCGGTCGCACGGCCGAGGAACGCGCAGGCGACGAGCAGGATCCCCATCAGGACGGTCGTCGACCAGTCGGCGTTGCTCGACCAGACCTGCCAGGCGCCGAGCGCGGTGAGCCAGGCGTGCACGGGGACGGAGACGAGCGGCAGGAACATCGCGAGCATGATCGGAACAGCTGCGACGGACAGCACCGCGAGCACCCGGCGGCCGGCGGCACATGCCAGGTAGACCGCGATGACGAGCGGGATGAGCCGGACCTGCAGGACGTGGAAGGTCCACGAGGGCCATGCGACGACGACCCCGACCACCACGAGCAGCGGGTACGGCAGTCGCTGCCCCACCACGAAGCACACGGCGACGAGCAACGCGGTCAGGCGGTAGTCGTCGAGCCGGGTCGGGTACCACCCGGCTCGGTGCAGCCCCTCCATCGCGATCAGGGCGGCTCCGAGGAACACCACCCCCGCGAGCGCGGACCGCACCCACGGCGGGATCGGCAGAGGACGCATGGCGAGAGGCTAGCCGCCGGAGTCGACGTCGCGCCTCCTCCGAAGGTCGGAGTCGCCGGTCGCGACGATCAGTCGGACAGACGGGAGGCCCAGCCGGTCCGCCGATGCGGCCGACGCCCGCCTCGTCCCAGGCTGGACGTGCCGCACACCGCGGCCCACCGGACGGGAGCACGTGATGCAGAAGAAGACCGCAGCCACACTGACCACCGTGGCCCTCATCGTCGCGATCGCAGCCACCGGCGCTGCGGCCGCGACCGTCACGGGACCGGAGGCATCGGGTGCGACCGACGGGACCACCAGGACGGGCGGCGTCTCGACGGTCGTGCAGACCACGGCCCCCACGACCGACGACGACGGGTGGCAGGGGCAGCTGCCGGACGCCGACCGGTTTCGTGCGCTCTCCGACGCCGAGCAGCGTGCCGTGTTCACCCGCGTGGACCGTCTCATCGGGGACCTCCGTGGGACGGACGACGGCGCGGGGCTGGTCGCGCAGCTCGACGGGTACCGCGCCGCGATCGAGCGCGCCCGCGGGTGACCGGATGACGGACGGGAGGCGCGGGGCGGGTCGGCTCCGCGCCTCCCGTCGTCTCACCGGCGGCGGGCGCGGCTCCGGCGTCCGAGGACGATCGCGCAGCCCAGGGCGAGGAGCAGCAGCGCGGCGCCCAGTGCGATCGGGAGGCCAGCCGCGCCCGTGAAGGCGAGATCACCCCGACGCGCGGCGTCTTTGGCATGCGCCCGGTCCGGGCCCGCTGCCGACGACTGCTCCGATGGTCGGTCGCTCTCATTTCCCGAGCCGCCCGGCGTGACGGTGCCGGTGCCGCCCGGTCTGCCCGGGCCGCCGTCACCCGGCCCGCCGTCACCGGGTCCGCCGTCACCCGACCCGCCGTCACCAGGCCCGCCGTCCCCGGGGCCGCCCGTGTCCTCCGCCGGCAGCACGCCCGCATCCACGGAGGTGGTGCGCTCGACCCCCTCGAGGACCCCCTCGGGCGTGGTCACACGGCGGAGCGTTATGGTCCCGGTGGAACCGTCCTCGGCCGCATCCGAGTCGACGGCGTCGTCGTCACCGACGTGCTGCCGCGTGAAGCGTCGGTCGTCGGGTGCGTCGAAGGTGACGACGTACGCGCCGGGTCGGACGGTGCCGAACCGGTACCCGCCGTCCGCGTCGCTCGTCGTCCGCCGCTCAACGGCCTCCCCGGAGTCGTCCGTCCCCGTGAGCCGCACGTCGACGGCCTCGACGCCCGGCTCGTCCGCGCCCTGGAGACCGTCACCGTCCCGGTCGGACCAGACCCGGTCGCCGATCGCCCCGGCGACCACCCGGATCGTGGCGCGGTTGGACTGCACGGGGAGGCGGATGCCCGCCACGCTCAGGCCGAACCGGTTCGCGTACGTGTCGCCGTCCTGCTCACCCTCGGTCGCGAGCGCCAACCGGTGCGTGACCGAGGCGCCGACGGCGACCTGGGCCGTGCGGGTGATCCGGATCGCTGTCACGTCCCGGAGCGACGCGGGACACCCGTCTTCGCCGAACTCCTGTTCCGAGCACCACGTGGTGGAGCCACCGGGCTGGTTCGACGGGTCCGTGCCCACGAGCGAGACGTCGCCGGGTGCTGCCGCCGTGTAGCGCACCTGCTCCCCGGCCCCGGTGTCGATCGCCACGGGCTCGGCGAGCGCTGTCCGGCCGTGGAAGGACCCGTCGTGTGCAGCGGTCCGGTCCGGCAGGACGTCGATCAGGTCGGAGCCGTGGAACGGGTCGGGGTCGGTGTTCGTGTAGACGAGGTCCCACTCCAGCCGGTCGCCGGCGACCACGACCGGTTCGACGGCGTGCTCCTCCACACCGACTCCGCCCGTGGTGGTGACCTGCACCGCGCGCTGCGCTCGGCGGTACTCGGCGGGCGACGCATCGGTGGGGGACGCGACCTCGGCCACGTTGTCGATCGGACCGGCGGGCGCCGCGGTCGAGATCGTGGCCCGGTAGGTGATCGGCGGGATGGACGAGTTCGGTCGGACGTCGTGCATCGTCCAGGTGAGCCGCTGGTGCCGCCGCCCCTGCGCGTCCTGCACGGCGTCGACCGCCGGGGTGGTCGACGCGCTGGCGGGGACGTAGGTGGTGTCCACCGGCAGGGTGTCGCGGACGGTGACCGTCGCCGGACGCCCCTTCGTGTTCCCGTTGGTCAGCGTCGGGTAGAGGGCGTACTCGAGCGTGTCCCCGGCGACGGCGGAGGTGGTCCGGTCCGGGGTGTCGGCAGCGTCGTGTCCGGGGTCGACGGTCTTCTTCGCGATCCGGGCGAGGTTCTCGGTGATGACGACGCTGTCCGTCAGGCCGCCGACGCCGAGCGACGGATCGGCGCTGTCGTGGATCCACCCGGGGTGCTGCGTGCCCGAGGAGAGGTGCCCGAAGTCGAGGGCTCGGGTCCCGTCCGGGGCGTCGAGGACGGTGACCCACGAGTACAGCGCCGCGTGGCGCCCACCGGCCAGGTCACCGACGGCGCGGACGGCACCGACCGCGGCGATGCCGCCCGGCACGTCCTCCGGAGCGTCGTACCAGGGTCCGTCCTCGTCGTCGCACGTGCGTCGCTGCCCCTCTGCGGCCGACGTCATGTCGTACGCGGCGTACTGCACGTGCGCGTCCGACAACCCGGTCGCCTCCGCGGCCCGTGACGGACTCCCCACCCGGGTGAGGCGTTGGGTGGCACGGTCGAACGTGTCGCAGAGGACCGCGTCCTGGTACGGCGAGAGCCCGCCGTTGCTCATGGTGACCTCGCTCCGGAGCCGGACCCCCGCGGTCGCCCAGGGATCGCCCTGGCGCGCGGACCCAGGGCGGACCTCGTGGGCGTCGCCGACCACCCGGTACAGCCGCTTCCCGCCGCTGCCCGGGTCGAACTCCACGAGGTTGCGCTCGGACACGTTGTCCGCCGTCGGCTCGGTCCCGCCCGGGAAGTTCGGGGCTCCGCTGGCCGACGTGGTCTGCAGCGGGGTGAAGGTGTTGCGGGACAGCACGTTCGTCCCGCCCGTCGGCTCGGGCAACCAAAAGCTGATGTACCCGGCGACGACGAGGCCGACCTTGCCACCGGCGATCGGGCCGCCGTACTGGTTCTCCGTCGGCATCCGTGTGGGGTCGGTCACCGTCCCCGTGATCGTGACGTCGACGTCCTCCCCCGGGCCGCTCTGCGTGCAGCTGATCGTGCCCGAGTCCGCGACGGCCCGGGCACCACCGCCCTTCCCGGCCGGGAGTCCGCCGAACCCGGACGCCGCGCGCGAGTTCGGGCCGCATGTGGGCTCGTCGCCGTTCCAGAGCCGAGCGCCGGACGGCAGGTCGCCGAGGATCTGGGAGACGTCGTCGGTGAAGGTCATCGGGCCGCCGGCCCCCTCGAAGCCGAGCAGCCCCTGACCCGGGACCACCGGCTGCCAGTCGACCGCGATCGGGTACACGAGCTGGATCCCCCGCTGTCCGCCCGGACCGGTGACGTCCGTCCGGAGCGACGACGCCTGGATGTCCTTCGCCAGGTTGTACCGTGCTGCGGCGGACACGGTCGTGGTGGGCGAGGTCGCCGTGACGGTCCCGTTGTCGGCGTCGTCCGCGGTGCCGGTCGCACGGACCGTGATCGCGTCACCGTGCCGGAGCTCCGCGGAGACGTCGAGCACCGCCGGTACCGCAACCGCTCGGCCTTCGGGGACGGAGTCGAGGTCGCAGACCAGCTCCTGGCCGTCGATCCGTGACCCGCTCCCGGTGCACCGCGAGGGCACGGCGGCCCAGCGGGTACCGGCCGGCGCGGTGAGGGTGAAGCGCTCGTGTGAACTGGCCCCGCCGGTGGAGTTCATCGTGACGCGGTACGTGATCGCGTCGAGGGTGCGGACGATGCCGTTCGCGGCGCCGCTGTCGCCGCCCGGCTGGTCATCGGGCGTGAACGGACCGTTGCCGTCCTTCGCGACCTCGATCGCGAGCCCGACCTCGGCGTCGGTCGACGTGGCCGGACCGGTCGACGTGGCCGGGGACGGCGCAGTGGATGCGGCCGGAGACGGCCCGGTCGTCGGGGACGGGGTCGGCGCGGTGGACGCGGCTGGCGCTGACGCGGACGGTCGCCCCGCGACCGCCCAGGTCGGTGTCGCCACGGTCAGCACGAGGCTCGCGGCGGTCACCACCGTGACCGCGATGCGGAAGGGGATGCGTGGTCGCAAGGGGACTCCAGTTCAGGACGGGCACCGTCAGGTACCCGGGGCGGTATCCGTACGTCACACATCAAACACGAGCGGCGTCCCAGCGCCTCTTTCTCGACATTCCGTATTCCACCCGCATACGATCAGGCACGATCCGGTCACGATCCGCGACGACGAGCCCGACCGGGGCGACACTGACGCCATGACACGGGGGAAGACCGGGGTCTCGATCGGGGTCGTGCTCGCGCTCGGCGGTGGACTGGGTGGCTGCGCGGCGATCTCGGTCGGGCAGTGCGTCGAGTGGGCGCCGCTCTCCCCGGCCGAGCAGGAGCAGGAGGCGAGCCTCGTCGTGGACGCCGACCTGCGGCCGACCGACCGCACTGTCGAGGCGCTCGGGCGCTACCGCGTCCGTGAGGCGGACATCACCAGCGTCCGCAAGGGCCACGCGCCCGGCGACCGCATCGACGTCATCGCGACCTCGGACCAGTGCACGAGCAGCGGGGAGCCGGTGGAGTACCTCGACGGCGATCCGCTCGCCGAGCCGGGTTCCTACCGGCTGTACCTGACGAAGGAGCAGGCCGGGGGCGCGTGGCGACTCGTCGTGCCCGGCGCCGCCCAGCGTCTGGACGACTGACCGGCGCGAGCAGGCGCGTCAGACCTCGACGTCGCTCCCCATCGTCACCGTGCGCCGGAGCGGCAGCCCGAACCGTGCAGCCGGGTCGGCGGCGTTGTGGGCCATCGCGACGAACAGCTTCCGCCGCCACGACACCATCCCACCCTTGCCCGAGCCGGTCCGGAGCGCACCGCGGGAGATGAAGTACGACGCCGCCGACATGTCCTCCTGCGCCAGGTCGAGCACGCCGGCGGCACAGGCGGCACGCATCGCCGCGGGCAGGTCCTGGTCGTCGGAGAACCCGAAGGTGATCGTGATGTGGTCGATGCCGTCCTCGTCGTGGCCGAGCTCGTCGCGCCTGAACGCATCGGACAGCGCCACGTGCGGCACGTTCGCGGTGAGCACGGACACGATGACGACCCGCTGGTGCACGACCCCGTTGTGCTCGACGTTCGCCCGGAGCGCGAGCGGCGTCGTCTCCTTGTTCGGGTGCGGGAACACGGCGACGCCCGGGACCCGCGGGATGTGGTCGGCGTTGACCGTCTCGATGAACTCCGAGAGGGACCCCTCGCGCTTCCGCCGCTCCTGCTGCACGAGCTGGCGCCCGCGGTGCCAAGTGGTCATCAGGGTGACGACGGCGAGCGCGATGAGCAGCGGCACCCACCCGCCGTGCACGACCTTGGACAGGTTGCCGGCCAGGAAGGTGAGTTCGAGGCCGCCGAACACCACGGCGACGAGCACGAGCTTCCACGTCGCCCAGCGCCACAGCGGCTTCACGACGACGAGCAGCAGGAGTGTGTCGACCACGAGCGCCCCGGTGACGGACACCCCGTACGCGGTGGCGAGCGCCGCCGAGGACCGGAAGGCGAGCATGATCGCCATCACGCCGATGAAGAGCAGCAGGTTGACGGCCGGCAGGTAGACCTGGCCGCCCTCGCGCTTGGACGTCTGGCGGATGGTCAGCGGCGGGAGGAGCCCGAGCTGCACGGCCTGCCGGGTGAGCGAGAACGCGCCGGAGATGACTGCCTGGCTCGCGATGACGGTGGCCGCGGTGGCGAGGATCACGACGGGGATCTGCGCCCAGCTCGGGAACAGCAGGAAGAACGGGTCCTCCGTGGCCGTCGGGTCCTCGAGCACCAGCGCTGCCTGGCCGAGGTAGTTGCAGACGAGCGCGGGGAACACCACGAAGAACCAGGCGCGGAGGATCGGCATGCGTCCGAAGTGGCCCATGTCGGCGTACAGCGCCTCGGCCCCGGTGATCGCGAGGACGACCGCGCCCATCGCGATGAAGGTGATGAACGGGTGCGCGAACAGGAACGCGATCGCCCAGGTCGGGGACAGCCCCTGCAGGACGCCGGGGTGCTCGACGATGTGCGGGATGCCGGCGACGGCGATGACGACGAACCAGAGCAGCATCACGGGTCCGAACGAGGCACCGACCTTGGCGGTGCCGAACCGCTGGACGACGAACAGCCCGACGAGGATGACGGCCGCGATCGGCACGACGAGGTGCTCGACCGACGGAGCCGCGGTGCCCAGGCCCTCCACTGCCGACAGCACGGAGACGGCCGGTGTGATCACGGAGTCGCCGTAGAACAGGGCGACCCCGACGATCCCGATGACCAGGAACACGGTGGTCCCGCGCGGGCGGTGCGCGTGCAGACGTCGGGCGAGTGCGGCGAGCGCCATCACCCCGCCCTCGCCGTGGTTGTCGACCCGCATGAGCACGAGTACGTACTTGATCGACACGACGATCGTGATCGACCAGACGAGCAGCGAGATGACGCCGTAGACGTCCTCCGGGACCGGCCGGACGATCCCGCCGTCGACCGAGAACACCGTGCGCATCGAGTAGAGGACGCTCGTGCCGATGTCCCCGAAGACCACACCGAGCGCGGCGAGGGCCAGGGCTGCCTTGCCATGGTGCCCACGGGCCTCCCGGCCGGCGGGCTGCTGGCTGGCCGTCGCGGGGTGTGTGGCGTCGTCGCCGGGACCGGCGTCTCCGGGCTGGGCGTCACGCGCAGCCGACGGCTGGTCGGACGACTGCGACGACGCGCGGGTCTCGGTCACGGCGGGGGCTCCAGTTCGCGGCCGTGCGGGCGACGGCCGCGCCCATCATGCACCCGCGGAGTGACAGCGGAGCACCAGGCACACCTGACGCAGCGTCGAACGGCTGCTCACGCGTCCTGGTCCGGCACCGTGACGATGCGGTTCTGGTACGCCCAGACCACGGCCTGCAGGCGTGACCGGACCCCGAGCTTGGGCAGCATGCGCGCCAGGTGGGACTTGACGGTGGAGACCTCGACGACGAGCTCCGCCGCGATCTCCTCGTTCGACATCCCCTGCGCCAGGAGCAGCAGCACGTCCCGCTCCCGGGCGGTCAGCACCCCGTCGACCCGGTCGCCCGTCACCGGCTGCAGGCTCCGGCGCGAGGTGAACTCACGGAGCACTCGCCGGGTCAGGGCCTGGTCGAGGGTGCCGTTGCCTGCGGCCACCTGACGGACGGCGCCGATGATCGTGTCCGGTTCGGCGTCCTTGAGCAGGAACCCGGACGCACCGGCCTCGAGGGCACCGAACACCAGGTCGTCCATGTCGAAGGTCGTGAGCATGAGGACGGGCACCGCGGGGTCGGCGTCCGGTCGGCAGAGTTCGCGGGCGACCTCGATGCCGTTCCGGACCGGCATCCGGATGTCGAGGACCGCGACGTCGGGCCGCGTGCTGCGCGCGAGCGCGAGTGCTTCGCCGCCGTCGGCGGCGACCCCGACGACCTCGATGTCCGACTCGGCGTCGAGAAGCGCCGAGACGCCGGCCCGGACGAGTGGCTGGTCGTCGGCGACGAGCACGCGGATCACCGCGCCACCTCCGGGTCGGCGGCCGTCGTGTCGGACTCGGGCCGGGCCTCCCGGCCGAGCGTCAGTGCGACCAGCCACCCGCCGTCGTCCGTCGGACCGACCTGGAGGCCCGCCCCCACCAGTTCCGCCCGCTCGCGCATGCCGCGGAGTCCGTTGCCACCCGCGGGGGTGCTGCCCTGCGCCGGCACGGCGGCCGGCCCGTTCTCGATGCGCACCAGGAGGTGGTCGTCGGCGCGGTCGTCGATCGTGACGGTGCACGGCGCTCCCGGAGCGTGCAGGGCGGCGTTGGCGAGAGCCTCCTGGACGGTGCGGTACGCGGCGAGCTGCGCGAGCGGACCGACCCCGTCGCCGAGCGGACGGCCACCTCCTGCGCGGTCGACGGCCAGGACGTCCAGCCGGACGTCGCTGCGGAACCGTGCCCGTTCGACCAGGTCGACGACCCCGGCGACGGTCTCGACGGCCCGTTCGGCGGGGCTGTCGTCGCGGAGCAGGCCGACCAGGCGGCGGAGGTCCTCGAGGACGGCGGTGCTCTGCTCCCGGACCTGCCGGACGCCCTCGTGGGCACGCTCGGGGTCGGTGTCGATCTGGCGGTCGATGACGGCGGACATGAGGGCGATCCCGGAGAGGTGGTGGGCAGCGATGTCGTGGAGCTCCCGGGCCATGGCGGCACGCTCGCGGGAGACGGCGGCGTCGATCAGGGCGTCCTGCTCCCGGTCGACCGCGGTGGCCTCGGCGGTGCGGGCGACGCGGACCTCGCGGCGGGACAGCACCACCAGGGTGACGAGCAGCGGCAGGCCGACGGCGCCGACCGCCTGCAGGACGCCCTGGCCGATCGAGGTCGTCAGGCCTTGGGTGAAGTCGGCACGGAAGCCGCCCGCGAGCACGGCCCAGATCGCCGCTCCCCCGATCACGACCAGCACGGCCGCTGCGGTGAGTGCGGGCCACAGCCGTGCGAGCGGGACGCGGAGTGCGGCGAGGACGACGGACACGGCGACGGCGAACGGCGTGAGCCCGAAGAGTTCGAACGCCTGCGGGGCGAGGACGGCGACGAGCACCGGGATCCCCGCCACGACGACGAGCGTGGCGCGCGGTGCCCGGCGGGCGGCGAGCAGGGCGGCCGCCTGGGCGAGGAGCCCGAGGGTCAGGACCGTCCACGGCGCACTGCCGACGGCCGGGTAGCTGACGGTCTCGCCGACCGTGTCCGGGTCGGCGGCGTCGAGCGGCGGCAGGGCGAGCAGCAGACCGAGGGCGACCACGGCGGTGCCGAGCGCGACGAGCACGTCGGTGCGGCGCTCGCGGGCGGTGGCGGGACGCCGGGCGGGCGCAGCGCCCCCGGCCTCGGCCTGGGGGCGCTGCGCGAGCGGCTCAGCGGGTGCCATGCTGCGATCGTACGAGGGGCTTCGCCGCCGGGATCGGGGCGTCGATCGGCAGCGCCCGACGGGCCGGGTCGTACCCGAGGTGCCCGCGGGTGGCGATGAGCAGCACCACGGCGGTGATGGTCGACATGATCGTCAGGCCGATCATCAGCGTGCCGGCGGTCATGCTCGGGTACATCGTGGGGAAGAACGTCGAGATCGTGTTGTTCACGCCGACGTGCAGCAGCAGTGCGAGCGGCAGGCTCTCGCCGGTCTTGTTGAAGACCTGCACCATCAGGACGTTGAACGTGATCGTGAACAGGGCGAACACGACGGGCTCGCTCCAGTGCGCGTTCGGCCACCCGCCCCAGTCGCTGAGGTACAGCGGCATGTGCCACAGCGCCCACACCGGGCCGAGGATCGCCGCGGCACCGAGGCCACCGAAGCGGTGCTGCAGGCGGGGCAGGGCGAAGTCGCGCCAGCCCGGCTCCTCGCTCAGACCGGTGGAGAACAGCTGGATGACCAGACCCGGCACCACGGCGGCGAACACGAGGGCGGTCGGTGCGTGCACGTCCCCGCCGGCGAACGGCAGCGCCGACACGATGATCAGGGCCGGCACGACGACGAGCGCCAGGGCGTACCAGTACCAGGCGACCCGCCAGCGGAACAGACGCCCGACCCAGCGGCGGAGGCCCGGGCGACCGTCGGCGACCGCGGTCACGATGAACGCGCCGCCGAGCGGGCCGAGCAGTGCGCCGGGCAGCACCCCGGTGAACTGCGCGCTGCCGAGGACCTCGGCGAAGTGGATGTCCCAGACGCCCATGCCGTGCGGCGACAGGATGTAGGGGACCCACGCCAGCCAGCTCAGCCCGAGTGCGAGGGTGAAGAACGACCCGAGCGGGTGCCGCGCGATGACGCCGCGGATGCCGTGCCGGTCCTGCGGGGCGGTGCCGGTCTGCGACCGGGCTTCGATGGTGTTCGTCATGACATCGACGCTAGGAACTGCGCCGCGCCGGGACGACCGGCGGAGGGAGGCACGTGCGGGACTTGCATCGAAAGGATGCAGCCCCGCCGCGCCCGTCAGCGACCCCGGTCCGGAGCCGCGGCGGCCAGCACCACCGGGTCCTCGCAACCCCGCGCGAAGCCCGCGATCCGCCGGTCGATGTCCCGCTGCAGCACGAGCACGCCGATGCGCTCCGCGAGCGGGGCCAGCCACCTCGGCTTGCAGGTGAAGTTGTAGCGCCAGACCGCCAGCGTGTGCCCCGGCTGCCCCTCCGCGGCGCTGAACCGCCATCCGCCGCCCATGCGCTCGAAGAACCACGAGCCCTTCGTCATCTTCATGCCGACGTTCGAGGGCGGGTTGTACGACACGTACTCGCTCTCCATCGCCAGGCCGAACCGCTGCACCGTGTACGTCCGCACGCCCTTGCCGGGGGCGGTCGCGCCGATGAGGTGCTGCCGCCGGATGAACGGGTCCCACCGCTTCCGGACCTCGCCCTGCGTCTGCGAGACGGCGAAGGCGACGTCCACGTCGACCGGGACGACACAGCGGGACTCGACGACGGGCATGCGCCCATGCTGGCACGCGGCGGGACCGCCGGACAGGAGGCCCGGGGGCGGGCCCGTACCGCGCCTCCCGTCCCAACGGCCATTCAGCGTCAGCGGTCGCGGGGCGATCCTGCAAGCGCTGCGACAACAGCTCCCGCAAGCCCCGTGAAGCCTGCGAGCACCAGCCCGACCGCTGAGAGCGCTCCGCCCCAGACGAGATGTGGGTTCAGGGCCGAGCACGGCTGCCATACGTCGCCGCCAGGGGTGAACTGGCCGACTTCGCAGCCGCCGTTCTGGCCCACAGCGACGAAGACGGCGATGAGCCCGACGAGCAGACAGACTGCGGTGAGGGTGCCGAGCGCCGCGACCCAGATGCCCCCCGTTGACTTCTTCATGCCGAGGAGCGTAGCGGGGCCGATGTCCGCGGATCGACGTGCCGTGGAGGGAGCTCTCGCAGTCCGGTAGCCGATCGGTCACTGGACGGGTTGAGCGGCGGCTCACTCGCGATCGAGCATGGCGTATCGGTAGCCGTCGACCCAGCCCAGGTCGGTGTGCCAGGACTCCTCGATGGCATGCTGCTCGCGTCGCATGCCGTTCTTCTCGAGGATGCGGGCTGAGGCGATGTTGTCTGCGTTGCAGCTCGCTGTGACGCGCCGGAGCCGGAGCGCGTCGAATGCTGCGGTCAGGCGGCCGCGTGCCAGGTCCGTTCCCAGTCCGCGCCCGGCGAGGTCGGGTTGCAGCATGTAGCCGATGACGCCTTGCGTCCCTTGGGGCATCCCTGGTTGTCCTTGTCCGTTTGTGACGTCGAGGAACCCCAGGCCGGCGAGTCGGCCGTCCAGCTCGGCGATGCACGAGAAGTCGGTGGCGCTGTCGGGGATGCTCGCCCACTCTTGGACGTAGGCGTCCGGATCGACGTGAGTGCGGAGCATGAACCGGTTGACGACGGGGTTGTTCCGTAGCGCGACGAGCTGGTCTGCGTCCTCGGGCTGGGGGTCGCGGAGAAAGAGAGCGCCGCTCTGAGCGGGCCACGGAGAGGTGCACACGCTGCCGTCCTTGCAGGAGCCAGGATCGCTGACCGATCGGCTGTCGGACGCTACAGCTCCGATGCCTGGACGAGGGATCTGACCGGTGGGAGCGCCGCACGAGCGGCGGGGTTCGCCTCGTCAACGATCACGGCCACCGCGACCAGCTCGGCACCGCACTGCGCGACGAGCTGCTGCGAGACGATCGCTTGGCTTCCTGTCTCGATCCAGTCATCGACCAGGACCACGCGCTGGCCGTCCGACAGCAGGTCGCGCCGCGTCGCGAGCGTGCGTCGGTTGCCGCGGTAGTCCTGCTGCGTCTGCTGCTCGATCAGCGGGCCGGGGAAGAGCGCTCCGTCCTTCCGCACCGGGGCGAACCCCACGCCGAGTCACACCGCGACTGCCGGGGCGAGAACGAACCCTCGCGACTCAATGCCGAGGACGACGTCCGGCTGCTCAACCTCGATCAGGGCGGCCAGCGCGTCGACGACAGCTGCGAGCGAATCACCAGCGCGCAGCATCGTCCACATGTCAGCTGCGCCGTCGATCCAACGGAAGTGCTCGCGCACGACGTCGCGCCCCGGACCGATGACAGCTTCGTTGCCCATGTCACAACGCTACCCAGGCGGCCGACCGGTCCGAAGTGGACACGAACCCCGACCACATCGAAACCAGTCCGGTCGCCGATCGGCTACCGGGACGCCAGTGGCCGGTCTCTACCTACCGCGCCGATTGGCGCGGTCTCGTAGCGCGACGATGAGCATTCCAATACCCCCGATGATCCAAGGTGCGGCGATGAAGTATCGAAAGGCGCTCGGCTCGGCAACTGCAAGGCCGAGCCACATCAGCCCGACGACCAGCCAGCCGCAGGCGAGCCACAACGACGGTCGGCCAAAGAGCCACCGGCTCAACGTGCGGCTCTCTTGTGGATCTTCCCCGGTCATGTAGCTCACGCTACGCCGCGACGAGATCCGACGAGGAAGCAGCGTGAGGATATCCCGTTAGGCGATCGGTCAGCGGACGAGTCGCACCGTTGTTCCGATCGGGCCGAAACTGGAGATGGCACCGTCTGCGATGAAGCCGTTTCGTCGGTAGAACGAGTGAGCGCGCGGATTGTCAGCAGCGATCCACAGCGACGCCGGCCGTTGGCCGAGCACAGCGTCCAGTAGCGCTTGACCTGTCCCGTGCGCGTGCTCGAGCACGTAGAGCATGCTCAGCTCCTCGGGCCGGACGGCGGCCCGTTCTTCCGCGGTGGTCTGGGCAGCGGCGAACCCGATCATGCCCGCCTCTGCGATGGCGACCACCGTTGTGAAGGTCTGGTCTTCTAGGTTCGATGACCACACGCTGACGCGCCGGTCGACGTCGAACCAGGCATTGGTGTCTGGGTCGTCCACGAACCGCCCGTAGGTTTCGCGCCAGGAAGTGGCGTGCAGGCGGGCGATGCTCGCCGCGTCATCGATGGTTGCCGGCCGGATCACGGCGGTAGCTGAATCACGCTCTCCCATGTCCTGACCGTACCCATCGACGTGGCGGGATGGGTCATAGAGCTCCTGACAGCCGGCGCCCTGTTCCGGGTGCCGATCGTTCAGCGGACGGATCGGGAGGCGGTCTACTCGCAGTCGTCGACCGACGAGGCGGTTACACCTCGCAGCCGATGACGCCTTGCGTGCCCTGAGGCATCAGCGAGCACTCCCAGAGCCACGGAGTCCGCGAATCCCGTAGACGATCGCCGCCACCCCGGTGATGGCAGAGAACACTGCCAACACCACCGCTGGCAGGCCTGAGCGCCCAGTCGGCTCAAGGGGCTCATTGGTGAGCATGAAGCCAGCCGCAACTCCCAACAGAATGACGCCGAAGACCACCATGAAGATCGCACCCGAGCGTCGCATGCTACTTCTCGTTCAATTGCGTTGCTGCCTGCACGGTCATCGCGTGTATCTAGTCCTGAGCTCCGGTTTGGGAAGTTCGACGAGCGAGTTCCGCTCGGACAGAACCGTGTACCGCGAAGCCGATCGCCCCCACGAGGAGGAGTATCAGGCCCAGCCCCGCCACAACGAAGCCGACGGGGACCAAGCCCGCCTGCCCGAGAAGTGCACCGAAGAATGCGAAAAGGAGCGCAGCCGTTACAGCTCCAGCACCGCCCGCGAGGCCGATGGCACGGGGAGGAAGCGTTGGTCGCATGCTCGTAGCAAAGCAGATCAGACGACCTCTCGTTGCCGGATCGTCGATCGGGCGTGTCCCGACACGATCGACCCTCTAGGACGCCCGGCGGCTAGGTTCGTCGTATGAGTCGTCCGAGCGCGCTATGGCTGGTATTCCTATTGCTCGGACTCGTGTGCGGCGCAGTCTCGGTCGTTTTTTTCACGAGCGACGCCCCGGCGTGGCCAGGATGGATCACTCTCGTCTGCGCCGTGGTCGTCCTCGTGAGCGCCGCGGTGGGCCGTAGACGTTCTCGCCTTCGTCCTTGACCGTTAACGGATGGGCTACCGGTTCGCGATTTGCCCTCGACCCTCTCCCGCGGAGCGGCTGCTTTTCGAGAAGTCAGTCCAGCGCGCGTCGTACTCCCGATCATGGCGTTCTCGTAGCTGCTTGAACGCTCGCTCGCGCGACTCGTCGTCGAGACCCCGCTGGTAGACGAGATCCATGTGCTCCGCACCCCATCTGAAGGTAACGTCCTCGAACTTATAGACGCGCTTCCACACTTGGGCGACCTTCTCGGCCGTCAAGGATGGGAAGACGTCCTCGATGCGAGCGTCTGCATGGCCTACTCGGATCATGAAGGCGGCGTCGAGCACGGACAACTCGCGCAGTTTCTCAAGAGTCACGTTGGCACCGTACCTTCAAGCGTCGCACCGTCTCGATAGCCGATCGTTGACCGGACGGGGAGCGAGTGCTCCTGATGCTGTCACCTCCTGCACCGACATGATCAGGGCTTGTAGTCCTCGAACTCCCAGTACCCCAACCGGCTGAGCCTTTCTCCGACCTCGTTCCAGTCCCGTCCTTCCACCTCCGTGAAGAGCCGATTGATAAAGGATCGGATCTGGTGCGGGTTCCACTTAGCCACGACCACCATGTGGCGCTCGTGAAGCGGTCCCCACTGGTTCAGCTCCCTCGTCATTGAGAGGGGGCTACGAACCCGCAGTTGGAAGGACTCTTCTCCCGGCCCGCCCACAGGGCCGGCCATGACGGTGATCCAGATGTCGACGTCGTCTGGATCCTCGAGCACAACGTCCTCGAGGCTTTCACCGTCATTCGTCGAGATGAACCGCACCTGAGCCTTCACGGTGTCATCCTCACGCACGCCCTAACAGCCGACGCGTGTTCCGATAGCCGATCGCCAACCGGGACGGCACGGGAGTCACATCCGAGCGCACTCAACGTCGACGCCGCACTGTCAGGCGTACCTGCGCGGAGGGACACCGACCAGTTCCGATCGGCCAGTCTCTCTTCACTTTGGACGGTTGCGCACGGAGGAGGATTCCGGTCACTTGGAGACCGCTTGTCGCCATCAGCGCGAGAAAGAACCAACTCCTGGAGCCAGGGATGAGAAAGAGCATCACAACTGAGCCGACTCCTACTACGAGGGCCGCGATGTAGAAGCTCAGGCCGAGTTTCATGGGCGCGCGCCGAGCTTGTCCATCACGGGCTGATGATCGGTGGCGCATGAATCACAGGCTACGGGGCGCGCGCTCGCGAACTTGCGGCTGCCGCCCAAGCCAGTCGCGATCACCAAGATGCGTCCGGTAGCCGATCGGCTATCGGACGCCGTTGCTCACCTGGTGGATCGCTGAGGGAGCCCGTTTGGGTGGGAGGATCGCCTCGTGCCGATCGAACTGCCCGCAGGAGTCCTCGCCGTCGTCTTCGACGTCGGCGAGACGCTCGTCGACGAGTCGCGCGCCTGGTCTGCACAAGCGGAAGCGGCCAGCGTCCCACCGTTCACGTTGATGGGAGTGCTCGGTGCGCTGATCGCGCGGGGTGAAGACCACCGCCGAGTATGGGCGCTCCTCGGCGTCGAGAGGCCCGCGGGGAGCGCGCTGATCGAGGAAGCAGACCTCTATCCCGACGCGCTGCCGTGCCTTCGTGCGGCCGACGAGCGCGGCCTTGTCGTCGGCATTGCAGGGAACCAGCCGACGGGCGTGGAAGCGCAGCTCCGCGCGGCCGGCTTCTCACCGCACTTCTTGGCTTCCTCCGCGGCGTGGGGGGTGGAGAAGCCCTCACCCGAATTCTTCGCTCGCGTCGTCGCGGAGGCAGGCCTCGAGGCCGGGTCGATCCTCTACGTCGGTGACCGCCTCGATAACGACGTCCTACCAGCACGCGCTGCCGGCATGCGGACCGCGTTCATTCGGAGAGGGCCGTGGGGTCATCTTCACGCTGAACGGCCGGAAGCACGTCTCGCGGACCTCCGACTCGATACCTTGGCGGACCTCAGCGCCGCGCTGATTGCCGGACGGCCGGCCGAGGTGCAGGTTACGTCTTGATCAGGAGCAGTCGAGTGCGACTGCGCTCAAGGGTGCCCGGTAATCGATCGGCTACCGGAATCTCCGCGGTCTGGCGAGGATGATTCGTCGCGCTGCTGTTCCCGAACGTGACGCAGCTTGATTTGACTGGCCCGGTGCAGCTCTTCTCACGACTGCCCGGTGCGACCATCGACCTGGCCTGGCACGACCGAGAGCCGGTCGCCACCGACTCGGGATTCTCGATCGTGCCGACGGCGACGTTCGACGAAGCCCCACAGGCGGACGTGCTCTTGATCCCGGGAGGGCAAGGTGCGTTCGACCTGCTCGACGACGAGCGAGCCATCGACTTCGTCACGCGGCAGGCTGAGCATGCGCGCTACGTCACCAGCGTGTGTACCGGAGCGTTCGTGCTCGGCGCTGCGGGCCTGCTGCTCGGCAAGCGGGCTACGACGCACTGGGCGTCCCACTCTCTGCTCGGGACCATCGGAGCTGTGCCCGAGCATGCGCGGGAGGTCCGTGATGGTCGAGTCATTACGGGAGGCGGGGTGACCAGTGGCATCGACTTCGCCCTCACCGTCACCGCTGAGGTGTACGACGAAGCCACAGCCCGTGCCGTTCAACTGACCATGGAGTACGACCCTCACCCTCCGTTCGACGCTGGATCGCCGACACGTCCGGAAGCCGACCCGGAGCAGGTGCAGCGGGCTGTTGCGGACGCGCGACATGGACGCGGACCAGTCGTCACGCAAGCAGCATCCCGACTCGGACTGACGTCCCACTAGCCGACCGTCCACTGGGTGCCGTTGCCGCGCGTGGGTCTGCCCGGTAGAGGATCGATCAGCGAGACAGCTTGACGCTCGCTTGCTGCCTGGCCGGCGTCGTTCGGTGCGGCGACAGCATCAGAACAATTCTGCCGCTGCAGTAATCAGGCGAACCCTTGTCCGCCGGTGCCGATGATGCCGGTCAGCACGCCCGCGGCGCAGAGCGCCCAACCGGTGATGATGATCGGAAACCACGGGAGCTTCTTGCGATAGAGCTTGCCAGTTCGTTTGTAGTCGATGAGGTAGTAGACGATGCCGCTCGCGAACGGCACTGCGCCGATGATGAAGAGCGTGATGGCGATCGCGCGCATCATCGTCGCCCTTTCGCTCGGACGATCATCACGATGATGATCGCGACCCCAATGACTGCGACGATCGGGTACGAATTGGCTCGAATCCCACGCCAGTGAACATCAGATCCTCTCGCTGCGCGCGATGCAGCAGCGCTCGCGCTTGTCTGAATGGACACTACTCACGGGCCATGGAAACAGTCCCGCTAGCCGGTGGGCTACCGAACGCCGCCTCGGTCGCTCGTGGTCGTTCCGGTAGGGGATCGGCCAGCGGACGCTGCGATACGCGAGAGGGCGGAGGCTCACCCGTCGTCGGCGCGCGCTCCGCGCGAAGTGCCCGACGGCCGGCGATGCGCTGGACGAGCTTCCTCAAGAAGACGAGCTCCACTGCCACCGTGATGGCCAATCCGAAGAGTGCGAAGGCGATGCGCGCTGGATCGAGACCGCCGCTGAGGACACCGACGGGGAAACCGATCATCAGTACAGCACCCGCGATGACGTTCCACCAGGACGCGATCATCCCGGCAGGAGTGCGATTCGTTAGGTCTGTGCGGTCCGATGGATCTGTGCGATCCCACCATGACGTCATGCGTGCACGCTACCCCGTGTCCGACGACGGCCAGAGGGCCTTGACTCTTTGCGGAGACACAATTGGGTTCGCCCGAAGGGGCTCTCCCATTAGTCCGGAAGCCGATCCTTCGCCGGACGGCACCAGACGCGTCCTGAGGATCGGACCTTGACGTGGGCTCGTAGTCGCTTCCGAGCGACTGTGGCTCTCGGGACACGTCTCGCTACAGCCAGGGTGGCGGACCGTTGATAGTCCAGCCGACGGCCTCGAACAGGATAGCAACGGTGTAAACCACTGGCACGGTGAAGAGTGCCGCGAGGACGGAAACTACTACCCACACCGAGCGCGCTTTCCTACCGAGCGATGGAGAATGCTGAGCAAGCACTGCCCCTACGATTCCAAGCCCGAGCGGTACACCGAGCACCCAACCGAAGGAGATGTCGCCCCCAGGAAAGGCTGACAGGACGAGGGGCGACATGACCGCGGCTACCACGAGCACGGCCGTAGCAACGGGAATGTACCTTCGAGGCGACGCACGCTCGGCACGGCCTGCATCATTCACTGTCATGTCTCATGCACGGAGAGCCTAGGTGATCGGCCGCAGTCCGCAGCAGCGGCTGTCGACCTCGAGAGTACGGAGCAACTCGCCCGGTGTCTCGATAGCCGATCCTTTGCCGGACGCCGTCGTACGCTGTCCTGGTAATGAGCGTGATCATCCTCGTGATGGCCGAGTACATGGTCGACGATTCCCCCTTGTGGTACCGCGGATCGCGTGAACACTTCGACGTCGCCGGGGCCGCAAACCTCGGACTGAGCACGTCCCTCCGACACGATTTGCAGGCGTGGAACGGCGTCTTCGAGCACGCGTGGGACGCCGTTCTTGACGACCGTGACGAGTCCCGCCCTGTCCCGTCGCCTTCGGTGTCCCCTGAGGTGTTGGCCGTCCACGGGGTCGAGGCGTTCACCCTCGCGAGCCGCGTCCAGCTCGAGCTCGGTGACGACACGCACGTCTGGTGCGGCGCAGGCGGAGGGATCGACACGGTGACCGAGTCGGGGACGGCCGTCGTACTGCCGAGCAGACGGCCAGGGACAGAGGTCGAGTTCTTGCATGACGGGAAGCGCGACGTCAAATCGGCGCGTGCTGCGGGCGCCCGTGAAGGAACAGCCAAAGCAGTCGTTCACTGGCGTTCCCTTACCGAACGAGTCGGGACGCCGTTCGGCAACGCTGAGACCCGCGCCCTCGGACTTCGAACTGCCGGGCGCTTGCAGAGCGATGTCGGGCCGCCCACCCAGGTCGTCTTCTACGCCGGCGCGTCAGCGCAGTACCGGTTCGACGAATTCGACTGAGATCGTCACTGTCCGAAAGCCGATCGGCTATCCGACATCTTCTCTCGACGAACTGTCCGCGCCTCACCTACGGCGCCGTAGCAGGTTCTGCACCACGCCACCCCATAGGACAAGACCCGAAACGGCTAGAACTATCCCGAGCACCCATACCGGGAACCCATGACGCGTCACCTGGTCCGGTGTCAGGAAACACAGGACCCCCATCACCACGAAGACGGATGCCAAGATGGCGCCGGGCACTTCCTTGCCCTCTTTGATGATCACTGGATCTCCTTCATTGTGGTCGGCGGCTACTGAGCGGGCTGGCGCAGCCGAGGGAGCGCGAGGCTCGCTGGAGCCACTCAGCCCGCCCGTTACGATGCTCCTGCTTCCTTCGCAAGTGCCACCCGCGGCAGCAAACCAAGTGCAGGACGGCGTGGGCCGGCGAGCTGCCCGATAGTCGATCCGCTACCGAACGAGACGCTCCAGCTCTCCGAGGGGCAGTCAGTGCTTGCGGCGAAGAAACATCATGACTCCGACAGCGACGATCGCCACGATCACGAGGACGAACGCCCACAGAGGAATCGTGGCGCCCGACTTCATTCTGACAGCAGCGAGCATGACGACCGCGGTTGCGACGAGTGCATTCATGTGCCTGAGACTAGAGGGCGACCGCTGTCTCATAAGCCGATCCTTCACCGGGCGTTTTGTCGGCTCGGGCCCCGGTCGCTGCGGTGGCGGCGGTTGAGGAGATCGCCGTCTCAGCTTGCGTCGTCACGCTCGAATACTTCGCATCCTGCGTTCGACTACGTGAGGGCTATGACAATTCCGACTAACATCATTACACCCGAAGCAACGAACGTTCCAATTGATCGACTAGACATTGACTTACCTCTGCGGAAGTCAACGATCGTGAGAATGATCGCTACGACGGCTACGACTGTTCCTGCGAAAATGAACGCGAGGATCAAGCCTCTGTCCATGATTAGGTTCCGTTCTTGATGGTCCTGGCGCACTTGCAGGCTTTGCGGACGCCCGAGCTGAACCTCCTCGTTCTTAACGACCAACCTAGCAAGTGGAAGCGCGCAGAGCGGTTCCGAGATGGAGCCCGCAAGCCGATCCTCTACCGGACGCGCCCACTTGGCTATCGAGACGCCTCGTCGGTAGCGCGCCTACGCCATGCCGCCACTGCGTCGGTGGCCTCCTGCTTCGCACGACCCTCCGGGTTGCGGCTCCCGGTCTCCATGCTGCCCATCAAGTAGAGGACGAGACGCTCGTGCTGTTGTCCGTCGGCTTTCCAATTCAAGAACTGCCCGTCGCGAATCTCGACGACCTGATCACGAGGAATCACATCCTGCGTGAAGAGGTTTCGCAGTACCAGATCGCTGTCGCGTAGTTCTATGCGCATCTGTGTGAAGCGCCAGCCGACGATCGCAGACGCGATGGCCAACAGACCGAACAGCCACCAGGGACTGCTGCAGGTTTCGTTGACTCGTTCGTCTAGGCCGCGAGAGCGACCTGTGGGTTGATGATCGTCTCGTACTCGATCGGGGTCAACTTCCCCAGGCCACGTTGCCGC